>NZ_CVSU01000089.1 GCF_001180205.1 Candidatus Pelagibacter communis | reverse complement strand
CCGTTCTAAAAATACCTTGTACCCAAACAGACCCATTTTCCAGACAATCGTCTTCATCAAGATAAGATGAATGACTACAAAAAAAGCTGCAATTAGAGTCCACCCTCTCCTCTGAAGAATCAGCCACATCATTACAATTTCGATCTTGAAATGGTTCATTAAAATTATGTATTAAATCTACTCCACTTGGCAAATCTAAATAGACTTCCGCATCATTAAATTTTTCATTTGTGATATCACAGAATCCACCCGTTGCATCTTCAAGGAATATTGTACCTTCAGGACATTCTGAGGGAACTTGTGTCCTGGTTTCAGCATCTGTCTTCCTTCCATCTTCATTGCAATCCATATTTTTCAATCGAGCATAAGAAAAGTCTTCAACAAACCGTTTCTTAAAATATAGGGTATCTATAATAGTTGTATCTTCTCCAGTGGTAACCTTTTGAACTGTAGAATTATATTCATTTTGATCAATAAAAGCAAATTCACTTGTTGAAGTAATGCTGTCAGAATCAATTACTGATTTAAAAATGAGTGAATCAAATTCTGTTGGCTGTGTATAATATAGAGTGTCATAAACTCTATCTGAAGAACCATATCCAGGGGAATACCTATTATTTTCATCATCCCAAGTGATTTTTTCTATTAAAGTATATGGCTGATACCAAGGGGCTTCAGCTGTAAAAGTTAATTTATCTATTACAGAACCATGATATACACCGTCATTATTAATATCAATTCCCTGTTCAATCTCACTAAAAGGTTCTTTAGTAGTATAACCAGAATATTCATCAGATGAAACTGTTAATAAATGTTGTGAAAAGCTCCTCAGATTTAATGTGTCTTTTGTCGGATCAAGAGTTGACGGAGCATTAATTTGAGTCGAGGTTGAATAAAAAAGATATTTGGAGCTTATATCTGAATTTGAATAAAAATCATAAAAATATTCAGCAGGGTCACCTGAAGCACCTAATACAATTTCTGTACTTGTTTCAGGTTCAACAATAGGTTCTTTCTCACATGCATAAAAAATAAATATTACAATTAGAGAGAGAAAAATATTTTTATTCATTTGTATTACCAAAAATAATTAACCTCACAATAGACTCAGAAAAATGTTTTATTTGTAAAGAGCATAAGTAAAATATGTGAATTAATACTTAGCTTGTTATATTAATAATTATGCCTAGTCTATTCCAATATAAAATCTTAGTCTATTATAAACAGGATTTTTATATAGAATTTATTATTTATTTAGAATTAAATAAAAATGAAGTATACTTTTCGAGAATAACTCTATTATTTACCTATATACTTAAAGTAAGTATTATCTGTAGATAAAATAAGTTGAGTCGTTGAATCAATAGTATTTTTATAGGTCTCCAAAGTCTTGATGAAATTATAAAATTCTGGTGATTTCCCATATGCATTTGCATAAATCTGGGTAGCCTTTGCATCAGCCTTACCTTTAATCGTCTGAGATTCTAAAAAAGCACCTGATATTATCT
>NZ_CVSU01000088.1 GCF_001180205.1 Candidatus Pelagibacter communis | reverse complement strand
GATTAAGCAAGGTTAAATTAGGGAAATCGATATAGTTATGATGAACAAAGAACAAAAGAAAAATTATATTGAAGAAATGACTAGCAAGTTTGAAAACAGCAAAGCTGTTATGGTCACTCATTATCAAGGTTTAACCATGACTCAACTAGATGAACTAAGAGCTAAAATGAGAGAACATGGAATCATATTTAAAATAACAAAAAACAGAATTACAAAATTAGCTTTAGAAAAAACTAAGTGTAAAGATTTATCAAATTTATTTACTGGTCCTACAGCAGTAGCATTTGGAGAGGATGCTATAATGTCTGCAAGGATTCTTTCAAAATTTGCAAAAGATAACGAAAACTTAAAATTAATTGGTGGAATTATGGATAATGAGGTCTTAGATCATGCCGGTGTCCAAAATGTAGCCAATTTACCTACATTAGATGAAGCAAGAGCCAATATTGTGGGTATTTTGAATGCTTCTGCATCTAAATTAATCAGTATTTTGCTTGCACATTCAGAAAAAATGAGTAGTTTGTCGGCAGAAAATTCTGAAACACAACCCAAAGAGTAATACATATGCCTGACCTAAACAAAATTATTGAAGACTTATCAAGTTTGACTGTTGCAGAGGCAGCTGAACTTTCAAAACAATTAGAAGAAAAATGGGGTGTAACTCCAATGGCAGCAGCAGCTCCAGCAGCGGCAGG
>NZ_CVSU01000087.1 GCF_001180205.1 Candidatus Pelagibacter communis | reverse complement strand
ATAACTTATGATGCTTTTATGGATTATAGAGTTGGTGGAACCGAGATTTCTGCAAAAGGAAAATTAATTATCCAAAAACTTATTAAAGGTGAAAATGTAGATGTTGAAAGTTCTGGTCTGTCTAAAAGAGAGTGGAATGAATTAATGATTGCTTTTGATCTTAAAGATAAGTTGATTTAATTTTTTCAGCAAAGTTTAAATATATTTTTGAAATTTTATGTTCAGGGTCAGCTTCAACAATTGGCTTTCCTTCATCACCAGTTTTACCAACCTCAGGATTAATTGGTATTTCACCTAAAAATTCTTTTTGAAATTCTTTTGCAGTCTTTTTAACACCATCTTCTCCAAAAATTTTATATTTTTTTCCATCATCACCAATAAAAAAACTCATGTTATCAACTAAACCCAAAATTTTTACTCCTAGCTTATCAAACATTTTTATACCTCTTTTAACATCTAAAAGAGCTACTTCTTGAGGTGTGCTTACAATTATTGCACCATCCATTTTAATTTCTTGAGAAAATGTAAGTTGAGTATCACCAGTTCCTGGAGGCATATCTACAATAATAAAATCTAAATCTTTCCAATTCACTTTTTGAGTAAATGTTTTAATTGCACTTGTTACCATAGGACCACGCCATATCATCGGTGTTTGCTGGTCTGCTAAAAAACCAATCGACATACACTGAATATCGTATTTAATGATTGGATCTAATTTTTGGCCATCACTTTT
>NZ_CVSU01000086.1 GCF_001180205.1 Candidatus Pelagibacter communis | reverse complement strand
AGTTGTTTACGAAATAGATCAAGAAAATAATACAAAAGATATTTTATCAGCTAAAGAGCAAGAAGTTTATATGGGTGAAGTTCCTATGATGACTAATAGTGGAACTTTTATCACTAATGGTGTTCAAAGAGTTGTAGTAAACCAAATGCATAGAAGTCCAGGTGTATTTTTCGATCATGATAAAGGAAAAACTCACGCAAGTGGTAAGCTTTTATTTAATTGTAGAGTAATACCTAATAGAGGTTCTTGGTTAGATTTTGAGTATGACGTTAAAGATTTTCTATATTTTAAAATTGACAGAAAAAAGAAAATTTTTTCATCTACTTTATTGTTAGCTTTAGGTTATACAAAATCCGAAATAGTAGATGAGTTCTATGAGAGCGAACAATATAATTTTGATTCAAAAACAGAAAAGTGGAAAACAAAGTTTAATCCTGAAAACTACAAAGCTAAAAATTTCTCTGAAGAAGTAATTGATGCAAAGACTGGTGAAGTAGTAATTAAATTAGGTGACAAGATTAATTTTTTAAGTGCAAAAAAATTAGCTAATGATGGTCTTAAAGACATACTAGTTTCTAAAGAGTCTTTGTTTGGTAAATTTTTACACAGAGATGTAAAAATTAATGAAGAAGAAGAGGGTGTATTTAAAATTGGGACTGAATTAAATGACACAATTATTCAACAAATTTTAGATGCAAATATTCATACACTTCAAATTTCTGTTACTAATTCTATAAATAAAGGACCATATCTACTTACTACAATTTTAGCTGATAAAAATAATAATAAAGACGAAGCTATCACTGAAATCTATAAAATGTTAAGACCAGGAGAGCCCCCAACCATAGAGATAGCAACTCAAATATTTAATAATCTTTTCTTTAGCTCAGATAGATATGATTTGTCTGATGTTGGAAGAGTTAAAATGAACTCAAGATTAAATCAAGAGTGTTCTGACAAAATAACCATATTAAGAAATGATGATATCATTGCAATTATTCATAAAATGTTGGATTTACGCGATGGTAAAGATGATGTTGATGATATAGATCACCTTGGAAATAGAAGGGTACGTTCTGTTGGAGAGTTAGTTGAGAACCAAGCTAGAATTGGTGTTTATAGAATGGAAAGAGCCATTAAAGAAAAAATGACAACTCTAGATGTTGAGTCAGCAATGCCACAAGATCTAATTAATGCAAAACCATTAACAGTTTCATTGAAAGATTTTTTTGCAAGTTCACAACTATCTCAGTTTATGGACCAAACAAATCCATTATCAGAAATTACTCACAAAAGAAGAGTTTCAGCGTTAGGCCCGGGTGGCTTGACAAGAGAGAGGGCAGGTTTTGAAGTTAGAGATGTGCATCCAACACACTATGGAAGAATTTGTCCAATTGAGACTCCCGAGGGTCCAAATATTGGTTTGATTAATAGTTTATCTACATATGCAAAAATTAATAAGTATGGCTTCATTGAAAGTCCATACAAAAAAGTAAAAGATGGAGTAGTTCAAGATAAAGTTGAATACTTATCAGCAATGGAAGAAACTAAATTTACAATTGCTCAAGCAAATACAAAACTTGATAAAAATGGAAAAATTACTGAAGAACTAGTTTCATGCAGACAAAATTTAAATTTTCTTTTGTCTAAACCTGACTCTATAGATTACATTGACGTTTCACCAAAACAACTAGTTTCAGTTGCAGCATCATTAATTCCATTCCTAGAAAATGATGATGCAAACAGAGCCTTAATGGGATCAAATATGATGAGACAAGCAGTTCCATTATTAAAACCTGAGTCGCCACTTGTTGGTACAGGAATTGAAAGTGATGTAGCTTTAGACTCTGGAGTAACCATTGTTGCTAGGCGTGATGGAATTGTTGATAAAATAGATGGTAAAAGAATTGTTATCAAAGTAACTGAGGAAACAGACTTTAGTAAGTCTGGTGTAGATATCTATAATCTTCAAAAATTTAAAAGATCAAACCAAAATACCTGCATAAATCAAAGACCATTAGTTAGAGTTGGTGACAAAGTTAAATCTGGAGATATTATTGCAGATGGTCCTTCAACAAAATTGGGTGAACTTGCTTTAGGTAAGAATGTTACTGTAGCTTTCATGCCATGGCAAGGTTACAACTTTGAGGACTCAATTCTTATTTCAGAAAGATGTGTTACAGATGATGTATTTACATCTGTTCATATTGTTGAATATGAAATAATGGCGAGAGATACAAAACTTGGTGAAGAAGAAATCACAAGAGATATACCAAATGTAAATGAAGAGGCTTTAAAAAACCTTGATGAATCAGGAATAGTTTATATTGGAGCGGAGGTTAATGCTGGAGATATTTTAGTTGGTAAAGTTACTCCAAAGGGAGACTCGGCATCTGGTCCTGAAGAAAAATTATTAAGATCAATATTCGGAGAAAAAGCTATTGATGTAACTGATACATCTTTAAGAATGTCTAGAGGATCAAGTGGAACGGTAGTTGATGTAAGAGTATTCAATAGACATGGAATTGAGAAAGATGAGAGATCAATAACTATTGAAAGAGCTGAGATTGAACAAGTTCAACAAGATAAAATTGTTGAGGAAGAAATATTAGAAAGAAGTATTAAGCAAAGAGCTTCACAATTTTTGTCAGGATCCGTTTTAACTAAAAAAGTTAAAGATCTATCCGAAGGAACTAAGTTAGATTTTGATACAATTAATAAACTATCTATTAATGATGTCTTCAAAATCACAGTAGGGAATGTAAATGACGAAACAACATTAGCTCAACTAAAAGATCAATATAATAAAGCAAAACAAGACATTACAGAGAGATTTGAAGATAAAGTTTTAAAAATTAGAAGTGGAGATGATTTATTACCAAGCGTTATGAAAATGGTAAAAGTATTCGTTGCTATAAAAAGAAGATTAAGACCTGGTGATAAAATGTCAGGAAGACATGGAAACAAAGGAGTTGTAAGTAAAATTGTACCTGTAGAGGATATGCCATATAGAGAAGACGGTAGACCAGTTGATATTGTATTAAACCCACTAGGTGTTCCAAGTAGGATGAAGAAAATAT
>NZ_CVSU01000085.1 GCF_001180205.1 Candidatus Pelagibacter communis | reverse complement strand
CTAGACATTATTTACCCTTTTTCGTTCCGTATAAAGATCTTCTTTGTTTTCTATTTGCAACACTCAACTTTCTATAGAGGATGACAAAGGAGTTCAGATAGCTGTTTATAAAGTTGCCTATGGTTCAAGATTATTTTTTAACAATGGTGACAAAGTCAAAGCAAATACTAAAATATGTGAATGGGATCCTTACACAACACCAGTTATAGCAGAGAAAAGTGGTACAGCTAGTTATGTAGATTTAATTGATGGTGTATCAATTCAAGAAACTACTGACGATGCAACAGGAATTTCTTCTAAATCAGTAATTGATTGGAGAGGTCAATCAAAAAGTACTGATTTAAAACCTAGAATTACTTTAAGAGATGAAAAAGGAAATGTGATTAAAAAAGCTGACGATAATGAAGCTAGATATTATCTAGTACCAGATTCGATTTTATCAATTAAAGATGGTCAAAAAGTTTATGCAGGTGATGTAATTGCAAGATTACCTAAGGAAACTACAAAAACAAAAGATATTACCGGAGGTCTTCCAAGAGTTGCTGAGTTATTTGAAGCTAGAAAGGCCAAGGATAGTGCGATCATTGCAGAAAATGATGGTAGTGTTGTTTTTGGTAAAGAGGTAAGAGGCAAACAAAGAGTATCTATTGTTCCTGAAGATGGATCAGAACCTTCAAATTATTTAATTCCAAAAGGTAAACATATCAATTTCAATCCAGGCGAAAAAATTCAAAAAGGAGAGTATCTTCTAGATGGTCAACCACTGCCACATGATATTTTAAGAATTTTAGGAATCAAAGATTTAACAGAATATTTTGTTAATCAAGTTCAAGAAGTTTATAGATTACAAGGTGTAATAATAAACGATAAGCATATTGAAACTATTTTAAGACAAATGCTTAAAAAAGTTGAGGTTAAAGTATCAGGTGACTCAAGTTATTTACCTGGTGAAGTGGTTGATAGAATTAAGTTTGACAATACTAATGAAAAATTGGTTGCAGAAGGAAAAACACCAGCCGTTGGTGAAAGAGTTCTAATGGGTATTACTAAGGCTTCACTTCAAACAGAATCGTTTATTTCAGCTGCTTCTTTCCAAGAAACAACAAGAGTATTAACAGACGCTGCAATTAAAGGAAAAGTTGATCCATTAAATGGCCTAAAAGAGAACGTAATTGTTGGAAGATTAGTTCCTGCAGGTACTGGTAATATTAAAAACAGATGGAACAATAAAGCTCTCGAGGACGATAATAATTTCTTAGCAGAGCAGGATAAAATAGAAGCTTCAGAACCCGAAGAAACACAGGCAAATCAGTAAAAAAATCGCCTAAAAATTGCAGTTTTAGTTTGACAAAGGGCTATTAATAAGTAATTTGGCGATGTTTTTGGTTGGAATGTAGTGCTTCTAACGGTACTAAACGCTGCCACAAAATAACCTGTCAGTTATTTTCATCTAAAAATAAATTAATTAATTTTAAAATATTTATGCCAACTATTAATCAGTTGTTAAGAAAAAAAAGAGTGAAACCAGTAGCGAGGAACAAAGTTCCTGCTCTACAAAAACAACCTTTAAAGAGAGGTGTTTGTGTAAAAGTTTATACAACAACTCCTAAGAAACCAAACTCTGCATTAAGAAAAGTTGCTAGAGTGAGATTGTCAAATGGATTTGAAGTTACAGCTTATATTCCAGGCGAAGGTCATAACCTTCAAGAACACTCGGTAGTTCTGATTAGAGGTGGTAGGGTAAAAGATTTACCAGGTGTTCGTTATCATATTTTAAGAGGCAATCTAGATACTCAAGGTGTTGCAAATAGAAAACAAAGAAGATCTTTATACGGAACGAAAAAGGGTAAATAATGTCTAGAAAAAAAACTCAACCGAAAAAAAATGTAGTTCCAGATCCAAAATTCAAATCAACTATTATTCCTAAATTAATCAACAATATCATGTATGACGGCAAAAGAGGTATTGCTGCCAAAATAGTTTATGACGCTATAGATAAAATTAAAACAAAAACTAAAGATGAACCGATTAATATTTTCAATGAAGCAATTAATAACATCAAACCAACTGTAGAAGTTAGATCTAGAAGAGTTGGTGGTGCAACTTATCAAGTTCCTGTTGAGGTAAAAAGTAAAAGAGCACAAGCTTTAGCCATTAGATGGTTAGTTGAGTCAGCAAGAAAAAGAAAAGATAAACATATGGCAGATAAAATTTTTAATGAGCTTTATGATGCTTATGAAAAAAAAGGTGCTGCCGTTAAAAAAAGAGAGGATGTACACAAAATGGCAGAGTCCAATAAGGCATTTGCTCATTTTAGGTGGTAATAGGATATGGCTAGAACTCATTCATTAGATAAATACAGAAACATTGGGATCATGGCCCATATAGATGCTGGTAAAACAACTACTACAGAAAGAATTTTATATTACACAGGTAAAAGTCATAAAATTGGTGAAGTTCACGATGGTGCAGCTACTATGGATTGGATGGAACAAGAACAAGAAAGAGGTATCACAATTACTTCCGCAGCAACTACTTGTTTTTGGAATGATCACAGAGTTAATATCATAGATACTCCAGGTCACGTAGACTTTACTATTGAAGTAGAGAGATCTTTAAAAGTTTTAGATGGTGCAGTAGCTGTTTTTGATGGTGTAGCAGGTGTAGAACCACAATCCGAAACTGTATGGAGACAAGCTGATAAGTATAAAGTGCCGAGAATTTGTTTTGTAAACAAATTAGACAGAACAGGTGCTGATTTTTTTAGATGTGTAGACATGATTAAAGATAGATTAGGTGCCAAGCCATTAGTATTACAAGTTCCTATTGGAATTGAAGCTTCTCTAACTGGAGTTGTTGATTTAGTTAAAATGAAAGCTCAAGTTTGGAAAAATGAGGCTTTAGGTGCAGAATGGGAATACAAAGATATTCCTGATGATCTTAAAGAAATAACTGAAAAGTACAGAACGGAATTAATCGAAACTGCTGTAGAACAAGATGAAAAGTTAATGGAATCTTACTTAAATGGAGACGAAATTAAGGAAGAAGATTTGGTTAAATGCATAAGAAAAGGAACATTGGATTTTAGTTTTGTTCCTGTTTTAACTGGATCTGCCTTTAAAAATAAAGGTGTTCAGCCTTTACTAGATGCAGTTGTGAACTACTTGCCTAGTCCAGTTGATATTGGTTCAATTAAAGGAACAAAAGTTGGATCAGAAGATGAAATAGAAATGAAATTTGATGATAGTTCTTCTTTTTCCGGTTTAGCATTTAAAGTTGCAAACGATCCTTTTGTAGGTTCTTTAACATTTGTTAGAATTTATTCTGGTACAATTAAGTCTGGAACTGCCGTATACAACTCTTCATCTGATAAGGAAGAAAGAGTTGGTCGTATGCTTTTAATGCATGCTAATTCAAGAGAAGATATTAAAGAGGCTAATGCAGGTGATATTGTTTCACTAGCAGGATTAAAAAATACTATGACTGGTCACACTTTATGTGACAAAGAAAATCCAGTTTTATTAGAGCCAATGGAATTCCCAGACCCAGTAATTGAAATTGCTGTAGAGCCAAAAACAAAAGGTGATCAAGAAAAAATGGGTGAAGCATTAGCAAGATTAGCTAAAGAGGATCCATCATTTAGAGTTTCTTCAGATGAAGAGTCGGGTCAAACAATCATTAAAGGTATGGGTGAACTTCACTTAGATATTATTGTTGATCGAATGAAAAGAGAATTTAAAGTTGAAGCTAACGTAGGTGCTCCACAAGTTGCTTACAGAGAAACTATAGAAAAATCTGCTGAGTATGAATACATACATAAAAAACAAAGTGGTGGTGCCGGTCAGTTTGCTAAGGTTAAATTATTTGTTGAACCTCAAGAACCAGGAAAAGGAAGAGAAGTTGAAAGTGCTATTAAGGGTGGAGCTATTCCAAAAGAATTTATTCCTGGTGTTGAAAAAGGTATTGAAACTGTGTCTGATAGTGGAATTTTGGCAGGTTTCCCAATGATCGATTACAAAGTAACTATTGTTGATGGTTTACATCATGACGTTGACTCAAGCGTTTTAGCCTTTGAACTTGCAAGTAGAGCATGTTTTAAAGAAGCTTGTACTCAAGGTGGATTAAAACTTCTAGAACCAATTATGAGAGTAGAAGTCGTTACTCCAGAGGACTATATGGGAGATGTTATAGGTGATTTAAACAGTAGAAGAGGGCAAATTAGCACTCAAGAACAAAGAGGAAATGCAACTGTAATTACAGCTATGGTTCCTCTAGCCAATATGTTTGGTTATATCAATAATCTTAGATCAATGTCACAAGGAAGAGCACAATATTCAATGTTCTTTGATCATTATTCTAAAGTTCCTCAAAACGTTCAAGACGAAGTAACTAAAAAGGTAGCGGGTTAATGGAAAAGCAAAACATAAGAATAAAACTAAGAGCGTACGATAATAAGGTTCTAGACGCTTCAACAGAAGAAATTGTAAATACAGTTAAAAGAACTGGGGCTACAATTAAAGGTCCTATTCCATTACCTACAAGAATTGAAAGATACACTGTATTAAGATCACCTCACATAGATAAGAAAAGTAGAGAGCAATTTGAATCAAGAACACACAAAAGATTAATAGATATCATTGAACCAACACCACAAACTGTAGAAGCATTGATGAAACTTGATTTAGCTTCTGGTGTAGATGTGGAGATAAAAATTTAATTATGAGCGAGATAGCTTTATTAGGAAAGAAAATAGGTATGACCAGAGAATTCTATAAATCTGGTCAGTTAGTTCCTGTGACTGTGCTTAAGGTTGAAAAAGCCAGAGTTATTCAGGTTATTGAAGAAGAAAAAAGAGGGTACAAGGCTGTTCAGCTTGGATACGGGAAAATTAAAAATTCAAAATTAACAAAAGCTATGAAAGGTGTTTTTGCTAAAAAAAATACTGAAGCTAAGAAAAGATTAAAAGAATTTAGAGTAAACGACACATCTGTTTATAAAGAAGGAAACGAGTTTGGTTTAGAAATATTCAAAGATATTAAATTTGTAGACACAAGATCAAAAACAATTGGTAAAGGTTTTGCAGGTGCTATGAAGAGACATAATTTTGGTGGTTTAAGAGCCAGTCATGGTGTTTCTATTTCTCACAGAGCACATGGTTCAACAGGGCATAGTCAAGATCCAGGAAAAGTTTTTAAAGGAAAAAAAATGGCTGGTCATATGGGTGACAAGCTAAGAACAATGCAAAATATTGAAATAATAAAAACTGACTTAGAAAACGAACTTCTTTACCTAAAAGGATCAATACCTGGTTCAAAAAATTCTGAAGTAATGGTTAAAAAATCAGTAAAAAATATAAGCAAAATGACAATTGGTGAGAAACAAGCTGCTGCTGAAGAGGCTAAAAAAACACCTGAGAAAAAGAAAAAATAATGAAATTAGATAAAATAAGCATAGACGGGAAAAAAGATAGTATTGAAGTTTTGGATAAGATTTTTTCAGCAAAAATTAACCACAAGTTGGTAAGTGCTGTTCTTTACAAAACGAATGCTAATTACAAAGGAAGACACGCAAAAACTAAACAACAAAATGAAGTAAGAGGACCAACATCAAAAATATATGCACAAAAGGGAACAGGTGGTGCAAGGCATGCAAGTAGAAAAGCTCCTATATTTGTTGGCGGTGGTATTGCTCATGGACCAAAAGGTGAATTGGCTTATAAAAAAAGAAAACTAAACAAAACTGAGAAAAAACAAAGTGTAGCCTCATTAATTACTGAAAAAAATAACAATAAAAATTTATTAATCTTAAATGATTTTAGTTCTGAAATTAAAAAAACAAAAGAGATGAACTCAATCATTAATAAACTTGAAATTAAAAATTCACTAATAATTTTAGATAAAAGTTCTAAAGAAAAAATCGAAAAATCAGTAAGAAATATTCCAAATGTTAAAGTTACAGATGTAAATCATTTCAGTGCTTATGATATTATTAAATTTAAAAAAGTAGTTTTTACAGAAAGTTCTGTAAAAGAACTAGAAAAGAGATATTCATAATATGGAAAAGATTCATTTATACGACAAAATTCTTTCTCCGGTGGTTACTGAGAAATCAACTAACTTATCTGAACTAAATAAAATTGTTTTTAAAGTTCCAGATGGTGCAAATAAGAAAAATTTAAAAAAGAATATTGAGAAAATATTCAAAGTTAATGTGACTAAGATAAATATTATTAACAAACAGAACAGAACAAAAGTTACCAGAGGTAGAAAAGTGAAAGTATCTGGATATAAAAAAGCAATAATTACATTAAAAAAAGGTCAGAGCATTGATCTAACAACAGGAATTTAATAAATGGCATTAAAAACTTTTAAACCATATACAAAATCTACGAGAGGTACCATTTTAGTTGACAGAACTGGTTTATGGAAAGGCAAACCTTTTAAGACGCTTGTCTCTCCAAAAAATGCCATGAAAGGTAGAAATAACAACGGTCATATTACCTCTATTAATAGAGCTGGTGGGCATAAAAAAATGTACAGACATGTTGATTTTTATAGAAAAAAATTCGACATGGAGGCCACAGTTGAAAGAATTGAATATGATCCTAATAGATCATGCTACATTATGTTAGTTAAATTTGAGGATGGTACTCACTCATATTTCTTAGCACCGCAAAAAATTAAAGTTGGAGATAAAGTTGAAAGTGGTTCTAAAAAAGAAATCAAAGTAGGTAATTGTATGCCATTGCAAGACATTCCAGTTGGCATAAATATACATAATGTCGAGATACAGCCAGGTGGTGGTGGAAAAATTGCTAGAGCAGCTGGTTCATCAGTTACTATTAGTGGTCTAGATGGAAACTATAGTTTAATAAAATTAGCCTCAGGTGAAGTGAGAAGAATAGATTCAAGAGCTTTAGCTACAATTGGAATTTTAAGTAATCCAGATCAAAAAAATATTAAAATTGGAAAAGCAGGTAGATCAAGGTGGTTGGGTAGAAGACCTCATACTAGAGGTGTTGTTAAAAACCCAGTTGATCACCCACATGGAGGTGGAGAAGGAAAATCTGCTGGAGGAAGACATCCAGTTTCACCTACAGGACAATCTGCTAAAGGTTTAAAAACTCGGGATAATAAGAGAACAGATAAATTTATAGTTAAGAGAAGAAATAAGAGGAAGGATACTAAGTAATGGCTAGAGCAGTTTGGAAAGGTCCGTTTGTAGAGGAGAGCTTGATGAAGAAAGTCGACAAGTACAAAGATGATCCAAAGAAAATTCCTATTAAAACTTGGTCAAGAAAATCTACAATTTTACCAGATTTTGTAGGGGTAAGTTTCCAAATTTATAATGGTAAAAAATTTATACCAATAACTGTTTCGGAAGATATGGTAGGACATAAATTAGGTGAGTTTGCGCCAACAAGAACGTTCTTTGGTCATACACCGGCCGATAAAAAAGCTAAACCAGCAACAGCAGAGAAGAAATAATTATGGGCAATAAAAAGAAAATAGATAAATCTATCGAAAAAACAGTGAAGTCTGTTAATAACGGTATTAGATCAAGTGTTAGAAAGTTAAATCCAATACTTAGAAGTATTGTTGGTAAAAAAGTTGATGTTGCAATTAGAGATTTACAGTTTTCAGAAAAAAGAGTTACTAGAGATGTTAGAAAAACAATTAGCTCAGCGGTTGCCAATGCTGAAAATAATTTTCAATACGATATTGATAAATTAATAGTTAAAGAAGCATATTGTGGAAAAAAAATAGTTATGAAAAGATTTAGACCAAGAGCCAAAGGAAGAGCGGCACCAATATTAAAACCTTGGTCAACTGTTACAATAATTTTATCAGAAACAAAACAAATGGAGAAACATGGGACAAAAAGTTAATCCTGTAGGTTTTAGATTAGGTGTCAACAGAGGATGGGATTCTGTATGGTATGCTAAGAAAAAAGATTTTGGAAATTATTTAATCGAAGATTTTAAAATAAGAGAGTATATCAAGAAAAACGTAATAAATTCTGGTGTATCTAAGGTAATGATCGAAAGAACATCTAATAAGTGTTATGTCACAATTTATACTTCTAGACCAGGATTTGTGATTGGTAAAAAAGGAAGTGATATAGATAAAATTAAAAACAATCTCTCAAAATTAACTTCAAATGAAGTAAATCTAAATATAAAAGAGGTAAAAAAACCTGAGACGAATGCTTATTTGGTAGCAGAAAATATTGCACAACAGCTTGTTAAAAGAATTTCTTATAGAAGAGCCATGAAAAGAGCAATGCAATCATGTATTAGATTGGGAGCCAAAGGAATAAAAGTTTCAGTCAGTGGAAGACTTGGTGGAAATGAAATCGCAAGAACAGAGTGGTTAAGAGATGGAAGTATTCCATCTCATACATTAAGAGCTGATATAGATTATGCAGAGGCAGAGGCTCTTACAACTTATGGAATTATTGGAATTAAAGTTTGGATTTATAAAGGTGAGGTGTTTGCTAGAGAATTTAGTCAAGAGACTAACAAAGTAACACCAAAGGAAGGTAAACAGTAATGCTTCAACCAGTAAGAACAAAGTGGAGAAAAGCGCATAAAGGTAGAATTCATGGTAACGCTACAAGAGCTAGTACTATTAACTATGGTGCTTACGCATTAAAAGCTTTGCAGCCCGAAAGAGTTACCGGAAAACAGATAGAAGCTGCAAGAGTTGCTTTAACGAGACATATGAAAAGACAAGGAAGAGTTTGGACAAGAATTTTTCCAAATATACCAGTTTCAAAAAAACCAATTGAAGTTAGAATGGGTAAAGGGAAGGGTTCTCCAGAGTATTTCGCATGCAGAGTAAAACCAGGAAGAATTTTATTTGAAGTTGATGGTGTTTCAGAACAAATTGCAAAAGAAGCATTGTACAAAGCATCAGCAAAGTTACCTATAAAGACTAAAACAATTAAGAGATTTGCATAATGAAAAAACAAGAAATTAAAAAATTATCAAAGGACGAAATTGTGAAAAATATTGATAAACTTAAGAAAGATCTTTTTAATTTCAGATTTCAAAAAATGAATTCACAAGTAACAAACCCAGCTAAAATTGGAGAAACTAGAAAAACAATAGCAAGATTAAAAACAATTTTAAAAGGAAAAGCAAATGCCTAAAAAAATACTTACAGGTGTAGTTATAAGCGATAAACCAAATAAAACGGTTACTGTTATGGTAGAACGTAAATATTCTCACCCAGTTCTAAAAAAAGTAATCAGAGTTAGAAAAAACTATAACGCTCACGATGAAAATAATAAGTTCAAAACTGGTGACAAAGTTTCAATCATTGAGAGCAAACCCTTTTCTAAAAATAAAAAATTTCAAGTTATGGAGATTACAAAGTAATGATTGGTGTTCAAACAGAATTACAAGTTGCTGACAATACTGGCGCAAAAAGAATTGAGTGCATAAAAGTTCTAGGTGGATCAAAAAGAAGATACGCTAGTATTGGTGATACAATTGTGATTGCAGTTAAAGAGGCTATACCTAAAGGAAAAGTTAAAAAAGGATCTGTACATAAAGCTGTTGTTGTGAGGGTTAAAAAAGGAATTCACAGAAATGATGGTTCTAAAGTAAGATTTGATAATAATGCTGCTGTGTTAGTTGATGATAAAGGGGAGCCAGTAGGAACAAGAATTTTTGGACCAGTTACAAGAGAATTAAGAAGCAGAGGTCAAATGAAAATTATTTCTTTGGCACCGGAGGTTTTATAATGATTAAAAAAGGTTTGAAAGTAAGAGTTTTAGCTGGCAAAGATAAAAAAAAAGAGGGCGAAGTTATTGAAATTGATAGAGTTAATAACAGAGCTAAAGTCAAAGAAATAAACATGGTTAAAAAACACGTTAAAACAACAAAAGAGAAAAAAGGTGGAATTTTTCCAAAGGAAAGCTTTATTCATATTTCTAACTTAAAACTAATTGATGAAAAAGTGGCTAAGAAAAAAGAGGCTAAAAAATAATGACACCAAGATTAAAGGAAATATTCAATAAAGAAATTCAGCCTGCATTAAAAGATCAGTTTGGTTTTAAAAATATTTATATGGCTCCAAGAATTGAGAAAGTTGTTTTAAATATGGGTCTTGGTTTAGATGCTACAGATTCAAAGATTTTAAAATCATGCGAGGAAGATATGGCTAAAATTACTGGACAAAAACCAGTTACAACTAAGTTTAAAAAATCAGTAGCAAATTTCAAAACCAGAAAAGGATCAAATGCTGGTTTAAAGGTAACATTAAGAAAAAATAGAATGTATGAATTCTTAGACAGATTAGTGAATATTGCATTACCAAGAATTAAAGATTTTAGAGGTTTGTCACCAAAAGGATTTGACAAATTTGGTAATTATACATTTGGAATTAAAGAACATATAATTTTCCCAGAAGTAAGCTTCGACAGAGCAGACAAAGTTAGAGGTTTAGATATAGTAATAGTTATTAAAGCAATAAATAAAGAGCATAGTTTTGCATTACTAGAAAAAATGAATTTTCCATTCATTAAAAAAGGAGATAATTAAACATGGCAAAGTTAAGCGCTGTTAATAAAAATAAAAAAAGAATTAAGCTTTCAGATAAGCTTTATAAGAAAAGACAAGCATTAAAAAAGATTGTGATGGATAAAAAGATTCCATTAGAAGAAAGATTTAAAGCGCAACAAAAATTATCTAAATTACCAAGAAACTCAGCAAAAATAAGAGTTATGAATAGATGTGAGATTACTGGAAGACCTCATGGTGTTTACAGAAAATTAAAGATTTCAAGAATTGCATTAAGACAATTAGGATTACAAGGAAAGATACCTGGCTTAGTTAAATCTAGCTGGTAGAAAGGAAAATTATGAGTTTAAGTGACCCAATAGGAGATATGATTGCAAGAGTGAAGAACGCTCAAGCTAGAAATCATAAAAAAGTAGAATTACCTTCATCTAATTTTAAAACAAAAATTGCAGATATACTTAAAAATGAGGGCTTTATTAAAGATTTTAAAGTAAGTTCTGAAGAAAAGAAACCCATACTATCATTAGAACTTAAGTACCATTCAGGCAATCCAGTAATTAGTGCTTTTGAAAGAGTATCAAAACCTGGTAGAAGAATTTTTTCATCTGCAGATAGCTTACCTAAAATAAATAATGGTTTAGGTATTGCTATTGTTTCAACTCCAAAAGGAGTAATGACTGATATAGATGCTAGAAAACAAAAAGTTGGTGGCGAAATAATTTGTAAGGTATTTTAATGTCTAAAATAGGTAAAATAAACATATCGATCCCAGAAAAAGTAAAAGTTGCTTTAGCTGGAAATATTATAAATATAGAGGGACCTCTAGGGAAAAAATCAATCAATGTTGATCTAGATATGTTTAATTTAGACATAATTGAGGGTAAAGAAATTTCTATTAAACCAAAAAAAGTAGATCAAAACTCAAAAAGACTTTGGGGAATGAATAGAAGTTTAATCAATAATGCTGTTATTGGATCCAGCACAGGTTATGAAAAAACCTTAGAATTAGTTGGTGTTGGTTATAGAGCAGCGTTAAAAGGAAATCAGTTAAACTTACAATTAGGTTATAGTCATGATATCAATTTTGACATACCAGAAGGCATTAAAATTGTGGTTGAAAAGCAAACAACTTTAAAAATTACAGGCTCTGATAAGCAGCTAGTTGGTGAAGTTGCTTCTAAAATCAAAACACTAAGAAAAATTGAGCCATATAAAGGAAAAGGTGTTCGAGAAAAAGGACAGTATGTTTTAAAAAAAGAAGGTAAGAAGAAGTAATGAAATTAAACACTAGTATAAGAAAAAGATTTAGAGTTAGCAATAAAGTTAAAAAGGTTGCTTCAAAAGATAGATTTAGATTAAGTATTTCTAGATCATCAAAAAATATTTCAGCTCAAATAATTGATGATACAAAAAAAGTAACATTATTATCTGCTTCATCTATAGAAAAAGATCTTAGATCAGCAGACAAAGTTAATAAAACTGAACTATCTAAATTGGTTGCTCAAAAATTAGCTAAAAAAGCTCAAGAGAAAAAAATTACTAAAATTTACTTTGATAGAGGTTCTTACAAATATCACGGTAGAATTAAAGTTTTTGCAGAAACTCTAAGAGAAAATGGAATGGAATTTTAATTATGGAAAATTTAAAAGATAAAAAAACTGACGATATATTAGAAAAATTAGTCCACATAAATCGAATTACTAAAGTTGTTAAAGGTGGAAGAAGATTTGGATTTTCAGCGCTTGTAGTTGTTGGAAATCAAGCAGGTAAAATTGGTATAGCTCACGCAAAAGCTAAACAAGTACCTGATGCTATAAAAAAAGCAAATGAGATGGCAAGAAGAAAACTTACCCATATACCATTAAGAGAAGGCAGAACGATACATCATGACGTTAAGGCAAAAGATGGCTCGGGTAGAATAGTTCTAAGAGCTGCTTCAAAAGGGACAGGTATTATTGCAGGAGGTCCTATTAGGGCAGTATGTGAAGTTTTAGGAGTAAAAGATATTGTTGCAAAATCTATGGGAACTTCTAATGCACACAATGTTATTAGAGCTACAATGAAAGCATTAATGAAACAAAGTTCACCAAAACAAATATCAGCAATTAGAAATAAAAAAATTTCTGATATAATTGAAAAAAGAGGATAATGATTACTTTAAATAATAGAGAAAAAATCAATAAATCTAAAATAAGAGTTGGAAGAGGAATTGGCTCTGGAAAAGGCAAAACATCAGGCAGAGGAGTTAAAGGTCAAAAATCAAGATCTGGGGTAGCTATAAAAAGTTTTGAAGGTGGTCAAATGCCATTATACAGAAGACTTCCAAAAAGAGGTTTTAACCCGATATTAAAAGAGAATGTTGCAATTTTAAATCTAGATAAAATTCAATCTTACATAGACAAAAAAAATATTAATCCAAATGAAGTATTAAACTCAGAATTATTAAAAAAACTTAAATTAATAAATAAAAACTCAAAAAAATTAAAAATTTTAGGTTCTGGTGAAGTAAAAGATAAAATTAATATTGAAGCTGACCTAGCCTCTAAATCAGCAATAGAAAAACTAGAAAAAGTTGGTGGATCTATTCAATTAAAAAAATAGTTTGTTTATATGAGTGCATCATCATCAACAAATGATTTAAGAAATAGAATTATATTTACTATCTTAATTTTAGCCGTTTATAGATTTGGAACTTTTGTACCTTTGCCAGGTATAGACCCAGAACAATTGAGAATAATGATGGAAGGCAATCAAAAAGGATTGTTAGGCATGTTTAATGTTTTTGCAGGAGGTGCAGTTAGTAGAATGGCTATATTTGCATTAGGTATAATGCCTTATATTTCTTCGGCAATTATAGTTCAACTTTTGACAGGGGTTTCTGATTATTTTAAAAACCTTAAAGCTCAAGGTGAGACAGGAAGAGCCAAAATTACACAAATTACTAGATATGGAACAGTGTTACTTGCAACTGTGCAAGGATATGGTTTATCTGTTGGTTTAGAGTCATCTGCTGATCTGGTAATTAATCCAGGAGCTTTTTTTAAAATAACTACTGTTACAACTATTGTTGCGGGTACAATATTTTTAATGTGGTTGGGAGAGCAAATCACTCAAAGAGGTATTGGTAACGGTATATCGTTAATAATTTTTGCTGGTATCGTGGCTGAAATACCAAGAGCTTTAGTTACAACTTTTGAATTAGGTAGAACGGGAGCAGTTTCAACATTTATGATCCTAGCTATATTTGTTCTATTAATAGTCACAATTCTTTTTGTAGTTTTTATGGAAAGAGCCTTACGAAAAATTCTAATTAATTATCCTAAAAGACAAATGGGTAATAAAATGTATGGTGGAGAGTCATCGCATTTACCTTTAAAAATAAATCAAGCTGGAGTAATTCCTGCAATTTTTGCTTCTGCACTTCTATTACTGCCAGTAACATTTTCAAATTTTTCATTTTCAAATAACGAAACATTTTTAAATTTGAGTTCCTATTTTACTCAAGGACAACCTCTTTATATGTTGTTATATGCATCAGGAATAATATTTTTCACTTTTTTTTATACCTCTATAACATTCAATCCAACCGAAACTGCTGAGAATCTAAGAAAGTATGGAGGTTTTGTTCCAGGAATTAGACCAGGTGAAAGTACAGCTTTTTATATTCAGAATATTTCAATTAAGTTAACAACAATTGGTGCTTTATATTTAACGTTAGTTTGTTTAATGCCTGAATTTTTAATTGCAAACTATCCAATACCCTTTTATTTAGGTGGTGCATCTATATTAATTGTTGTTGTAGTAGCCATTGATACTGTAACACAGATACAAACAAGATTAATGAGCTCACAATACGAACAACTGATTAAAAAAACTAAATTTGGTAAGTAAGTGAATATAATTTTATTTGGACCTCCTGGTGCTGGAAAAGGTACTCAGTCTAAATATCTTGTAAATAAATTAAATGCTTTTCAAATTTCAACAGGTGATCTTTTAAGAGAAGAAATCAAAAAAAATTCAGACATTGGTAAAGTTATAATCAATGATATGAAGAATGGAAAATTTGTAAGTGATGATATTGTTAATAAACTTATAGAGAAATTAATATCTGATCCTCAAAAAAAAAACAAATTAATTTTTGATGGATATCCTCGATCATTAAGTCAGGCTCAAAATTTAGAAATGTTACTAAAAAGTTCAAATCAGAACATAGATTTAATTTTATTTTTAAACGTCGATAAAGAAACAATTCTCAAAAGACTTGAGAAGAGAAAAATTGTAGAAAATAGGTCTGATGATGATGCTCATACGATAATTTCAAGGTATGAGAAATACATGGAAACAACCCAACCAGTTCTAAATTTCTACTCTAGGAATCCAAATTTTAAAGAGATTGATGGAAGCTTAGAAATTGAAGAAATAACAAGGAAAATAGACACTTTTATCAATGTTTAAGAAGTTGACTTTGATTAATCTTCTTATATAAAAGTCACAATTTATCACAAAAATTATGGCTCGTATCGCAGGTATAAACATTCCACAAAATAAACTCGTTCACATAGGTTTAACTTATATTTATGGAATAGGTGATAAATTCTCTCAGCAAATTTGTTCATCTTTAGAAATTCCAACAGCTAAAAGAGTAAATGAATTAACAGATGAAGAGATTTTAAAAATTAGAGAGTACATTGATCAAAACTTTAAAGTTGAAGGTGATTTAAGAAGAGATTATTCATTAAGTATAAAAAGATTAATTGATCTAGCTTGTTACAGAGGAACAAGACATAGAAAAAAATTACCTGTTAGAGGACAAAGAACTAGATGTAATGCTAGGACGAGAAAAGGTAAAGCAATCGCTATTGCTGGAAAAAAATTAACACCAACTAAAAAATAGTAATGGCTAAAACTGATAAAGTTGAGAATAAAGATCAGAAGTTAGAAAAGTCTTCTAAGAAAAGTGTAAAAAGTTCTTATTCAAAAAAAAAGAAAGTTAAAAAAAATATTTTAAATGGAATTGCATATGTGCAATCAACATTTAACAATACTATTATATCTATTGCTGATACAAATGGAAATGTAGTTTCCTGGGCATCTGCTGGACAAAAAGGTTTTAAGGGATCAAGAAAATCTACACCTTACGCTGCACAGATAGCAGCTGATGCTGCAGCTTCGAAAGCTCTTGAGTACGGAATGAAAACATTATCCGTTGAAGTCAAAGGACCTGGATCAGGAAGAGAAACAGCTTTAAGAGCATTGCAAGCTAGAGGATTTAAGATTTTGTCAATCAAAGACACTACGCCTATGCCTCATAACGGAACTAGACCACCAAAAAAAAGGAGAGTTTAATGGAAGTCGAAAATGTTAATGTAAAAAATTGGAAGTCATTAATAAAACCATCTAAATTAGATGTTCAAATAAGTGATGACTTAACTCATGCAAAAATTGTAGCTGAACCTCTAGAAAAAGGTTATGGATTAACTTTAGGAAATTCTCTAAGAAGGATTTTATTGTCATCTATAAGAGGTGCTGCTGTAACATCCATTCAAATTGATGGAGTTTTACACGAATTCACCTCAATAAAAGGTGTTAGAGAAGATGTGACCGATATTGTTTTAAACGTAAAATCTTTAGCTTTGAAAAGCAATTCTGAAGGCACAAAAAAATTAATTTTAGACGCAAAAGGACCTGGAGAAATTAAAGCTTCAGATATAGCTCCAGTTGCAGATGTTGAGATTTTAAATCCTGATTTAGTTATTTGTAATCTAGATGAAAATACTACTTTTCATATGGAGATGAATGTTAATACAGGTAAAGGATATGTTCCTGCAGAGTTAAATAAACCTGAAGAGCCGCCATTAGGTCTTATTGCTATAGACTCACTCTATAGTCCAGTTAAAAAAGTTTCATATTCAGTAAGTACTGCTAGAGAAGGAAAAGCATTAGATTATGATAAATTAATAATGGAAGTTGAAACTGATGGATCAATTTCTGCTGAAGATGCTGTAGCTTATTCAGCTAGAATTTTCCAAGATCAACTTAAAATGTTTGTAAACTTTGATGAGCCAGTTGAAGCTCCTGTAAAAGAAGTTTCTACTGAACCCGAATTTAACAAAAACTTACTAAGAAAAGTAGATGAATTAGAATTATCAGTTAGATCAATGAACTGCCTAAAAAATGATAATATTATTTATATCGGGGACCTAGTTCAAAAATCTGAAGGTGAAATGTTGAGAACACCCAATTTTGGAAGAAAATCATTAAATGAAATTAAAGAAGTTTTAACAGGTATGTCTCTATATTTAGGAATGGAAATTCCTAACTGGCCACCAGACAATATTGCAGAAATGTCTAAGAAATTGGAGGAAGCAATTTAATGAGACATGGTTTGGCAAATAAGAGGTTAAATAGAACATCAGAGCACAGAAAGGCTCTGCTTAAAAACATGCTCAATTCTTTGATTAAGTATGAGCAGATTAAAACTACTTTGCCAAAAGCAAAATTTTTAAAACCTCAAGCGGATAAAATAATAACATTAGGTAAAAAAGAAACTCTGCAGACAACCAAAATGTTAGTTTCTAAACTTCAAGATATTAAATCAGCTAACAAAGTTAAAAAAACACTTTCTAAAAGATATCAAGATAGAAAAGGTGGTTACACAAGAATAATTAAAGCTGGATTTAGATATGGAGATAATGCTCCAATGGCAATAATTGAATTTGTTGATAGAGACGTTGAAGCCAAGAGAGTTGATAAACCAAAAAAAGACACAACTAAAGAATCTCCTAAAACGGAAGAGAAAAAACAAGCTACAGCTTAAATCTTAAATCATGAAGAAATCTTACATCGTTGATTCAACGTGTAATGATATGCGTTTGGACAGATGGTTAAGATTAAAAATTGGTAAAATTCCACAAGGCCTTGTTGAGAAATACTTAAGGACAGGAAAAATAAAACTCAATAGAAAAAAAGTCAAAAGCTCTTTTAAAGTAAAAACAAAAGATGAAATAAATATATTCAACATTGAATTTAAGGAAACAATTCAACAAAAAAAAATTAAGTTTTTACCATCAAAAGAAATTATAAAATCAAATGAAGATCAAATTATTGACAACAATGACAATTTTGTTGTTTTAAACAAAGCATCAGGCATATCAGTGCAAGGTGGAACTAAATCAAAAAAAAATCTAGTTGATATTTTTGCTAAAAGTGAAATTTTTGAAGGAACAAAACCATATTCTGTTCATAGATTAGATAAAGATACTTCTGGAGTTTTTATAATGGCCAAAAACAGAGAGAGCGCTCAATTGCTTACTTCTTTATTTAGACTGAGAAAAGTACACAAAACTTATTTAGCGATTTGCCAAGGTGAAATTAATAAAAAATCAGGTGTATGGGATGATGATTTAATTAGGTATGACGGCGATAAAAAAATAATTGAAAGAGCAAAAACAATTTTTACAGTTATTGATAAAAATTCTGATGCAAGTTTATTAGAATTAAAACCTATTACTGGACGAAAACATCAGTTAAGAAAACAATTATATGGAATTGGAAATCCTATATTTGGAGATACAAAATATAAATTATCAAATTCCAATAAAGGAATTAATAAAAATTTAATGTTACATTCATATCAAATTAAATTTAAAATTAATGACATAAAACATACTTATTCAGCATTGTTACCTGATTATTTTAAAAAACTTTTAAAATCTAAAAGACTTAGATTTTCAAATTTGAAATAAAATTTTTAATTAATATATCACTTAGATTTGAGTAATCCTGATCTAAAATATTTTTTAAATTAGTTACTCCTTTATCTGAAATACCACATGGTATAATTTTTTTATAATTTTCTAGATCATTATTTATATTTATTGCAAAACCATGATAGGCAATCCATTTGCTAACTCTAATACCTATTGCAGCAATTTTTTTAACTTCATTATTATATTTATACCATATACCGATATTATCTTTATCTGGAAAAGTTTCTATTTTATAAAATTTTAAAGTTTGAATTATTGTTTTTTCAATAGTTGTTATAAATTTTCTGATATCTTTTTTTTTCCTTAAATCTAAAACAAAATAACAAATTAATTGACCTGGTCCATGGTAAGTAATTTTACCACCTCTATTCGTTTCTAATATATTAATGGATTTATCAATAATCTCATTCTCTTTATAAGAAGTTCCTGCTGTAAAAACTTCATTATGCTCCAAAGTCCAAATTAATTCTTGCTCATTATTTTCATATAAATCCTTTAATCTTGACTCTAGTATATTAATAGCATCAAAATAATTTACTGGTTTTATTGACTTTTTGATCTCTATGTTCATTTATAATTTGTATTATCTTTATTATGTATTAATAGTGCAAATCTAAATTATAGGTAGATTTATGTCTTTAACTAAAAAAACTAAAGATAAAAAAGTAAATTTTGAGTTTAATAAAGAATATATAAGAGTTGTTACTAGCAAAATAGCTAACAATGATGCTCAATTTATTACCAATTCATTTAACGAAATGCACCCTGCTGATGCTGCAGATATTATCGAACACCTTAGCGAAGGGGATAGAGAAAGTTTAATTAAACTAAATAATTTCAATATTGATCCGGAGGTTTTTGTTGAATTAAACGAGTCTATTCAATCAGAAATTATTACCTTTTTATCTTCAGAATCTATAGTAAGTATTCTAAAAGGCTTAGAGTCAGACGATGCTATATCTATATTGGAAAATGTTCCTGAAGAGGATAAAAATGCAATCCTTAGCTCTTTACCCCCTAAAGATAGATTTGCTCTACTAGAAAGTTTAAGTTATCCAGAGGATACTGCTGCTAGACTTATGCAGCGTGAATTTACAGCCATACCAAGTAATTGGTCTGTAGGTCAAACAATTGACTATTTAAGAGAAAACAAAGATTTACCAGAAGAGTTTTTAGAAATTTTTATTGTTAATGAAGATTTTAAACCAATAGGAACTGTTCCTTCCTCTAGAGTTTTAACAACACCTCGAGATACTAAAATGGCAACAATTATGTCAGAATCTCAATTATTAATTCCTGTTGAAATGGATAAAGAGGAAGTTGCCAACTTATTTGAAAATTATAATTTAAATTCCGCTGCTGTTGTAGACAAAAATAATAAATTAGTTGGCATGATTATGAACGATGATGTTTTAACAGTCTTGAAAGAGGAAGCTGAGGAAGATGCTTTAAGATTAGCAGGGGTAGGAGATGAAGAGATTACTGATGGTGTAGTAAAAAAAACAAAGAGAAGATTCAATTGGCTTTTACTTAATTTATTTACTGCCTTTCTAGCAACATGGTGTATTAGTTTATTTGGAGCAACAATTGAACAAATGGTGGTATTAGCTTTTTTAATGCCTATCGTAGCCTCAATGGGTGGAAATGCTGGAATGCAAACACTTGCAGTTACAGTAAGAACTATAGCTACAAATGATTTAACTCAAAATAATTTCTCATCTAATGTATTTAAAGAATTTTCTATTGGTATTTTAAATGGGATTATATTTGCAGCAATAAGTGCATTAATTGTACAGATATGGTTTCAAGACAGCATCCTTTCATTAATAATCGCAATATCAATGGTACTAACAATGATAATAGCTGGATTATTTGGAATACTAGTTCCTTTTACTTTAAAAAAAATGAACATCGACCCAGCAATTGCTTCAAGTGTTTTTGTGACAACAATTACAGATGTAATAGGTTTTGTTTCTTTTTTAGGTGTAGGAGCATATTTTTTATAAAATTACAGGTTATCAATTAATCTGACGTTTTTTAAATAATAAGCAATAAACAATCTTGAATTATTTTTTGTATTTGAAAGTTTTAGGTTTTTTATGTTTCTTAGCTCTAAATAATCAATTTTAATTTTATAATTATTTTTTAATTCTTTTTTTTTAAGATTTAAAAAGCTTGGAATATTTTTCTTATTTTTAGTATTTTTTTTAATATCTACTAGTGTTTCATAAATCTTTGCTGCGATGATTAAATTAGATTTATTTAAAAGAAGATTTCTTGATGAGAGAGCCACATTATCCTTATCTCGAACTGTTTTGCAAGGAATAACCTTAGTTTTATATTTTTTTTCCAATTCATTTTTTACCAAATATAGTTGTTGAAAATCTTTTTCTCCCATAAATATCTTCTTAGGTTTAACAATTTTAGTTAGTTTACTCATTACATCTAAAACACCTTCAAAATGACCTTTTCTAAATTTAGCACACAAAATTTTATCTTTTTTTAGCAATGTAATTTTTGATTTTTTTTTATCTTTGTATATGTCTTTAAATTTAGGAAGATAAACAAAATCAACTTTTTTGCTTTTTTTAAGAATTTTTAAATCTTTCTTGATATTTCGTGGATAGGAATTTAAATCTTTTTTGTTATTAAATTGTTTTGGATTAACAAAAATACTTACAATTGTTTTTTTACAAAGTTTATTTGATTTATTTATTAATGATAAATGACCTTTATGTATTCCACCCATAGTAGGAACAAAACCTAGGTCATTAAATGGCCTTAATGATTCAAATAATGTCGTATTGTTTAATAAAATTTTCATTTGTATAAAAATATTTAATAAGTAAAACATTTAAATGATTAAACAAGCAATTATTCCTTTAGCTGGACTTGGAACTAGGTTACTACCTTTAACAAGTGTTTTTGCTAAAGAGCTTTTACCCATTAATGGAAGACCTGGAGTTGAATATATTATAGATGAATGTATTGATGCAGGTATTAAAGAGATTGTGTTTATTATCTCTACTAAAAAATTAATGATTAAAAAATATTTTTATAGTGATCAGTTTTATAAAAATATTATTAAAAAAAAAAAAGATCCTAGAATAATTAATGAATATAAAAAAATACTTAAATATAAGAATAAAATTAAGTTTGTTTTTCAAAATATTCCAAAGGGCACAGGTGATGCTGTCCTTAAGACAGAAAAATATATTAAGAATAAATATTTTTTAATGTTGTTACCAGATGATTTAATAATTAGAAAAAATTGTTCTAAGTCAATGATTAAGGTTCATAAAAAATATCAAGCTTCAGTTATGGCATCTATGAAAGTAAAAAAAAATAATGTCTCAAGATGGGGAATATATAAAATTAATAAAAAATTAAATAAAAGAAATTATGTTATAGATGGTGTAGTTGAAAAACCATCAGTAAAAAAAGCACCATCTAACAATGCTGTTATTGGAAGATATATATTACCGCGCACAATTTTTAAAAAAATAAAATCTCTTAAACCTGGTAAAGGTAAAGAGATACATATCACTGATGCAATACAACTATTAATTAATGATAAAGAAAAATTCATAGCTCATAATTTTGAAGGTAAGTATCTTGATTGTGGAACAATGAGTGGCTATATCAACTCCTCAAAAGAAATAGGTAAGATATGAAATTATGCATGATTGGCACTGGTTATGTTGGTCTAGTCAGTGGAGTTTGTTTTTCAGATTTAGGTAATGATGTAATATGTGTTGATAAAGATATTAATAAAATTAATAATTTGAAAAATGGCATAATACCAATTTATGAACCAGGTCTAGAAGAGTTAGTTTTAAAAAATTATAAGAATAAAAGATTAAATTTCTCAACAAATATAAAAGACTCTGTAAGAAAATCAGATATCATATTTATCTGTGTAGGGACCCCAACAAAAAAAAATGGTAATAGTGCCGATTTAAGTCAAGTATATGCGGCCGGAAATGAAATATCAAAATCTATAAATAAATTTAAAATTATAATAAACAAATCTACAGTACCTGTTACTACAGGTGATGAACTTGAAAAAATTATATCAAAAAAAGTAAATAAAAAATATTTTTCAGTAGTTTCTAATCCTGAATTTTTAAGAGAAGGTGAGGCTATTAGGGATTTTATCTATCCTGACAGAATAGTAGTAGGATCTGATGATGATAAATCTCAAAAAATACTAAAAAATTTATATTCACCATTAATTTCTAAAGGTGCAAAATTTATTTCCACAAAAAGAAGAGCTGCTGAATTAATCAAATATGCCTCAAATGCTTTCCTAGCAACGAAAATTACCTTTATAAATGAGATTGCAAATTTATGTGAAAAAACGGGTATTGATGTTGAAGATATCTCAATTGGCATTGGGCTTGATAAAAGAATTGGTAGCAGATTTTTAAGAGCCGGCCCTTCATATGGTGGATCTTGTTTTCCAAAAGATACTAAAGCCATAGTTTCTACTGCTGAAAAATTTAAAACCAACTTATCAATTATAAAAAGTGTTATTAAATCAAACAACAAAAGGTCTGACTTATTATCTAAAAGAATAAATTTAATTTTAAAAAATAAAATTAAAAATAAAGTTGTATCTTTTTTAGGTGTAACTTTTAAAGCAAATACAGATGATATGAGAGACTCATCTAGCCTAAAATTAATACCTTTTTTATCCAAAAAAGGTGCTAAAATTAAATATTATGATCCGACTGGATCAAAAAAAGAATTTAAAAAATTAAAAAATGTCGAATTTTCTAATTCAATAAAGGAATCAATAAAAGGATCAGATATTGTAATTATACATACTGAATGGAATGATTTTAAATCAATTAATTTCAAAAAATTTTCTAAAAATAAAAAACTTATTATTTTCGATATGAGAAATATTTATTCACCAAATAAAATTAAAAAGTTAGGTTTGAAATATTTCGGTATTGGAAGATAATTTAGTTTAACTCAAAAATAGCATCAACTTCAACAGAGACTCCAAGAGGCAAGCTATTGGTGCTTACTGCTGCTCTAGTATGCATTCCGGCCTCACCAAAAACTGATGCAATTAAATCTGAAGCACCATTGATTACTTTTGGTTGTTCTGTAAAGTTATCAATTGAATTGACAAAACCTGTTAATTTTACGCACGATTTAATCTTAGAAAGATCTCCATTACAAGCTACTTTTGCTTGAGATATAATACTTAAACCGCATCTTTCAGCTGCTTTGTAGCCGTCATCTACAGATAGATCTTTTCCAATTTTTCCTTTTATTAATTCACCATTTTCCAAAATAGAAATTTGTCCTGAAATATAAAGTAAATTGCCAACAATTTTTGTTGCAACATAAGAACCAACAGGTGGTTTTGCCTCTGGAAGATTAATTTTTAATTCTTTAATTTTTTTTTCATAATCCATTCTATTTTTCAGAAAACTCCTTATGCGTTTTACTATTTTTAAATTTATTTAGCTTATCTTTTAAATTAAAGTTTTTTAATTTTTTTTTACCTTCTTCTATCTTTTTTGCAGTTTTAGATTTTATTTCCTCTGCTTTTTGTGAGGTTTCTTTCTTTAATTTATCAGATGTACATTTTGCATAATCTTTACTTAATTTGTCATATTTTGAACAATCCTCAGCAGATGAAAATGTATAGCTAAATAAATAAATGAATAAAACTGTAATTATGATATTAATTATTTTCATTTTTTCTTTTTTTTAGATTTTTTATTTTTATCGTATTCTCTTCTTTTCTCAATTAGTATAAGAGCCTCTTCCATTGTTAGCTCTACTGGGTCTTTTTCCTCTGGAATTGTTGCATTTAGAGATTTGTATTTAATGTATGGTCCATATTGACCTTTCATGATTCGGACTGGCTTTTTATCTTCAGGATGCTCCCCTAAATCTTTTATAATTGAAGAAGACATCCTTCCAGGTTTTGCTTCAGCTATGAGCGTAATAGCTCTATTTAATCCTATAGAGAAAATTTCTTCGACATTTTCTATTCTAGCGGATTTATTTTCACATTTTAAATATGGTCCAAATCTACCAGTGTTTAAAGTGATTTCTTTTTGATTTTCTGGATTAATGCCTAATGATTTAGGAAGCGAACATAAAAATTTTGCTTTATCTAAATCAATACTTTCTAATTCAATACCTTTTGGTATAGATACATTTTTTAATAGTTCATTTACCTCAGGTTTCTTTTTCTTAGTTTTTTTTCTTTTTTTAGGTTTTTCTTTTTCAATATTCTCCTCCAGAATTTTCTCATACTGGAGATAAGGACCAAATCTTCCATTTTTTAGAAAAATATCATTTCCATTTTCATGTTTTCCAAGAAATTTTGGTTCAGCGAGTTGTGATTGAGCAGCCGCTTTAGCTTTTGATAGTGGTCTTGTAAATTTACATTCTGGATAGTTTGAACATCCAATAAACGCACCTCCTCTAAAACTATTTTTTAAACTAAGAGAACCTGTGTCACATAACTGACATTTTCTAACTATCTTTCCTTCTTTATCAGTGTCAAATATCAATGCTCCCAAACTTTCATTTAAAAGATCTAAAACCTCTCTAGTTCTTTTTTCTTTTACCTCTGAAACATTACTATTAAAATCTTTCCAAAACATTTCTAAGACTTTTAACCAACTTTCTTTTCCAGAAGTTATGTCATCTAGCTGATCCTCTAGTCCAGCTGTAAAGTTATAATCCACATACTTTGAAAATAATTTTTCTAAAAACGCAGAAATTAATTTACCTCTATCAGTTGGAAAAAATCTTTTACTAACTATTTCTGCATAACCTCTATTTGCTATTGTTGAAATGATACTTGCATAAGTTGAAGGCCTTCCAATTCCTAACTCTTCTAATTTTTTAACCAAACTCGCCTCAGAGTAACGTGGGGGAGGCTGTGTAAAATGTTGTTCATCAATAAGAGCTTCTATATTAATTGGTCCTTTTGACATCTCAGGTAAAATTTGCTCATCATCATCTTTGCTTTGATTTGAATAAACTTTTAAAAATCCATCAAATTTCAAAACTGATCCGCTTGATTTACATATAGTTTTACCGTCTTCAGACTCAATCGTTATAGTATTTCTATCAAATTTTGCTGTTTCCATTTGAGACGACAGAGCTCTAGACCAAATTAAAGAATATAATTTTTGCTGATCAGAACTTAAATACTTTTTAACAGAATCTGGATTTCTATTAATATCAGTTGGTCTTATTGCTTCATGCGCTTCCTGAGCATTTTTTGCTTTTTTCCCTGAGTAATTATTTACATTTTCTGGCAAGTATTCATTTCCATATTCTTTTTTAATAAAATTTCTAATATCAGAGACAGCATCAGCTGATAAATTAGTTCCATCAGTTCTCATATAAGTAATTAATCCAACTGTATCTCCCTCAATTTCTATTCCTTGATAAAGTTTTTGTGCTATTTGCATTGTTCTTGATGCACCAAAACCCAATCTACTAGAAGCAACTTGCTGAAGTGTTGAAGTAGTAAAGGGTCCCGAGGGATTTCTGCTAACAACTTTTGAGGAAATATCAGTTATGCTAAATTTTTTGGTCTTAATATTTGAAATTGCCTTTTCAATTTCCTCTTTATTTTTAAATGAGAATTTTTCAATTTTTTCTCCATCAAGTTGAGAAATACTTGCTGTAATTTTGTTTTTGTTTTTATCCTGAAAATTAATACTTAAAGTCCAAAACTCTTCATGTTTGAATAATTCAATTTCATGTTCTCTTTCAGTAATTAATTTTAGTGCAACAGATTGAACTCTGCCTGCTGATTTTGAACCAGGTAACTTAGTCCAAAGTATTGGTGATATATTAAATCCCACCAAATAATCTAGTGCTCTTCTAGCCATGTATGCATCGACTAATAAGGGCTCTATCTGTCTTGGATTTTCAATACCATGTGTCACAGCTTTTTTTGTTATTTCGTTAAAAACCACACGTTCAATTTCTTTATCCTTTAAAAGTTTTTTTTCATCTAAATATTCTTTTACATGCCATGCTATTGCTTCGCCCTCACGGTCTGGGTCGGTAGCAAGAATTATTTTTGAAGAATCTTTCGCAGCATCAGTAATTTCTTTTAAATATTTTTTTGAAAAGCTATCAACTTCCCATTCCATTTTAAAATTTTGATCAGGATCAACTGATCCATTTTTTGAAGGAAGATCTCTAATATGACCATAGCTAGCTAAAACGGTATAGTTATCACCTAAATATTTATTAATTGTTTTCGCTTTAGCAGGGCTTTCAACTATGACTAGATTCATAAAATAACAAACTACTCAAAAGAGTTTGATAGTCAAATTAATAAATTTTTGTCTTAGTTTCTTCTTTATTTTTCAAGCGTTTAATATTTTCTCTGTGGGTAAAAAATATTAAAATAAACATTATTACGTAAAAAAATACATTTTCAGAACCCTCAAAAATTAAAATATAAACAGGTGTAGAAAGTGATCCTATCAAGGAAGATAAAGATGAATATTTAGAAATAAAAAAAATTATTAACCAACAAATACCAAACACTAATCCAAAAATAATATTTAAAGAAAAAAGTATCCCAACATATGTAGCTACACCTTTACCACCTTTAAATTTTAACCATACTGGAAACACATGACCTATAAAAGCACATAAAGCTGATATATATACTGCATCAGTAAAATTAATTTTAACGTATAAAACAGGTATTACTGCCTTTAACACATCAAGTATTAGTGTTGAATAACCAATTAACTTGTTACCAGTTCTTAAAGCATTTGTTGCGCCAATATTACCTGAACCGATTTCTCTAATATCTTTTTTTAAAAATACTTTAGTTAAAATTAATCCAAAAGGAATTGATCCCATTAGGTATGAGATTATACCTATTATAAAAAGTTCCATTTTTATATTTTAAATAATTCTATACCTTTTACAAATGTATTGGTTACTTTTCCTTGAAGTTTCTTATCTTCAATTGAAGTATTTTTAGATTTAGAGATTAAATTTTCTTTTTTTACAATCCATGGTTTATTGATATCTACTATACAAAAATCAGCATCATTACCAATAGACAGATTTCCTTTGTTTATATTTAATATTTTTGCTGGGTTAGATGTTAAAGCTTGAATTATGGTTTCAAGTTTTACAGATCCATTGTGAAATAATTCTAAACTTAAGGATAACAATGTTTCAATACCAGATGCACCAGTTGCAGCTTGTGCAAAAGTTAATCTTTTAGATTCTTCATCTTCAGGTTTATGGTCAGAAACAATTACATCAATAGTTTTATCTTTTAATCCTTGAACTAAAGCTTCTCGATCTTCTTCTCTTCTCAGTGGAGGTGATAATTTTAAAAATGTTCTAAAATCTCCAATATCATTTTCATTTAATGAAAGATTATTTATTGATACACCGCAAGTAAATTTAACATTTTGTTTACGTTCCTTAATTATATCTACAGATTTTCCTGCTGATAGTTGAGATATATGATATCGACATTTAGTTTTTTCTAAGAGAGTAAGATCTCTTTCAATTATAATTCTTTCAGCAATATCTGGTATGCTTGATAAGCCTAGTTTTGTTGCAATAATACCGGAATTAATCATGCCATTTTTAGCTAAATTATAATCTTCAGCATGTTGCATTATAAGACATCCCAAATCTTTAGCTGAATTCATAATTCTAGACATAAGTCTAGTATTTTGAATGGTTTTTACTCCGTCGGTAAATGCAATAATTCCTTTTTTAGCTAGCAAACCGAATTCAGTCATATTGGTGCCATCAGTGTTTTGAGTTAATGAAGCGCAAGGAAAGATATTTATTCTAGACTTATCACGTCCTCTTCTTTTTAAAAAATCTACAATTGATACATTATCTATAATTGGATCTGTATTAGGCATGGTTACGACGGAAGTTACTCCTCCAGACAATGCTGCATTACTTAAAGTCCTAAAATTTTCTTTATATTCATATCCTGGCTCGCCTACAAAAACTCTCATATCTACTATACCAGGAAATATATATTTACCTTTTAAGTCAGTAGGTTTTTCTCTAGTTGGTAAATTATTTGTATTTACCTTTTTTCCTATTGCTTCTATCTTTCCGTCTTCGCCAATTATTAATCCACCATTTTCGTTTATGGAATTATGAGGGTCTATAATGTTTGCATTTATAAAGTATTGTTTTTTCATTTATTCACAAAATATTTTTAAACATGCCATTCTTACAGCAACACCTAATTCAACTTGTTCCTTAATTACACTTTTGTTTATGTCATCTGCTAATCTTGTATCAATCTCTATTCCTCTATTCATTGGACCAGGATGCATAATTAAAGCATCTGACTTTGCGTGATCAAGTTTATCTGGCGTTAATCCATAATATTCATAGTATTCTCTATTTGATGAAAGATATGAACTGGTCATTCTTTCATTTTGTAATCTAAGCATCATCACAATATCACAATCTTTGAGACCCTTTTTCATATCAGTAAAAGTGTTAACACCAAACTTTTCAATTTCTTTTGGCATAAGATTGGATGGTGCGACTATATTTACCTCTGCTCCCAACATTGTAAGAAGATAAATATTTGATCTAGCAACTCTCGAATGAAGTATGTCTCCACATATTGCTATTTTTAATCCTTGAATTTTTTTTTTTCGATTTCTAATTGTTAATGCATCTAATAATGCTTGGGTAGGGTGTTCGCGTCTACCATCACCAGCATTTAATACGACACAATTAACTTTTTGAGATAATAGATTACATGCACCAGAGTCTTGATGTCTGATCACAATTATATCAGGATGCATTGCATTCAAGGTCATTGCCGTATCAATCAAAGTTTCACCTTTCTTAATTGCAGAGTTACCCATATTCATTGACATGACGTCTGCACCAAGTCTTTTTCCAGCAAGTTCAAATGAGCTTTGAGTTCTAGTTGATGGCTCAAAGAATAAATTTATTTGTGTTTTACCTCTTAACACATCAATTTTTTTATTTTTACTCTGATTCAATTTTATGAAAGCTTCTGACTCATCCAGGATATAATTAATATCATTAACTGATAAATCTTGGATACCTAACAGATGTTTTTGTGAGATTTTAACAGCTTTATTGGTTTTAATTGCCATTAAAATTAACTCTATAGCTATAAAGCTCCTAAATGGCAAGGATTAATTATTTAAATAATCTATAGCTCCTTGAAGAATAAATGCAGCTGCATTTTGATCTATGTTTTTTTCACGCTTAGAGACATTAATATCAAGCTGACTGGATAGATTAAATGCCCCAACAGTTGAAAGTCTTTCATCCCATAAGCAAACTTCTACATCAATATTTTGGTCTATATTTTTAGATACATCACTTACTGATTGAGCAGAAGGACCTAATGAACCATCCATGTTAATTGGATATCCAATGATAATTCCTTTAATATTGTTTTCCTCTATTATTTTTTTTAATTCGTTGATTAGATCATCATTATTGGTTTTATTGATCGTTTTAAAAGGTGTGGCTATTGACTGTTTTTCATCACAAATTGATACACCGATTCTTTTTGAACCAAGATCTAAACCAATCAATCTAGAGGTTTCAGACTGTTTTTTTTTTGAATTCTTCAATAGTGATCATATTGTATATTTTAAACTTAAGTGATAGTTTGCGACATATTTAAATACCATATGAGCATCGATCTTAAAACAATAAAGCACATATCTAAACTATCAAGAATTTCTGTAGATGAGAAAAAAGCAGAAAAACTTGCAGGAGATTTAAATTCAATTTTCGATTTTATTGAAAAACTTAACGAATTAAAAACTGACAATGTTGAACCATTAACTTCTGTTGCTGAAACAACTCTAAAACTAAGGTCAGATGAAGTAAAAAGTAAAAATTTAAGAGATCAAGTAATAAAAAATTCTCCTAAGGAAAATGAAGATTATTTTGTAGTACCAAAGGTAATTGAATAATGTCAGATATAACTAAACAATCATTATCTGAGTTAGTAGAAAATATAAAAGGTAAAAAACTTTCCTCAAGTGAAGTTACTAAAGCATTTGTTGAAAGATCAGAAAAATCAAAAGAATTAAATGCATATATAACTGAAGATTATGCAAATGCTTTAAATAAAGCAAAAAAGTTTGATGAAAAACCTAATCTTGATTTGAAATTACCGGGTATTCCAATGGCTGTAAAAGATTTATTTTGTACAAGAGATTTAAGAACTACGGCGGGTAGTAAGATTTTAAATAACTTTGTTCCAACTTACGAGTCAACAGTCACACAAAACATTTGGAATGATGGAGCTATCCTAATGGGAAAATTAAATTGTGATGAATTTGCAATGGGTTCATCTAATGAAACTAGTTTTTTTGGTAATGTACAAAACCCAATTGATAAGAATTTAGTTCCAGGAGGTTCTTCAGGTGGATCGTCGTCTGCTGTAGCAGCGCAATTAACACCAATAACTATTGGAACAGATACAGGTGGATCTATAAGACAGCCTGCTTCATTTACTGGAACTGTCGGATTAAAACCTACTTATGGTAGTTGCTCTAGATACGGAATTGTAGCATTTGCATCATCCCTAGATCAAGCTGGTCCAATGGCACAAAATGTTAAAGATTGCGCATTGTTGCAGGAAGTTATTAGCACTTATGATGAAAAAGATTCTACTTCAATAGATTTTAAAAGAAACAAGTACAGCAAAGAATTAACAAAAGATATTAAAGGTAAAAAAATAGGAATACCCAAAGAATATAGAGTAGATGACATGCCTAAAGAAATAGAAGATCTATGGAAAAAAGGTATTGAATATGCAAAAGATTGTGGTGCTGAGATTATCGATATATCTCTACCTCATACTAATTATGCACTACCAACATATTACATAGTAGCACCAGCAGAGGCTTCATCTAATTTGGCTAGATACGACGGTGTTAAATATGGTTTTAGAGCAGAAGGGGAAAATCTTATTGATATGTATGAAAAAACTAGATCTGAAGGATTTGGTGCTGAAGTTCAAAGAAGAATAATGATTGGAACCTATGTTTTATCTTCTGGATATTATGATGCTTATTATCTTAAAGCTCAAAAAGTAAGAAAACTTATTAAAAATGATTTTGATGATGCTTATAAAAAAGTTGATGCAATTCTAACCCCATCTACTCCAAGTTCTGCGTTTAAAATTGGTGAAAAAACAAATGATCCGGTTTCAATGTATTTAAATGATATTTTTACTGTACCTGTAAATTTAGCAGGTTTACCTGGAATTTCTATACCCGCAGGCCATGATGCTAAAGGATATCCATTAGGATTACAGATAATTGGTAAAGCTTTTGATGAACAAAATATTTTAAACATTGCATATGCTATGGAAGAAAAAATTAATTTTAAAAATAATATTACTGATTGGTGGATAAAGTGAGTAAGAACAAATCTGAATATCTAATTAATAGACATGATAATCAATATGAAGTTGTCATTGGTTTAGAAGTTCATGCACAAGTTACATCACAGTCGAAATTATTCTCCACATCAGCAACCAAATTTGGAGCTGAGCCAAATACTCAAGTAAGTTTAGTTGATGCAGCATTCCCTGGAATGTTGCCAGTAATAAACGAGTATTGCGTAAAACAAGCTATCAAAACAGGAATTGGTTTAAAAGCTAAAATCAATAAGAGATCTGTCTTTGATAGAAAAAATTATTTTTATGCAGACTTACCTCAGGGATATCAAATCTCACAATTCAAAGATCCAATTGTAGGTGAGGGTAAAGTAATACTTGATATGCCAGATGGTCAAAAAGAGGTAGGTATAGAAAGATTACACTTGGAGCAAGATGCCGGCAAAAGCATTCATGATTTAGATCCTAAAAATACTTTTGTAGATTTAAATAGATCAGGTGTGGCTTTAATGGAAATTGTAAGTAAACCTGACCTAAGATCCCCAGATGAAGTAAATGCATATATTAAAAAATTAAGATCTATAATGAGATATTTAGGCACCTGTGATGGAAATATGCAAGAAGGATCTTTAAGAGCCGATGTAAATGTATCTGTTAGAAAAAAAGGTTCAAAAGGGTTTGGAACCCGATGTGAGATCAAAAATGTTAACTCAATAAAATTCATGCAGTTGGCAATTGAGTTCGAAGCTAATAGACAAGTCGATTTAATTGAGGATGGTCAAACGATTGATCAAGAAACAAGACTTTTTGATACTAAAAAGAATGAAACTAGATCAATGAGATCAAAAGAAGATGCTCATGATTATAGATATTTTCCAGATCCAGACTTATTGCCATTAGAAGTTTCAGATGATTTTATTGAAAACTTAAAATCAGAAATTCCAGAGCTACCAGATGAAAAGAAAAAAAGATTTATAGAAAAATTCAAGTTATCTCCTTATGAGGCAAACATTTTAGTTTCTGATATTGAAACATCAAATTACTTTGAAAATGTAATTAAGAAGTCTGATGTAAAACTTGCAACAAACTGGATAATTGGTGAATTATTTGCAGCATTAAATGAAAAAAATTTAGAAATAACTGAAAGCCCTATAAGCGCAGGCAACTTATCAAAATTAATTAATTTAATTAAAGACGGAACAATTTCTGGAAAAATTGCAAAAACAGTTTTCGAACAAATGATGGAAGGTGACAAAGATCCTCAGAAAATTGTTGAAGAAAAAGGTTTAAAACAAGAGAGTGATCCAAAAGCACTTGAGGCACTGATAGACAAGGTTATTGATGATAACAGAGACAAAGCTACCGAATATAAATCAGGTAAAGTTAAATTATTTGGTTTCTTTGTAGGTCAAGTAATGAAAGTTTCTGGTGGAAAAGCAAATCCTCAATTAGTTAATGAGATTTTAAAGAAAAAACTTTAGAATTTATGGGTTCAGACCTAAATATAACTAAAGAAATCCAAGAGTATATTTTAAGTCATGGATTTAACTTACATCCAGTTCAAAAAGAAATAATTGATTACAATACTTCTCTTGGTGATATCAAAAGAATGCAAATCTCAATTTCACAAAGTCAATTTCTGCATTTAATTATAAAAATTTCAAATATCAAAAAAATTTTAGAGATAGGTACATTTACAGGATTAAGTACATTATCTATGGCTTTGGCGTTATCAGATGACGGCAAAATAATTGCTTTAGATAAAAATGAAGAAACTAATAAAGTAGCATTAGATTTTTTTAAAAAAGCTAATCAAGATCATAAAATAAAAACATTAATTAAACCTGCTTTAGAAAGTTTAGATGAAATTAAAAATGAAAAGTTTGATTTAGTTTTTATTGATGCTGATAAAATGAATTATTTTGAATATTATGAGCGTTCTTTAAAATTATTGAATAAAAATGGTCTAATAATCATCGATAATGTTTTATGGTATGGAGAAGTTGTGAATGAAAACAATAATGATAAATTTACTAAAAATATTAGAGAGTTTAATAGTCATATCTCAAAGGATACAAGGGTCGAAAAATTAATAATTCCTCTTGGAGATGGAATGACTGTTTGTAGAAAATTATAATGTTTGAAGTAGTTGGTTTTTATAAATTTATTAAAATTTCTTATCTAAAGAAAAATCAAAAAATTTTATTAGAAACTTTAAAAAAGAAAAATATTAGAGGCACTATAATTATCTCTAAAGAAGGGGTAAACGGAACTATTTCTGGCAAAACTGCAGACATTAAATTCACTATTAATAATTTAAAAAAAACTCTTAAATTTAAAGAATTTAACAGCAGCAATGTCTCTAAAAGCTCATTCCAACCATTTCATAAACCTAAAGTAAAAATTAAAAATGAAGTTGTTCCTATGAATTTAATTTTAAACAAAAGAATAAAGAAAAAGGATAGCCATGTAGATCCAATCAAATGGAATAAGCTGATTAAAGAAAAGGATACTGTTCTTATAGATGCGAGAAAACCATTTGAGTATGATGTTGGAACATTTAAGGGAGCAATCAATCCTGATGTTGATAACTTTAGAGATTTCCCAAAATATCTAAAAAAATTAAAAAAAAATCAACCTATAGCTATGTTTTGTACTGGTGGAATTCGTTGTGAAAAGGCATCTGTTTATTTGGAGAATAAAGGGTTTAATAACATTTATCAGTTAAATGGTGGAATTTTAAATTATCTTAAAAAAACAAATAAGAAAAAAAGTTTATGGAAAGGTGAATGCTTTGTTTTTGATAACAGGATTAGTTTAAAACATGGTCTAAAAGTTGGTTCTTATTCAATGTGTAGCGGTTGTAGGAAGCCTGTATCTCGTAAGGATAAAAAATCAAAAAAATATGAAGAGGGTGTTTCATGTCCAAATTGTCACGACAATCTAACAGATCATCAAAAATCAAGATTTAGGATGAGACAAAAACAAATTAATCTTGCTAAAGAAGCAGGAAAAAGACATATCTTCCAAAAAGAGTATTAATAAATCTTAAATTAATGAATTTATTAAAAGATAAAGTTTCGTTGTTAGTAAGAAAACTTGCTGTACCAGCAAGTGTAGGAACCTTATTCCAAACACTTTATACAATTGTAGATACTTTTTATGCAGGAAAAATATCGCCAGAAGCCTTATCTGCTTTGAGCAAGTCTTTTCCGATATATTTTTTGATTATTGCGACATCAATTGGAGTTACCGTAGCAGGAACATCATTGATTGGCAGTAGTATCGGAGAAAAAAACGAAAAAAATGTTTTAAGTTATTTTGGAAATGTAATCATTTATTCAATTATAATCTCGATAGTTGTATCTATTTTAGGATTTGCTTTTGGTGAAAAGATATTCTTATTAATGAATTCCTCTCAAGAAGTAACAATTCTTGGACTCGAATATATAAATGTAATTTTTTTAGGTACGATATTATTTATTTTAGTAGTAGCATTAAATTCATTCTTACACGCAGAAGGAGATACTAAAACTTACAGAAATGTTCTAATATTTTCTTTTTTCTTAAACATTATTTTAAATCCAATTTTTATATTTGGTTTTTTATTTATACCACCATTAGGAATAACTGGTATTGGGATAGCAACTTTAATTGCTCAATTTGTATCTTTCTTGGTTATTTTGATAAAAATATTAAATAATCAAAGAATTAAACAAATAACTTTAGACCATTTCAAAACTAAATTTTTTTTCTTAAAAAATATTTTTTTTCAATCAATGCCAATTACAATTGCCATATTAGGGTATTCTATTGCTGCAACAATTGTTTTTACATATGTTGGGTTATTTGGTGAATATGCTGTTGCAGGGTATGGATCTGCCACAAGAATTGAGCAAGTAGTTTTGTTACCAATATTAGGAATTAATACAGCAATAATTTCTATAATAGCGCAAAATATTGGTGCAAAATATTACGATAGAGTGGAGCAATCCTATTTTACTTCAATAAAATACGGTCTAATTATAATGTTAATCGCTGGTGTAGTTATTTTTATAAGTGCTGACTTTGTTCCTAAATTCTTTTCTTCAAACCCAGAGGTAATTATGCATGGCTCGATGTACCTTAAGATTTCGGCATTTATTTTACCTGCTTATCCAATATTTTTCTTATCAAATGGATTCTTTATGGCTTTAAAAAAATCTGAAAAAGCCATGGTTAATAATATTGCCAGAAATGTTATAGTACCAGTTTTATGTTTTTACATTGCAAAGTATTTAAATGCAGATTTTAAAACTTTTTTTTATATTTGGGCCATCTTTCAATGGTTGATATCATTGATGTTACTTTTTTATGTCAAATATTATATTAAACATAAATTAGCTAATATTTAATATTTTTTAAATATGTTTTTTACAAAAAGAAAAGCGATAATTTTAATTATAATTTGTTCGATTTTTTTTATTCTCACATATAACGATGTTAGGTCTGAAGAGATTAAAGAAATTTCTGGAAATGCTCAAATTATTGATGGTGATACAATAAAAATAAATTCAAAAAAGATAAGATTATACGGAATTGATGCACCTGAATTCAAGCAAACGTGTAAAAAACCGTATCTAACAATAATTTTTTTTACTTTTACTAAAGATTATCCATGTGGAAAAATTTCAACTCAAAAATTACAAAATAAAATAAATAACAAAGTAATAACTTGTAAAATTTTGGATGTTGATAGATACAAAAGATTTATTGGAGAATGTTATAAAAGAAATTTAAATCTGAATTCTTGGCTAGTTTCAAACGGTTATGCAGTAGCTTATAGAAAATACTCAAAAAAATATATATCAAACGAAATTAATGCTAAAAATGAAAAAAAAGGCCTTTGGCAAGGTAAATTTGAAATGCCATGGGACTTTAGAAGAAAAAAATAAGTTTATAATCTTGAAGCACAGTCTTCAATCCAAGAACAAAGATGTTCAGCAAAAGATCTTCTAACAAACAGATTTAAAATATTTTCATCTTTATGGTGCAGAATTACATCTACATGATTTAAAACAGTCTGAGTTGTTGATCCTTTTTTTTCTTTAAATTCATTAAAATTAAAGGGAGATCCTGCTGAAAAGATTTCATAGACATTTTCACCTTTAAGTTCTAATTGAACAAATTGATCTGTTACATCTATAACAGCACCTAAATTTGTTTTTGAAATACTATTAAATAACATTTCATATAGATCGGATTTATTAGTTTCTTTACTTGCCAGCTCATTTGAGATTATCATCCATTCGTCTGGACTAAGCCATATTGCTGTTAATTTATCACTCGTTGTTGAAGTGTTTGCCTCAGTAGGCAAGATCATATTAAGATTTTTACCAACATTTGTTAAAAATTCTCTTTTTTTACCTCTCAAATTAATTTTTGTTACTGGAGAGATTTCTTTTACAGAAATACTTTCTTGCTTAATTTCATTTTTAATAACTGAATTATAGTTAAGCATTTAACCTCTCATTTTTCTCATCATAAAATACTGGATTCGCAACAGTGACATTAATATTTTTATTTTCCATGGGCACAAAAAGTTTTTTTCCCATCATATCTTTTCCACCTCTAACTACTGCAAGTGCTATTGATTTCTTTAGGTTTGGACTGAAATAACTTGAAGTTACATGTCCAAGCATTTCTACTGGACTTTGATTTAATTCAGAAACTATTTGTGCTCCTTCTTCTAAAACAATATTTGGATCATCAGTTAATAAACCTACTAATTGCTTTCTATCTTCTCTCATTGTATCAGATCTATAAAGAGATCTTTTTCCTATGAAATCGTATTTCTTCTTGCTTACTATCCAATCCATTTGAAGGTCGATAGGGGTCATGGTTCCATCTGTATCTTGACCAACAATAATAAAACCTTTTTCTGCTCTTAATAAATGCATTGTTTCAGTTCCATAAGGTGTAATGTTAAACTCTTGACCTGCCTCCATACATTTTTCCCATAAATCTTTTCCATAACTTGCTTGAACATTTATTTCGTAGCTGTGTTCTCCAGTAAAACTAATTCTCATTATTCTGCATTGGATATGTCCGATCTTCGCTTCTTTAAAAGACATATGAGGAAAGTTTTCATCTGATAAATCTAAATCGGGAATTATTTTTTTAAGAATTTTTTTACTATTAGGTCCACATAAACTAGCTGTAGCATAATGATCTGTTACAGAGGTTAAATAAACATCAAGCTCAGGCCATTCTGTTTGAAGATAGTCTTCAAGTTTACCTAAAACATTTGCTGCTCCACCAGTTGTTGTGGTCATAATGTAATGATTTTCACCTAATCTTGTTGTAACTCCATCATCATAAACCATACCATCTTCATTTAGCATTAGCCCATATCTACATTTTCCTACTGCTAATTTTGACCAAGCATTTGTATAAACTCTATTTAAGAATTCTGAAGCATCACTTCCTTGAATATCAATTTTACCAAGAGTAGAGGCATCCAGCATACCAGCACTTTCTCTAGCAGCTTTACTTTCTCTTTGAACTGCTTGATGCATAGTTTCTCCGTTAATAGGGTAGTACCATGCTCTCTTCCATTGTCCGACATTTTCAAATTCAGCTTTATTTTCAACATGCCAATCATTCATTGGCGTTCTTCTAAAAATATCAAAAAACTTTCCTACATTTCGACCCACAATAGTTCCAAATGTTAATGGTGTGTAAGGAGGTCTAAACGTAGTTGTTCCTAATTTTCCCATTTTAACGCCAGCTGTATCTGCAATTATTCCCAATGCATGCATATTTCCAAGTTTACCTTGATCAGTTCCCATACCGGTAGTCGTGTATCTTTTAACATGCTCAATAGATCTAAAACCTTCTCTTAATGCTAATTTTATATCCTTAGCCGTTGCATCGTTTTGATAATCTACAAATGGTTTAGTTTTGCCCAAAGGTTTATCGGAAGGTAGTAACCAAATATTTCTTTTTGAATTTTCTTGATCAATCTCAACTTTAATACCATCTAAATCTGTTTCATTAATATTTAGAGTATCCTTAAGTTTTTGATTTAAATTTTTAATGATTTCATCAATTTTAAAATCTCCACCACAAGATCCTACACTTATTTGTTCAGATGTGTTCTGATTTGGTAAGAAAACTTTTTTTTCTTCATCAAATTTAAGTTTGTTTCCTGATTGAGTATATAAATGTACTGCAGGTGTCCAGCCGCCAGCAACTCCTAAGCAATCACATGAAATAGAAATTTTACTTCCAGTCACTGAAGTACCATCATTAGATAGTTTCATGATTGAAACACTATTTAGTCTTTTATAACCAGCTGTATCAACAATCGTATGTGACCAGTAAACTTTAATACCTGCTTCTTTTACTTTTTTAACAATTTTACTTTCAGATTGTTCTCTTATATCAATAATTGCCTCAACATTTATACCTTTGTTATATAGTGACAAAGCACTTTCGTAAGCACTATCATTATTAGTAAAAAATACATTTTTACTACCACATGCAACTCCATAAAATTCACTGTATTTTTTTATAGCAGATGAAAGCATTATTCCTGGTCTATCATTATTATTAAATATTAAAGGTCTTTCTAATGCACCTGTAGCTAAAATAACTTTCTTAGCTCTAATTTTAAGAAGTCTTTGTCTGATTTTATTTGTTTTATCTTTTGCCTCTAAATGATCGGTTAGATTTTCTCTAGCCAAAAGATAATTATATTGATGATAAGCAGCTACACTTGTTCTAGTTTTTATTTCAAGATTTTTAATATTTTTAAGTTCCTCTATTTCTTTTTTTAACCACTCTGAAGGGGCTTTGTTATCAATTTTGTTAAATTCATTATTTTCATAAATAGTTGATCCACCAAGTTCATTTTTTTCATCAACTAACAACGTTTTTAAATTATTTTTAGCTGCATTTTTTGCTGCTAATATTCCAGATATACCTGCACCTACAACCAATACATCACAGTGAATATTTCGGTGGTCATAAATGTCAGGGTCATTTGATGTTGGTGATTTTCCTAAACCGGCTGAGTGTCGTATGAAAAATTCATATTTCTCCCAGAAACTAGCAGGCCACATAAATGTTTTGTAATAAAAACCTGCTGGAAAAAAAGGGGAGAGAAAATTGTTTATTCCACCAATATCAAATTCTACACTTGGCCAACAATTTTGACTGGATGCCTCTAAACCTTCGTAAATCTCGACTTCTGTCGCTCTAACATTAGGTTCTGTTCTGTTGGTACCAGGATTTACTTGAACTATAGCATTTGGTTCTTCAGAACCAGAAGTCATAATTCCTCTTGGTCTATGATATTTAAAACTTCTTCCAACTAAATGAACATCGTTTGCAAGTAATGCTGATGCTAAAGTATCGCCTTTAAATCCATGGTAAGTTTTGCCATTAAATTTAAAGGAAATTCTATTAGTTTCATCAATGTACTCACTCGATTTTACTCTTAAGTTTTTAGTCATTTTATTGAGAAGGTGGTTTTTCACCCATTTTATAAATTGCTTTTATTTCATCGTTAGAAGTGTCTCTAACCATATTAAACCATTTACGACAACCATGTGCATGGTTCCATCTTTCAAATTGAACACCTTTAATATTTTTTCTCATAAATAAATATTCTGCCCACTCATCATCACTTAATTCTGTTGGCTGTTTAGGTCTCTCGATATGAGCTTCACCACCAGCCTTAAATTCTTGCTGATCTCGTTCTCCACAGTATGGACAGTTTATTAAAAACATTAATGAGCAACCGCTGCAGCGCCATGTTCATCAACAAGGTCTCCGCTTACAAATCTATTTAAATTAAATGCAGCATTAAGTTTGTGTGGCTCATCATTTGCAATAGTATGTGCAAACAAATCTCCAGATCCAGGAGTTGCTTTAAATCCTCCAGTACCCCAACCACAATTGAAGTATAAACCTTTAATTGAAGTTTTACTTAAAATTGGACTAGCATCAGGACAAATATCTACTATTCCTCCCCATTGTCTTAACATTCTCATTCTACTAAAAATTGGATATAATTCTAAAATAGCATTTAATGTTCCTTCAACTATTTGGTGACTTCCTTTTTGAGTATAAGAAACATAGTCGTCTGTTCCAGCACCAATAACCAATTCTCCTTTATCAGATTGACTAACATAAGCATGCACTGCGTTAGACATTACAACTGTATCAATAATTGGTTTTACAGGTTCAGAAACTAAAGCTTGTAAAGGTTTACTTTCAAGTGGAAGTCTTAGACCAGCCATATTAGCTATTACGCTAGAATGTCCAGCTGCAACTACACCAACTTTCTTAGTTTTTATAAATCCTTTTGTAGTTTCTATTCCTTCAACACTATCTCCATTTCTTTTAATTCCTTTAACTTCACAATTTTGAATAATATCAACACCCATTGCATCAGCTCCTCTTGCATACCCCCAAGCAACAGCATCATGTCTTGCTGTACCAGCTCTTCGTTGTAAAGTTCCTCCTAAAACAGGGTATCTAATATCTGGTGATGTGTTTATAATTGGACAAAATTTTTTAACTTCTTCAGTGCTTAAGTAGACTGCATCAATTCCATTTAGTCTATTCGCATGTGTTCGTCTTTTTAAATCTCTAACATCTTGTAAATTATGTGCAAGGTTCATTACACCTCTTTGACTAAACATTACATTGTAGTTTAGTTCTTGAGATAAACCTTCCCAAATTTTTAATGCATGATCATATAATCCCGCACTTGCGTCCCATAAATAATTTGATCTAATAATTGTAGTATTCCGTCCAGTATTTCCACCACCAATCCAACCTTTCTCGACAACAGCAATATTATTCATATTGTGTTTTTTCGCTAAATAGTAGGCTGTTGCTAATCCGTGGCCACCACCACCAACAATAACTGCATCGTATTCTTTTTTAGGAGTAGGATCTTTCCACGCTCTTTGCCAATTTTCATGATATGAAAGAGCATTTTTAATTAACGAAAATACCGAGTACTTATTTCTCATAATAATTGAATAATTACTTTATATATATTGAATTTTCAATACAATCGCTTAATACACAATGTCATACGGAAGAGTGGGTGAGAGGCTGAAACCAGTCGTTTGCTAAATGACCGTGCGAGGAAACTTGTACCGAGGGTTCGAATCCCTCCTCTTCCGCCACTAAAATAGAGGCTGATCTTTAAAAAAGTTTTTCATGGTCACAGGACGTTGTTCCAAAATATATCTATAGACATTATAATTTTCCATTACGCGCTGTACGTAATTTCTTGTTTCTCTAAATTTTATTAATTCAACCCAATCAACATAATCAACTTGTTTTTTTTGTGGATCTTTATTTATTTTTTTCCAATATTTAACTCTGTTGGGTCCAGCATTATACGCAGCGACTGCAAAAGGGTAAGCACCATCATATTGTAGAATTAAACCTGCAATATAATGTGAACCTAAATTAATATTATATTCTGGATCAGTAGTTAATCTTGATTTTGAATAAGGAAGTTTAGCTTGTTTTGAAACTAATTTTGCAGTGTATGGCATTAATTGCATTAATCCTTTTGCACCAGCATGACTATTAGCTTCCAAATCAAATTCACTTTCTTGTCTAATTATGGATAAGATCAAAGCACTTTCTGGAATTTTTCTTTTATTAATATATTTAGGAGTACTAATTATTGGATAATTGTATTTATTATGAAATCTTTTTTGATAAGAAGCAATTTTTGAAACCTGAATAGCAAAATCATATCTGTTTATACTTGTAGCTAATTCTGCAGCCAAAACCTCACTACCCTTGGCTATATTGTCGTTAGCTAAATGCCTTAAAATATGTTTTGTATATTTGTCTTTCTTTAATTCATCTAGAAGATAAGAAATTTTTACAAGCTCTTTATTAAAAAATTGAATTCTATATTTTGGATCAATTTCCATATCTTTTTCTAATTCAAATTTTCCATTTGGATTTAATTTCAAAAAAGCTAGCTGACCATAGTAAGTAGTAAGATATTTTGTGGCTTCTCTGTACCAATTATTTGATTGCTCTCTTTCGCCTATTTTTTCATATGTTCTTCCAAGCCAATAAGCACCTCTAGATAAACTTATTGGATAACTAACATTTTCATAAAAATTTTTAAAATGATCTTTAGCAGTTAATGGATCATTTAAAAAACTTAATGCTATCCATCCACTCATCCATTCAGCAGCTGCATATTCAGATCCTTCAGTCATTCCATGATTGCTTGAAATTTTATATGAAATTTCATATTTCTTTTTATAAAGCAATGCCCTTGAGATAATTTCTCTTTCTTTCCACCATTTGTCAGGCCTAACTAAATACTCTTTATCATTTCTTATTTTCAATAAGATTTCTGTTGAAGAATCCACACGTCCTTTTTTTCTTCTCCATTTCAATCGATCATAATTTAACCCAGCGTCATTCTTAAATTTTTGAGGAACATTTGCTATGGCTTGGTCAACCCCATAACCTTTACTCATTAAAAGATGTCTTGCATTATATAAAAGTTCGTAATCTTTTGGCAGATACCTTATTAATCTTCGTAAATCCCAACGATCCCCATTCCATGCTAAATAATCAGCTCGTTTAATATAGTCATCTGCATTTAAATATTTTTTATATTTTTTTCTAAAATATTTTAATTCATTTTTGGATAAATCTGCTGTGACCCAACCTTCTTTAATTAATTTTGTACCTTTATTTTTGTCTCCAATTAAAATATGACTTTCTCCAAGTATCATTTTTCCATAACCACTTAATGGATCATTTTCTCCAAACCATTTTATTATTTTTTTAGGTGAGACACTTTCTGTGGATAATTTATGCTCAGCAAGATATTTAACTCTGCTTATTCTAGGATAATCTGAATTTTTATTTAAAAAAACTTGATAATCGAAAAAGGAAGCTTGATTACCTGAGGTTAAAAGATGTCTCCATTGTATAAAATTATAAATTGACTTGTCTTTTGCTTTTTTTGCAATTTTTAGTGCAGATGACCATTTACTTTTCTGCATTTCTGAAATGGCTTTTTTAGCTAACCCGAAGTCTCTTTTACTATAATATCTTGAAATTTTTATATTCATTGCTGAGCTAATGCCAGCCACAGTTGGTTTTTTCTTCGGTATTTTAAAACTTAATTTTTTTTCTTTTAAAACCAACTCTTTTTTAACAATTACTTCTTCGATTTTAATTTCTTTGGTTTTCGTGGGCTTCTTTAATGGCTTAAGAATATTTATAGATATTTTCTTTTGAATTTCTTCTTTACTTAAAACAGGTTTTTTTAAAGGTACAACTGAATTGATTTCAGCAAAGAGATTATTTGAAAATATTAATATAGATACGGCGAAACCTAAAAATAATATTTTTTTGAGCATAATCTTTTAGTATATGAATCTTTAAACTATGTTATAAGTATTTATGTTCAAAGGATCAAATGTTGCTTTAATTACACCATTTAAAAATAATGGTCTAGATGAGGAAGCATATATAAAATTAATCCATTTCCACATCGATAATGGTACTAATGGACTTGTGCCAGCGGGTACAACAGGTGAATCTCCTACGTTGAGTCATGATGAGCATCAAAGAGTTATAGATTTATGTATAAAAGAAAGTAATGGAAAAATTCCAGTTATTGCTGGTACGGGCTCCAACTCAACTGAGGAGGCTATTTCTTTAACCACACATGCTGAAAAAGTAGGAGCTAACGGCGCTTTGATAGTTACACCTTATTACAATAAACCAACTCAAGAAGGATTGTATCAACATTATAAAGCAATTAATGATAATTGTGGCATACCAATTATAATTTATAATATTCCTGGTAGATCTGTGATTGATATGTCAGTGGATACAATGGCCAGACTGTATGAATTAAAAAATATAGTTGGTGTTAAAGATGCAACAGGTGATTTAGATAGAGTTAATCAGACACTTGAAAAAATGGGTAAAGAATTTATTCAATTAACAGGTAATGATGATAATGCATTTGAATTTAATAAGCGTGGTGGAGTAGGTACTATTAGTGTAACAGCTAACATTGCACCTAAACTTTGTTCAGATTTTCAAAAATTCTCTAAATCAGACACCGATAACGAAATGAAAGAAGCAGAAAGATTAGATAAAATATTACAACCAGTTCATCATTCAATGTTTGTTGAGAGTAATCCTAGTCCTGTAAAATATGCTGCAAAACTTTTAGGACTTTGTGATGACAATGTGAGACTACCACTTGTAAAAGTAACAGACACAACAAAAGAAATTGTAAAAAAAGCTCTTCAGTCTGCTAAGTTAATTTAATGAACAAAAAAACCAATCCTGGTTTGAAAATCATTTGTTTAAATAGAAAAGCTAGTTTTAACTATTTTTTTGAAGATCTTTTTGAAGCTGGAATTGTTTTAAAGGGATCAGAGATTAAATCAGTAAGAGAGGGCAAGGTCAATATCGCTGAGTCTTATGCTGTTGAAAAGGGAGGTGAAATTGTTTTAATTAATTCACATATATCTCCATACAAGCAAGCCAGTTACTCTAATCACAACCCAACAGATGATAGAAAATTGCTTCTTAACAAAAAAGAAATAAATAAATTGATAGGTAAAATGCAAAGAGATGGTTTCACATTAGTTCCAACAAAAATGTATTTTAAAAAAGGAAAAGCTAAAATAGAACTAGCTGTTGCAAAAGGGAAAAAGCAATATGATAAAAGAGCAACAAAAAAAAGTAGAGATTGGAACCGTGAAAAGGCAAGATATATTAGAAAATCAAGCTAAAATTGTTTTTTTAGGAATAGGTTCAAATTTAGGTATAAGGAAAAGAAATATAGAAAAAGCAAAATTTTTATTAGCAGAACATAGCTTAGATGTTCTCGCAGTATCCAGTTATTATGAAACCCCTTCCTGGCCTGACCCACGAAAACCTAAGTTCCTAAACATAATTTTAAAATTAAAATGTTATTACAGTCCTCGAGAACTATTAAAAATATGTAAATCTATAGAAAATCAATTAGGTAGAAAGAAAGCAAAAAAAAATGCTCCTCGTACATGTGATTTAGATATAATCGATTTTAATAATTTGGTATCAAAAAAAAACTCTAAGATTAATTTACCTCATAAAATGATGCACAAAAGGAACTTTGTATTATTTCCATTATTTGAGATTCAAAAGAATTGGATCCATCCTGATAAACAAATTGATGTTAAAACCTTGATTTCTCTACTTCCTGATAGAGACATTAGATCTATTAAACAAATTTGATATAGTGGTATAATATCAATTATGCTTAATTCAAATGAACTTATAAATAAAGTTAAGAATTATAATAAATTTCTTAATCCTGAAAAATTGGATAAAGCATATAATTTTGCTGTTAAAGCTCATAAGAGTCAAAAAAGAGCTTCGGGTGATCCTTATTCTGTTCACCCAATTGAGGTTGCAAATATTTTAACTGAATTAAAATTAGATAGCGCTACAATTACAACGGGTCTGTTGCATGACACTATAGAAGATACTTTTGCAACTTATGAAACTATCAAACAAGAATTTGGTGATGAGGTTGCTGATTTAGTCGACGGTGTAACTAAAATTTCTGCATTTGAAAATTCAGCTGGAGCTAATTCTAAAGTTGAGAATTTCAGAAAATTAATTTTAGCAACATCAAAAGATATCAGAGTTCTGTTAGTGAAAATTGCCGATCGACTCCATAATATGAGAACCATTAAAGCAATTACAAAAGAAGATAAAAGAAAAAGGATAGCTCAAGAAACTATGGAAATTTATGCCCCATTAGCTGATAGAATGGGAATGCATAGAATAAGAGACGAACTTGAGGATTTATCTTTTGAAATTTTAAATAACGATGCAAGAAAATTAATAAAAAAAAGACTTGATGAAATAAAATTGGATAGAAAAGATTTATTTGAAGAACAATCTTTTGAGTTAAGTGAAATATTGAATGATAATGAGATTAATGCAGAGATTCATGGTAGAGAAAAAACACCTTTTTCAATTTGGAGAAAAGTCCAAAAAAAAAGAGTTTCCCTTGAACAAATAACAGACATTATTGGATTTAGGATAATTTTAAAAAACGTAGACGATTGTTACAAAACGCTTGGTATTTTTCATAAAAAATGGAATTGTATACCGGGAAAATTTAAAGATTATATTTCATCTCCAAAAATAAATGGTTATAAATCTATTCATACTTCTGTAATTGGTTCAAATAAAAAACCAATAGAAATTCAAATTAGAACACATGAAATGCACGAATTTGCCGAGAGAGGTGTTGCATCTCATTGGCAGTATAAATCTTCTGAAAAATTTAATTCTTTAAGCTGGAAGGAGTATGATTGGTTGAAAGACCTTGTTGAGATTATAGAAAAAAATGAAAACCCTGAAGACTCATATGAGTATACAAAACTACAAATGTTTCAAGAAAACGTATTTTGTTTCACACCAAAAGGTTCAGTAATTAAATTACCTAAAGATGCAACTGCTATAGATTTTGCATATGCTGTTCATACTAAAATTGGTAATTCAGCAGTTGGTTGTGAAATTAATGGAAACAAAAGCGAATTACAAACTATTTTAAGAAATGGTGATCGAGTAAATATAATAACATCTAAAAATAATTCACCATCACTTCACTGGATACCAACTACTAAAACAGGCAAAGCTAGAGCAGCAATAAGAAGATATTGGCATGATAAAGGAGAGCAAAAAGAGGAAAAAACAAAAAAATATAATACCACTCTATGGATGTCATTACCTGATAAGCCAGGTCAATTAGGAGATATAAGCTCACTCATTGGAAGTCACAAATTAAATATATCGAGCTTAGAAATGGTTGGTAAAAATCCCAATTATATTAATTTTAAATTTAAATTAATTATTAGAAACCTTAAGAATTTTACTAATTTTATTGCAGAGCTAAAACAAAAGAGTATAAAATTTAAGATAATTAGACACGAAGAAAAAAGAAATGCTTTCACACAAAAAATCCTTAAATATTTTAAAAAAAACTAATGCATTATTAGAAGGTCACTTTGTTTTATCCTCAGGTCTACATTCTTCAAAATATATTCAGTGCGCAAAACTCTTAAGCTTCCCTAATTTAGCTGATAAAATTTGTAAATCTTTAGCAAATAAAATTAAAAAAAAATTTAAAAAAATTGATTTAATACTAGCTCCTGCAATGGGAGGAGTAATTATTGGATATGAAATAGGAAAACTACTAAAAAAAGAAACAATTTTTTGTGAAAGGGTAAATGGTAAATTTACTCTTAGAAGAGGTTTCCATATTAAAAAAGGTGCAAGAGTATTAATTATAGAAGATGTAATCACTACAGGAAAATCAAGTTTGGAGTGTGTTAAATTGATTAAAAAATCAAAAGCAAAATTAATTGGATTTGCATCTATTATTGATCGATCAACCAAACAATCTTTAAAAATAAAAACTGGAATAACATCTCATTTAAAAATTGATGTTCCAACTTATAAAGCAAATAAATTACCTCCAGAACTTAAATCTATACCAATAACAACCCCAGGAAGCAGATTTATTAAGTGAAAAGGTTAGGTGTAAATATAGATCATATTGCAACTCTACGAAACGCTCGTGGAGAGAAACATCCAGATCCACTATATGCAGCCAAAAAAGTTATTAGTTATGGAGCTGATTCCGTAACAATACATTTAAGAGAAGATAGAAGACATATAAATGATATTGATGCAAAAAAAATCTGTGGTTTAAGAAATGTACCTGTAAACCTTGAAATTTCTATGAATAAAGAAATTGTTAATAAAGCACTTAAGATAAAACCAAATTTTATCTGTTTAGTTCCAGAAAATAGAAAAGAAATTACTACCGAGGGAGGTTTAAATATAAAAAACAATCTTAATAAGTTAGAGAAAATAATTAAAAAATTTAAAAAAGCAAAGATAAGAACAAGTTTATTCATTAATCCTTCCCCAAATGACATTAGACTTGCTAAAAAATTAAATGCTGATTGTATTGAAATACATACCGGAAAACTAGCAAACCTAGTTAAATCAAAAAAAAATTATTCTAGTGAATTTAACAGAATTAAAAAAAGTGCAAAATTGGCATCAAGTTTAAATTTAGAAGTTCATGCTGGTCATGGTTTAGACTATAAAACCACGAAAATGTTAATAAAAATAATAGATATTGAGGAGTATAATATTGGACATTTTATAATCGGAGAGTCAATATTTGATGGACTTTCAAAAGTAATTAAAAACTTTAAAAAAATTATAAAAAAATAAATGAAAATTCTAGGTATTGGAGTTGATATTGTTGAAAATAAAAGAATTCAAAAATCGATTAAAAATCCTTTATTTAAAAAAAGAATTTACTCATCTAAAGAATTGAAACAATCTAATGCAGCAAACAATAAAGCAGCTTATTTTTCAAAGAGATTTGCTGCAAAAGAAGCATTTTCTAAAGCTCTTGGCACAGGTTTTCGTATGAATTTAAATTTTAAAGATATAGAAGTTGTTAATGACAAAAAGGGAAAGCCTTATTACGTTAAAAATAAAAAAATTACAAAAATCATACAAAAGAACTTTAAAATCAAAAATTTTAAATGTTTTTTATCAATTTCGGATGAAAAAAATTATTCAACTGCATTTGCAATTATTCAAACATCATGAAATTAGATAAAAATTTTTTTTCAGAAAATATAAAAACTTTAATTTATGCATTAATAATTGCAGTTATAATTAGATCCCTTTTAGTACAACCATTTTATATTCCATCATCATCCATGGAACCTACTTTATTAGTAGGTGATAGGTTGTTTGTAACAAAATATACCTATGGATATAGCAAACATTCATTTCCTTTTAGCCCTCCAATATTAAACAAAAGAATTATGTTTAGTAGTCCAGAAAGAGGTGATGTAATTGTATTTAAAACTCCAGCAGATAATCGAACAGATTACATTAAAAGATTAATTGGTTTACCTGGTGATAAAATTCAATTTATAGATTCTAATTTATATTTAAATAATTCTGAAATTCTTAAATCTAAAATTAATAACAAAACTACAATTTTCTGTGGCAACAAAAATATTGATGTTTATAGATTTGAAGAAAAACTTTCAAATGGTAAAAAATTTCACACTGTTTATTTAAAAGATTACACCTATCAAAATTCTGATGTGTTTACTGTACCAAAAGATCATTATTTCTTTTTAGGAGATAACAGAGACTGTTCTAAAGATAGCAGGTACTTAACAAGTGTTGGATATGTACATAAAGATAATTTAGTAGGAAAAGCTCAATTTATATTTTTCTCTTCAGATAAAAGAATAGGAAGTTTTATTGAATTTTGGAAATGGCATAAGTCAATAAGATTTAATAGAACCTTTAATAAAATTAATTAATGAAAATTAACTATCAAAGTTTAGAAAAAAAAATTGATGTAAAATTTAAAAATAAAGATCTACTTATCCAAGCTCTTACACATAAAAGCTTTAATCCAAATGAAAATAATGAAAAGATAGAGTTTCTGGGTGATAGAGTTCTTGGTTTAGTTATAGCAAAAAAACTTTTAGAAATTTATCCAGGTGAAAAAGAAGGAATTCTTGATAAAAAATTTGCATCGCTAGTGAATAAAAAAACGTGTCTGGATATAGCAAAAAAAATCAACTTAGCTAGTTATGTTAAAACATTTAATCCCAACAATAAAAAAATAAAAATTGAAGACAAAATTATATCTGATAGTTGTGAAGCATTAATTGGTGCTATTTATCTTGATAAAGGTTTTATAATTGTCGAAAAAACAATTTTAAACTTGTGGCAAGATCATATTGAAAAAAGTGTAGTTACAGAAATAGATGCAAAAACAAAGTTACAGGAATTAACTTTAAAAAACTTCAAAAAATTACCTACTTATAAATTAATTTCAAATACAGGACCAAGACACAAACCTATATTTAAAGTTGGAGTAAAATTGCCCAATACAAAATATTTCATAGCTACTGGAAAATCAAAAAAAGAAGCAGAACAAAATGCTGCTATCGAATGTTTAAAAAAAATAAATAAAAAATGAATTGGTCAGACGAAGGGTTTTTAATAAGCAAAACAAGATATAATGAAAATTCATTAATTGCTGAATTATTTACAAAAGATAAAGGAAAGATATCTGGAATTATATTTGGTGGTACTTCCAAAAAAATTAAAAATTACCTTCAAGTTGGTAACAAACTCCATGTTAATTACAATTCTAAAAATGAAAACAGAATAGGTTATTTTAAAATTGAAATTTTAAATGCCTATACCCCATTATATTTTGATCATAAGCAAAAGTTATCCTGTATTACATCTGCTATGAATTTAATCAAAATATTAACAGCAGAATCTCAATCTAATGATAAAGTTTATTTTATAATTCAAAATTTATTTTTAATTTTAAAAGAAAAAGATTGGTTAAAAAAATATATATTTTGGGAATTAGAGTTACTTAAAATATTAGGATATGACTTATCGCTCGAAAATTTAGTTGAAAAAGATTTGGAAGGTAACAAAACTGTATATTACGCTAATTCTTTAAATGAAAAAAAATATGTACCTAATTTTTTGATTGAAAGAGATATAGAGGTTAATGATCTTGGCACCTTATTGAACGGTTTGAAATTAGTAGGAGATTATTTGGATAAAACCATCTTAAGACCAAATAATTTAAGTTATCCAAATAGTAGGTTGTTATTTTTAAATACGTTAAAATAATTATTTTATTATTTTATCAATTCTATCAGCATAATAACTTACTATAGCATTGGCACCAGCTCTCTTAAAAGCTACCAAGCTTTCATATATAGCATCTTTATTAATTAATTTTTTCGTTATAGCTGTTTCAATCAAGCTATATTCTCCTGATACTTGGTAGGCAAATACAGGTAATTTAAATTTCTCTTTTATTGACTTTATTATGTCTAAGTAGGGCATACCTGGTTTAACCATTACCATATCGGCACCTTCTTTAATATCTAATGCAACTTCCCTTAAAGCTTCATCAGAATTTCTATAATCCATCTGATAAGTTTTTTTGTCTCCTTTTAACGAACCTTTAGAACCTACTGCATCTCTAAAAGGGCCATAAAAGCTTGAAGCATATTTTGCTGCATAAGATAATATTTGAACATTTTGGAATTTATTTTTATCTAAAGCTTTTCTGATTTTACCTATTCTGCCATCCATCATGTCTGATGGAGCCAGTAGATCACAACCCATCTCTGCTTGAAGTAATGATTGATTAATCAAAACCTCAATTGTTTCGTCGTTAAGTATTGTGTTAGATTTGATTAAACCGTCATGACCATGTGATGTATAGGGATCTAATGCTACGTCACACATAATACCTATTTGATTTTTGTATCTTTTTTTAATTTCTTTAATTGCTCTACAAACTAAATTTTTTTCGTTAAGTGATTCTGTACCCAATTCATCTTTACGTACATTTTGGGTTTTTGGAAAAAGTGCAACCATTGGTATCTTCTTTTTTATTGCTCTATCTACTATTTGGCTCAATCGATTAATTGTATATCTGTATACACCTGGCATTGATGAAATCTTTTGCCGTTTATTTGATCCTTCAATTAAAAAAATAGGTAATATAAAATCATTTGGACTTAAGGTATTTTCTTGAATCAGTCTTCTTGACCAAGATTCTTTTCTAGTTCTTCTAAGTCTAAGATTGGGATATTTACCAATAATCATGTTTTAATTTACTTTTAAATTGCGACAAATGTAATATACACATATACAAAAAAAAAGGTAGAAAGCAATCAAGATGACAATAGAAAATTCAAAAGTAATAGACTTAAATATTAAAAAAGAAGATAGAGTATTAGACTTTAGCGATTTTCAGAAACAAGAAATTAAGTTTGATATTGAAAAGTTGCAAGAAGCTTATCATCAAATAGTTAAGATTAAAAAATTTGAAGATGCTGGTGTAACTCACTTTGGAGCGATATCATTAACCCAAATACCTGGTGATCCAGACTCAATCAAAGGTAACAAGGCTAGAGGAGTATATTGGACAAAACCTGATAAATCGGGAAAAGAAGTAGTCAGAGATGAGTCTCTTGATGAGTCACAATATTCGGAATTTATAAAAGATTATGAAAATACTTACTTTAAAGATGTATATGATGCTCTGTCATCTAAATATAAATTAGGAAGAGTTAGAATTCTTTTAAAAGAACCAAGATCAACTTTGAGTTGGCATAGAGATCCTGAGCCAAGATTACATATACCTATAATTACTAACCCTGGCTGCATCATGGTTATTGATAATGTCGCAAAGCACATGCCTGCGGATGGGTCAGTATGGGTCACAAATAACACGAAGTATCACAATGCATTTAATGGTGGTGAAGAGAATAGAATACATTTAGTTGCTTGTGTTTTAGATTACAAATTTAATTAATTTGAAAAAAATATTTATTTCATCAGATCACGCTGGATTTATATTAAAAGAGTCAATCAAAGAGTATTTAAAAAATAAAAAAGTAAAATTTGAGGACCTTGGTCCAAAAGATGATAGTAGTGTTGATTATCCTGACTATGCACATAAAGTTGCAAAAAAAGTCAAACTTAATAAAAGAAATGTTGGTATTTTAGTGTGTGGATCTGGGATTGGCATGAATATTGCGGCAAATAAGCATAAAAATGTGCGTGCAGCGCAATGTTTTAATCTAAAATCAACAAAATTATCCAGATTGCATAATGATGCAAACATCATTACATTAGGTTCAAGATTGATATCCAAAAAAAATGCTTTAAAGTTTATTAGTGTTTTTTTAAATACTAAATTTGATGGTGGGAGACATTTAAAAAGAGTTAAAAAAATATAATTATGTCTAGTGAAAAAAATTATTTAAATGATAGTTATAAAAGTTTTTTTGAGGACAGTTTATCTGTAAAAGATCCAGACCTTTATAAAGCTATTAAAGATGAATTAATCAGACAACAACAACATATTGAACTAATTGCGTCTGAAAATATAGTATCTCAAGCAGTATTAGAAGCACAAGGTTCAGTTTTAACTAATAAATATGCTGAGGGTTATCCTGGCAAAAGATACTACAATGGTTGCGAACATGTTGATGTTGCAGAAAATCTTGCTATTGAAAGATTAAAAAAATTATTTAATTGTAAATATGCAAACGCACAACCACATTCAGGTGCTCAAGCAAATGGCGCAGTATTTTTAGCTTTGTTAAGCCCAGGTGATACTTTCATGGGTATGAGTTTAAATTCAGGTGGTCATATTACTCATGGATTAAAAATTTCAATGTCGGGTAAATGGTTTAATGCGATAGGATATGATGTAGATAAAGATTCTGAATTAATTGATTATGATAATGTTGAAAAACTTGCTTTAGAACATAAGCCTAAACTAATAATTGCTGGTGGAAGTGCATATTCTAGAGTAATAGATTTTAAAAGATTTAGAGAAATAGCAGATAAAGTTGGAGCTTATCTAATGGTAGATATGGCACATTTCTCAGGTTTAGTTGCAGGTAAAGGATATCCAAACCCTTGTGATTACGCGCATGTAGTTACTTCAACAACACATAAAGTATTTAGAAGTGCAAGAGGAGGAATAATTTTAACCAATCATGAAGATCTTGCTAAAAAATTTAATACAGCAGTTTTTCCTGGTTATCAGGGTGGACCTTTGATGCATATCATTGCTGCTAAGGCTGCTGGTTTTTTGGAAGCCTTACAGCCAGAATTTCAAAATTATATTAAATCTGTTTTAGCAAATGCTAAAATGCTTGCAGAGACACTAAAAAATAACGGATTCAAAATATACTCTGATGGAACAGATACGCATTTGATGTTGGTAGATTTAAGGCCTTATAATGTAAAAGGTAATCTTGCAGCTGAAAGTTTGTCTAGAGCAAATATTACGTGTAATAAAAATGGCATTCCTTTTGATACAGAAAAACCGATGATTACCTCAGGTATTAGATTAGGTACTCAAGCAGCTACAACACGAGGATTTGGATTAAATGAGTTTAAAACTGTAGGTGAATTAATCACAAAAACTTTAAAAGGTTTATCTGAAAACCCGTCAGATAATAGCAAAATAGAAGAAGAAGTAAAAAATGAAGTTATTTCTTTAACTTCGTCATTTCCGATATATAAGAACCTTTAGCAAATGATTTGTCCGTGCGAAAAAAAGGGTGATACATCTGTAGTGGATTCACGACCTACAGAAGATGGAACAGCTATAAGAAGAAGAAGACTTTGTATTTGTGGTGAACGCTTTACTACTTTTGAAAGAATTCAAATTCGTGAATTAATGGTTGTTAAGAAAAATGGAAGAAAGTCAGTTTTTGACCGCGATAAACTGTCTAAATCGATCTATATTGCACTTAAGAAAAGACCAATTGATACTGAGACAATAGAAAAATTTATAAGTCATATATCAAGGTCTTTAGAGGAACTTGGTCAAGGTGAGGTATCAACTAATACAATTGGTACAATGGTTATGGATGGTTTAAAAGATTTAGATCCTGTTGGTTATGTAAGGTTCGCTTCAGTTTATAGAAACTTTAGAGAAGAAAAAGATTTCGTGCAATTCGTGGACAAACTTAATGTCTACAAAAAAACATAAATTTACATTAAAAGATAAATTTTACATGGAGATAGCCTTGGATCTGGCTAGAGCTCGGCATGGCCTTACTGGATCAAATCCTTCAGTAGGGTGTGTAATTGTTAAAAATGACAAAATAATCTCAATAGGTCAAACTTCATTTAATGGAAGACCACATGCTGAATCTAATGCAATTAAAAATAGTTTCGAAGATTTAAAAGGCTCAAAAATGTATGTTACCCTTGAACCATGTTGTCATCATGGTTTAACACCACCATGCACTGACTCGATAATTAAATCAAAAATTTCTGAGGTTATATATTCTGTAACAGATATAGATAAAAGAGTTAGTAATAAAAGTTTTAAAATTTTAAATTCAAATAAAATAGTTGTAAAAAAAGGTTTGTTAAAAAATAAAATAGAAAACTTTTATCATCCTTATTTTATTAATAGAAAGAAAAAATTACCTTATGTTACTGGCAAAATAGCAATTTCAAAAAACAATATTATTTATACTAATTATCAAAAAAAAATCACAAATATTTATTCAGATCAGTTTTCACATCTTTTGAGATATCAAAACGATGGTTTGATGATTACATATAAAACACTAAACAAAGATAATCCAAGATTAAATTGTCGTTTAAAAGGTTTAGAAAATTTTTCACCAAAAAGAATTATTTTAGACAGTAAACTTAATAGCAAAATAAATAGTTATATAATTAAAACAGCTAAAAATAAAAAAACTTTAATTTTTTATAATAAAGCTGATAAATCAAAAATTTCTAAATTTAAAAGAAATGGGATTATTCTCATTAAATGTAAAGTTGATAGAGATAACAAATTTGATATGAGTAAAATTTTAAAAAAACTATATAATTTTGGCTGTAGGAATTTATTAATAGAGGGTGGAAATGATCTAACTAATTCTCTAATCAAAAATAAAATTTTTAATAAATTTTATTTATTCAAAAGTCCTAAAAATCTTCCTAAAAGCTCAGAATATTTAAAATTTAGTGGTCTGAATACATTAAATCAAAAGTATCAAACAAAAATTAATTTAAATCTGAATTTGCGAAAAGACAGAATAACACTATATAGATAGAAATTATGTTTAATGGAATAATTTATAACCAAGGTATTATTACTAAAATTATTAAAAGACCCAAAGGTCTTAATATTTTTGTAAAAAGTAATCTTAAAGTCTCCAAAAAAGATATGGGCTTGTCAGTTGCATGTGATGGTGTCTGCTTAACTTTAATCTCATATAAATCAAAAATTATGGAATTTTACCTATCTAAAGAAACGATAATTCGTTCAAAATTTAAATTTTTGAAAATAAGAGATAAAATAAATTTAGAATTACCTTTAAAATATGGGACAAAAATTTCAGGACATATTTGTCAAGGTCATGTTGATACTGTGGGCAAAGTCTTAAGTATTAATAAAATAGATAAATCATTCCTTTTTGACTTTGTCTTATCTAAAAAGGAAAGAAAACACTTAATAGAAAAAGCATCAATCTGTGTAAATGGAATTTCCCTCACAATTTCAAAAGTAACTAAAAAAGGTTTCCAGATATGGATAATTCCTCATACTTACAAAGAGACAAATTTATCAACTTTAAAAAAATCTAGTTTAGTTAACATAGAGATAGATATCTTGTCTAAATACGTTAGGAATTATTTCCATGGGAAAAAATAATTTTGCATCAATCGAGTCAATTATAAGTGTAGCCAAAAAAGGAGGTATGTTTATTTTAGTTGACGATGAAAAAAGAGAAAATGAAGGAGATTTAGTTATTTCAACATCAGACTCAAATGCGAAGAACATTAACTTCATGGCAAAATACGGGCGAGGCTTAATTTGTCTAGCACTTGATTCACTTCAAGCAAAAAGATTAAATTTATCTTTAATGTCTCCAGTAAATCAATCAAGAAACAAAACTGCCTTCACAATTTCTATTGAAGCAAAAAAAGGGATAACTACAGGTATATCTGCTAAAGATAGAGCTAGAACAATTAAAATTGCTTCAAAAAAAAAAGCAAATAAAAATGAAATTGTTTCCCCTGGTCACGTGTTTCCAATTATAGCCAAAGATGGCGGAGTGCTTGTTAGAGCAGGGCACACTGAAGCTTCAGTTGATATATCTAAATTAGCAAAAAAAAATAACTCTGCTGTAATTTGTGAAATTATGAATGAAGATGGTACAATGGCTAAAGGCCACGATTTATTCAATTTTGCAAAAAAACATAAATTAAAAATTGGAAAGATAGAAGATCTGATCGCATATAGACTTAAAAAAGAAAAACTTATTAAACTTAAAAAGCAAAGCAAGATTGATGTAAAAAATCAAAAATATAACATAAGAATTTATGAGAATCTTTTAGATGGTTCAGAACACTTCGCATTAATAAAAGGCAAAATAAAAAAAGGTATTACTCCAAGAGTAAGAGTAATTTCATCTAATGTCGTCCAAAACTATCTAATAAATCAATCACTACCAAATTCATTTAATAAGACTTTAAATTATTTTAAAAAATATCAAAATTGCGTTTTAGTTTTTATTAAAGACTCAAATCTAAAATCAGTAACTCAGACTTTAAAGGATTATAAAAACAAAGACTTTTATAAAAAGGGGAATGACAAGTTAATAAGAAATTATGGTATTGGAGCTCAAATTATTAAAGACTTAAAAATTAAAAACATGATATTAATTACAAAATCACCAAAAAAAGTTATTGGTCTTGATGGTTATGGTATAAAAATTACAAAACAGGAATTAATTTGATGAAAAAAAAATATTTAATTGTTGTAGCAGATTATTACAAAGAAATTGCCGATGGCTTAATAATGAGTGCTTTAAAAATAATTCCAAAAAAAAATATAATAAAAATTATTAAAGTACCTGGTGCTTTTGAAATTCCAGTTACAATCTCCAAAAATTTAAAAAAATTTGATGGTTTTTTAGCTCTAGGATGTGTAATTAAAGGTCAAACACCACACTTTGATTTTATTTCTCAAGCATCAACAGATGCCATAATGAAATTATCTATAGATAGTAAAAAACCTATTGGAAATGGAATAATTACCTGTCTAAATATGGCTCAAGCGAGAGCTAGAAGAAAAAAGGGTGCTGAAGCTGCAGAAGCTGTGATTTCAGTTTTGTCTCAAAAATGAGAACTCATTTTAACCCAAAAAATAACCCTAGAGTTATAATTATACAGAAATTATATGGGAAATTTTATAATGAAGATGATGATTTAAATTTTCCAAAACATAGATTTAAAAAATTCATCAAAGATATCGTTTTAGGAACTATAGAAAGAAACGATCTTATTTTAGATGAATTAAATAATAAATTAGGTGATGAATTTGTATTTGAAAAATTAGATAAAGTTTTTCAAACAATTTTAAAAGCAGCAACTTATGAATTTATGTACAAACCAAATTTATCTATAAATATAATCATTAAAGAATATTTAAATTCATCTAATTTTTTTCTTGAAGACTCACAAACAAAATACCTTAATGCTTTATTAGATAATGTTGGAAAAAAATTAAGATCTAACAATGTATGAATTTGATTTAATAAATAGTTATTTTTTTAAATTAGCTAAAAAAAAATAAATTTGCTCTTAATCTTAATGATGATGTGTTTTTTGATAAAAAAAGAGGTGTTGTTATATCTGTTGACACATATAATATTGGTACTCATTTTATTGATTTTAAATACCCAGATTTAGTAATTAAAAAAATATTAAGATCATCAATTTCCGATTTAATTTGTAAAGGTGTTTCACCAAAGTTTTATTTTATTTCTGGCTCTGGTAATAAAAAAACATTTACAAAAAAAAATTTATATAAAATCTCAAAATCACTTAAATCAGAACAAAATAAATATAATATTGATTTATGTGGTGGAGACACAACTTTTTCAAACAAACTAAGTTTTACAATCATATCAATGGGATATTCGAATAAAATAATTTATCGTAATAAAGCTAAATTAAATGATGATATTTATGTTACTGGAAATTTGGGAGATAGTTATTTAGGACTTAAAGCATTAAGCGATAAAGCTAAATTTAAAAATAAAGACAAATTATTCTTTGTAGAAAAATATTATAAACCAGAGTTAGCTTTAAATTTAACAAAATATTTATTTAAATTTGCTAATAGCTCTATCGATATTTCAGATGGATTAATTGATGATTTGACAAAAATGATTAATAAACAAAGCTTATCATTTCACTTATTTGAAAATAAAATACCTGTTTCTAATAAATTGAGTAATTTTATTAAAAAACAAAGATTAAATAAAATTAATCTAATTTCTAATGGAGATGATTATCAGGTTTTATTTACTGCACATATTAAGAAAGCTAGAATCATTCAAAACGCATCTAAAGCAACTGGAATTAAAATAACTAAAATTGGTAAAATTGTATCTGGTAAAGATAGATCATTGATATTCGATGAAAAAGGCAAGCAAATACAAGCTAAATCAAAAGGTTATATTCATCGGTTTTAGAAGTTAATCGTTGTCTTTTTTATCTTTTTTTGTATTGTGCGGGCTTAAAATTTAACAACCAATAACTTAAGGTTAATATGAGCGGAACAGTCGAAACAATACTATTATATACAATTGGAGCTGGTTTATTATCTATCGTTTATGGATTTTTAACTGGAAAAAATATTCTTAATTCAAGTGCAGGAAATGCAAAAATGCAAGATATTGCATCTGCAATTCAAATCGGTGCAAAGGCATATTTATCAAGACAATATAAAACTATTGCTATTGTTGGTGCTGTAGTTTTAGTAATCGTAAGTATTGCATTTAGTCCACTAGTAGGTCTTGGGTATTTAATTGGTGCTGCCTTATCAGGTATCGCGGGATACGTAGGAATGTTAGTTTCTGTTGAAGCTAACGTCAGAACAGCAGAAGCATCTAGAAAAGGTTTAGCTCAAGGTCTTTCAGTTGCTTTTAAATCTGGTGCTGTAACTGGAATGTTGGTTGCTGGTTTGGCCTTATTAGCTATAGCTGTTTATTATTATATATTATTAAAATCTAATGTTGAAGAAAGAGAAATAGTTAATGCTTTAGTTGCATTAGGTTTTGGTGCCTCCCTAATTTCTATTTTTGCAAGATTAGGTGGTGGAATTTTTACAAAAGGTGCAGACGTAGGTGCTGACTTAGTTGGAAAAGTTGAAGCTGGAATTCCAGAGGATGATCCTAGAAACCCTGCAGTAATAGCAGACAATGTTGGTGACAATGTAGGAGATTGCGCTGGTATGGCTGCTGATTTGTTTGAAACATATGCTGTTACAATTGTTGCAACAATGGTTTTATCCTCAATTTTCTTTGTTGGAGATTTAAATATGATGATTTATCCTTTATCTATTGGTGCTGCATGCTTGTTAACATCTATTGTTGGAACATTTTTTGTTAAACTTGGAAAAAGTAATAACGTTATGAATGCTTTGTATAAAGGATTTGTTGTCTCTGCAGTAGCATCTTTAGTAATATTATGGCCTGTTACAGATCATGTAATTGGTTTTACAAATGAGTATACAATAAATGATCAAACATTTAATGGAATGGATCTATATTATTGTGGTGTGATAGGATTAGTTATTACTGGATTATTAATCTGGATTACTGAATACTATACAGGAACAAGTTATAGACCAGTTAAATCTGTTGCGTTATCATCAACAACTGGTCATGGTACTAATGTTATTCAAGGGCTAGCTGTTTCTATGGAAGCAACTGCAATACCAGCATTAATAATTGTTGCAGGAATTCTTATAACAAATTCTATTGCAGGACTTTTTGGTATTGCTATTGCAGTAACTACAATGCTTGCATTAGCGGGGATGGTTGTCGCTTTAGATGCGTACGGACCAGTTACTGACAATGCTGGTGGTATTGCTGAAATGTCTAATCTTGATAAGAAAGTTAGAAAAACAACAGATGCTTTAGATGCAGTAGGTAACACAACTAAAGCTGTTACAAAAGGTTATGCAATTGGTTCTGCTGGTTTGGGCGCTTTAGTTTTATTTGCTGCTTATACAGAGGATATCAAGCATTTTTCAAAAGAAGCTGGATCTGCATTAGAAGGTATTGTTGTAACTTTTGATTTATCTAACCCGTTTGTTGTTGTGGGTTTATTAATTGGTGGAATGTTACCTTATCTTTTTGGTTCAATGGGAATGCAAGCTGTTGGAAGAGCTGGTGGAGCTGTTGTAGTCGAGGTAAGAAGACAGTTTAAAAAATTTCCAGGTATAATGAAAAGAAAACAAAAACCTGATTATGCTAAGTTAGTAGATTTGTTAACTGTTGCTGCAATTAAAGAAATGATTATACCATCATTGCTTCCAGTTTTATCACCTGTAGTTCTTTATTTTGTAATTTTATCTATTGGTGGACAAGTTGCTGCTCTAGCTGCAGTGGGTGCGATGTTACTTGGTGTTATAATCACCGGTTTGTTTGTTGCGGTATCAATGACTGCTGGAGGTGGAGCTTGGGATAATGCTAAAAAATATATAGAAGACGGTAATCACGGTGGTAAAGGTTCAGAGGCTCATAAAGCTGCTGTAACTGGAGATACAGTAGGAGATCCATATAAAGATACTGCTGGACCAGCTGTAAACCCAATGATTAAAATTACTAATATTGTAGCTTTATTATTATTAGCTGTTATTGCTGGTTAGCTTTTTCGCGCTTTTTGGCCCTCTGTCCAAGAGGGTCATTAATCTTTTGTCTCATACTAGACATAAAATCATAAATAAATGAATTTTTTTTATAAATTGCACCTGTTTCTGCCTCAACAACTTTAATTTTTTCCATGTCATCTTTATTATAAAATTTCTTATCTTTTAAAATTCCATAATCATTAATTTCTAAAACTAAAACATCATTTTTAAAAATTTTCATTTTACCCAAATTTTTAAGTTTGGATTGAGTTTGTTTTCTTTCAATGTAAATCCAGACCTGATTATCAAATTTACTTTTAGTTGATGGACTACCTAAAATTTTTATAATATCATTTTTGTTGCTTTTATTTATAATTAATTTTGATTGTTTTTTTTCTAAAAATGGTACACCGTGGTGTTTTACAACAGGTTTAAATGAACAATTTGAAATTACTAAAGAGAATAAAATTATATATAATATTTTAATCATGACTAAAAATTATCTTAATATTTATAACAATTTTATAAATTACACTAGAAATAAAGACTTATATAAAAATCTTAATAGACCTGATAACTTTTCCGATCGATTAACATTGTTTTTATTACATTTTTCTTTTTTCTTAAAAAACTTCAAAAATGAAAATAATAAGAAAATTTTGCAGGAAATTTATGACTTTAATTTTAGACAATTAGAATTAAGTATCAGAGAAATTGGATATGGTGATCAATCAATAAATAAGAAAATGAAAGATTATATTAATTTATTTCATTCTATGGTTTCAGAAATTCACTTTTGGGACAATCTTTCTAAAAATGAAAAAATAAATAAAATTTCAATTTTTTTGAGTGATTTTGAAAATATTGATCATTTACTTGATTATTTTGAGGAATTTAATGAAAATTTATCAAAAAAAACTTTGAATTCTTATTTAAAAAGTGTAAGTAACCCATAATTATGGCTGTACCAAAACGTAAACAAACCCCTTCCAGAACTGGAATGAGAAGAGCTCAAACAATGAAATTTTCAACTAAAAATATAGTTGAAGATAAAAAATCAGGTGAATACAGGCTATCTCATCATTTAGACCTTAAAACTGGTATGTATAAGGGAAGACAAGTTTTAGACCCAAAAGAATAGTATATTATAATCTATAAAAATGTCAGATTTGATTAAAATTGCAGTAGATGCAATGGGTGGTGATGGATCACCAAAGAAAATAATAGATGGTATTATTTTAAATCATTCTATTAATAAAAATAATTTTTTTAAAATTTTTGGGGACAAAAATAAAATAGATCCATTAATTATAGGAAAAATACCCACAGAATTTTTTGAATTAATTCATACTGAAAAAAAAATTGAAAGCACCGATAGTCCTCTAGAGGGTGCAAAAAGAGGGAAAGATACTAGTATGTGGCTTGCCATTCAAAGTGTGAAAGAAAAAGAAGCAGATATAGTTATATCAGCAGGTAACACGGGTGCATTGTTAGTTGTATCGAAATTGAATTTAAAAATGATAGAAAATATAGATAAACCAGCTTTATCTGCCTTATGGCCAAATAAAAAGGGTATGAGTGTTGTATTAGATTTAGGTGCCAACATTGAATGTAGTTCTAAAAATTTATCAGACTTTTCAATTATGGGAGCTTCTTTATATACTTCACTTTATCCGAATGACAAACCAAACGTAGCATTATTAAATATTGGTTCAGAAGAATTAAAAGGAAATGAGACTATCAAAGAAACTTATCAATTATTAAATGAAAGAAAATCAGATAATTATAATTTTGCTGGTTATATTGAGGGAAACCATCTTATGGATGGAGAGGTTGATGTAATAGTTTCAGACGGTTTTACAGGAAATGTTGCATTAAAAACAGCAGAAGGAACTGCGAATTTTATAACTAGTGAGTTAAAAAATGCGATGACAGGTACATTAATAGGTAAAATTTCATCTTTATTAAATATATCAAACTTAACAAAATTTAAGAAAAGACTAGATCCAAGACTATATAATGGAGCAATTTTTATTGGTTTAGACTCTCCAGTTGTTAAAAGTCATGGAGGCACTGACCATATTGGCTTTTCAAACTCTCTAGATGTTTGTCATAGAATTGTAAAAGGTAATTTGATAGAAAAGATTAAGCAAAATATTTAATATGAGAATTAATTTAACTAAAAAAGACTTAGTTAATTTAGTTTATATGCAGCTTGGTTTTTCAAAACAAATATCAGAAAATTTAATTGAGGATTTTTTATCAACTATAGTTACTAACATCAAAAACGAAAAAAAATTAAAATTATCTAAATTTGGAACTTTTTCTATTAGACAAAAAAAATCTAGGATTGGTAGAAACCCTAAAACTAAAGAAACAAAAGTAATTTCAAGCAGAGATGTCGTATTGTTTAAGCCATCAAAGGAATTTAAGGAATTTGTTAATTTAAAAGATAATGGATAAATCAAATAGCGCATACAAAACTATTGGTGAAGTAGCTAGAATATTAAATCTTAAATCAAATGATAAAGGAGCTCTACCGACACATGTCATTAGATTTTGGGAAAGTCAATTTAAACAAATTAAACCTAAGATATTAAATTCTAATAGAAGATATTATGATGAAAAAACAATAAATCTTCTTAAAAAAGTTAAATTTTTACTTAAAGATCAAGGTATGACAATAAAGGGTGTAAAAAAAATATTAAATAATGAAGATTCTTTAAAGCTTGACGAAATTGCAGATAAATCTATAAGAACTGAAAATTTAAAAAATAAGTTATTAAAAATTTCTAATAAATTAAAAGAATTAAAAAATGGCAAAAAAAACGCACGTTAAAGTAAGAATGGTTCCAGAGGCCAAACCAGATAGCCCTTACTTCTACTATGTAAAAAAACCTGCTGGAGGAGAGAAGGCTAAAGTTAAACTTTCAGCAAAGAAATACAATCCGGATACTAGAAAACACGAAATGTTTGTGGAAAAAAAGCTACCACCACACAGTAAGTAATTATTTTTTTTTAAAGTTTCTCTTTTCGTAATCGATATAAGACAAAATCATATTTTTCCATATACGATTAGTAATTTTAGGATCAATCTTTAGTTTTTTAGATTTTGAGTGAATTTTTTTAAGTATAAAATTGATACGCTTTTTATCTACTATTTCTTTTTTAAATTCTTTAAGTTTTAAAACTTCTTTTACAAGATTTGTTCTATATTTAATCAAGGATAACAACTTATTATCTAACATATCTAATTTAGATCTTATTATTCCTAATTTTTTTTTGTTTTTAGGCGACATTTAATTTATTGGTTTAATTAATAATTATTATATTTATTTAATCATGTACAGTCAGAATTATTCTTTAAATTATCAATTAAAAATATGGATGATCACTTTATTAGTGATGATCGTGCTTATTATTTTAGTAGGGGGTCTAACTAGATTAACAGACTCTGGACTATCTATTACTAGTTGGGAACTTTTTATTGGATCATTACCCCCTTTAACAAATGATAAATGGATAGAATATTTTGATCTCTATAAAACAATACCTGAATATAAAATGCAAAATTTTAATATGACTTTAAATGAATTTAAAATTATTTTTTGGTGGGAATGGGCGCATCGCCAATTGGGGAGATTAATTGGTCTAACTGTTCTTTTTCCAATGATCTATTTTACAATTAAAAATGGTTTTTGGATTTTGAAAGAATATTCAATTATTTTTTTCTTAGTGTGTTTTCAAGGATTCATTGGATGGTACATGGTGTCAAGTGGATTAGTTGATAGAATTGATGTTAGTCATTACAGATTATCACTACACTTAGTTACAGCTTTTATTATTTTGTCTATAGTTTTTTGGAAATATTTAAATCTAAATGATATAAAAATTAATCATATTTATATTCAATTAAACCCAGTTAAATTTTTTCTTTTATTATTATATTTACAATTAATAATTGGAGCATTTGTGTCCGGGATGGATGCAGGAAAAATTTATAATACTTGGCCTTTAATGGGCTCATCATATTTCCCAGATGACAGTGTAATCAATGATTTGTTTAATCTCAAAGTATTTGATGATCAATCACTTGTTCAATTTATTCATAGAAATTTAGCATATTTAATTGTCATAATATATTTATACATGCTTTATTTTGTTTTAAAGAATGGAAATATAAATTTAAGAATTCCAATCTTCATTATTGGAATTTCTTTATTGTTTCAAATTATTTTGGGAGTTCTTACAATTTTATCTGGAGTAAAAATGATTTATGCATCTCTACACCAAATAAATTCTATCTTAATAATACTTTCAACATTGTATTTTCTTTATATTGTAAAACATAAAGAGCCCAATTATTAGTTCATATTTGTAAACATTAAAAGCCAAATTAGCTTACAGCTTTTAAATTACCTTTTGAAGATTTATTCAATGCTTGATCAAGATCCTCAATAATATCATCAATGTGTTCAATACCGATACAAAGTCTTACATAACTTTGAGTAACACCTGATGCAGCTAGCTCTTTCTCATTTAATTGACTATGAGTTGTACTTGCTGGATGAATTGCTAAACTTCTAGCATCACCAATATTAGCTACGTGATAGAACATTTTTAAAGACTCTATAAATTTTTTACCAGCTTCAATTCCACCTTTAAGCTCGATACCAATCATTGGTCCATTTCCACCTTTAAGATATTTTTTTGCTCTATCAGCAATTGGTTTATCGTGTTCTGTAGAATAAATAACATTTGTAACCTCTTTATGTTTTTTGAGAAAATTTACAACATACTCAGCGTTAGCACAATGTTGTCTCATTCTGAGAGCAACAGTTTCAAGTCCTTGAATTATTGCAAAAGCATTATCTGGAGCCAGAGCTGACCCTAAGTCTCTTAATAAACAAACTCTTGCCCTAACTGCAAATGGTACATTGGCACCAGTTAGTTCTGGCACAGCTTTTCCCCAAATTACACCACCATAACTATTATCAGGTTCATTAAATAAAGGTTGTCTTTTGGGATCTGCGGTCCAATCAAAGTTTCCACTATCAACTATACTTCCTGCAACGGCTGTACCATGTCCACCTATATATTTTGTAAGTGAGTGAATTACTACAGCAGCTCCATGTTCAATCGGTCTGCATATTACTGGTGCAGCTGTGTTATCCATTATTAGCGGAATGTTATATTTTCTTCCAATGTCAGAAACTTCCTTTATTG
>NZ_CVSU01000084.1 GCF_001180205.1 Candidatus Pelagibacter communis | reverse complement strand
ATTAACTTTGTTTAAAGTTTCTTTACCTATATTAATTGGAAAAATTTTTATTTTATCCAATTTTGGGTTAGCTTGGAGTTTATCTAAAGATGGCATTTCATCTTTACAAGGTTCACACCAAGTTGCCCAAAAATTCAATATCAATAAGTTGCCAGTATATTCATTGATATTAATTTTTTGATCATTTTTGTCTAAAAAAATAACATTATCATATATTTTTGGTATTTTATGGATTACAATATTTTTAATACCAGGTAATTCATCAGCTACTACATTTGTTATCAAAAAAATAAATAATATTAAAAATCTCATGTTAAATAGGTATAATTAAATATCATGGCAAAAAATAAAAACAACCAAGCAATCTGGAATACACGGATAAAAAAAAATGCATCAAGTTTGTTTCAAAAAGTCGGTAATTCAATAGATATTGATAAAAGACTTTATAAAGAAGATATTCAAGGGTCAATTGCTCATGTTGAGATGCTTTTTAAACAAAAAATAATTTCATTCAAAATAAAAAATAAAATTATTTATGGACTAACAAAAATTGATAAGGAAATCACAAACAATAAATTTGAGTTTAATAAAAAATATGAAGATATTCATATGAATATCGAAAAGCGACTTTTTCAAATTATAGGTGAAGAGGCTGGCTATGTTCACACCGCAAGATCAAGAAATGATCAAGTAATTACTGATTTTAAAATTTGGATGAAAAATTCAACTAACGAAATAAATAATAACATTAATAAAGTTATTAAGAGTACAATTAAGTTGGCTGAAAAAAATGTTGAGACTATTATGCCTGGATTTACACATCTTAAAAATGCTCAAGCTATCTCTTTTGCACATTATTTAATGTCTTATGTAGAAATGTTTAATAGAGACAAACAGAGATTTTCTAATAATTTAGACAGTTTAAATGAAAATCCCTTAGGTGTTGCAGCTTTAGCAGGAACATCATTTAATATAGATAGAAATTATACAACCAAAAAACTTGGTTTTAAAATACCCACAAATAATTCTATTGACACAGTTTTATTAGATTTTTTTTTACCTTTTTTAGGCCACACATATCCAGAATTAATTGCAACCGGCTGACAAGCAATACTTAGCTCTTCATAAATTCTCGAAGCACCTTTTTTAAAAGGTGGTCTTTCATCTGGAAGAACCCTAGTTCCTTGAGGAAAAATAATTAAAGGTCTATTTGAAGTAGCCATCATATTTGAAATATCATTAAAAAAACCTAAGTTATCTTTTGTAACTTTGTTTCTTTTTATTGAAATTGATCCTATTTTTTTTAAGTACCAACCGAATATTGGAATTAACAATAATTCTTTTTTTA
>NZ_CVSU01000083.1 GCF_001180205.1 Candidatus Pelagibacter communis | reverse complement strand
TTTTTTGTGATAGCTCATATCAAATTAATGTTTACAAAGTAAACATTTTCCTATAGTAATCATGTTATCTTAGTAAACATAATAACAGAATTTTAAAAATAGAGTAAGATTTTAGCTGAAATAATGAAAAAATTAATATCTTTACTATGTATCATTCTTTTTTTTAATATAGAGCTAATTGCAATGGAAAAACGACCTTATCATCATTTACCAGATGGAACTTTTAGGAATCCTGAAGGATCTCCAGTTCGATCAAATGATATAAAATTTTCCTATAGAACATTTATAAAAGAAAAAAAGAAAATTGATATTACTGTTCCAAAAGATCATGTCATCGATAAAAAAATTGTTAGAGAAAATTTAGAAAAATTTAAAGATGATAATTATATTGCTTGGATAGGGCATGCTACATTCTTAATTAAATTAGGCGAAACAACAATTATTACAGATCCAGTTTTTTCAAAAAATGCCGGACCTTTGATATTTGGTCCAAAAAGATATGTTGACCCAGCTATTCAATTGAAAGAAATTCCAAAAACAGATGTATTTCTGCTTACTCACAATCATTATGACCATCAGGATATGTCAACTATTAGAGGATTTCCTTATAAAGACGCAAAGGTTTTACTCCCTCTTAAACTTGGTAAATATTTCAAAAGATACAAAGATGTTAACGAAATGGATTGGTATGACGAAATACAAATTAATAATGATTTAAAGATTACATTATTACCTGCGGTTCATTGGTCAAAAAGAA
>NZ_CVSU01000082.1 GCF_001180205.1 Candidatus Pelagibacter communis | reverse complement strand
GCATACATGATGGTAATTTATTTTGGTTTAGCTCTAGGTATGCTTCTACTTAATATAAGTAAACCTGAGGCTTATGAACCCTTTATTTTGGTTTCTGTTTTACTTTCTGTTGCTCTAGTTCCTATTTTATTAACAAAAAGACCCGCTCCTAAATTTAAAAAAATTGAAACAATAAGTATTCTAGAACTTTATAAAATCTCACCTCTTGGTTCTTTAAGCTCTTTCTTTACAGGAATAATTCATGCAGCTTTCTTTTCTTTAATTTCTGTTTATGCAACGATCGCAAAATTTACTTTATTTGAAACATCTATACTTTTGTTTGTTGCAACAATTGCTGGAGTTTTAGGTCAGGGTCCTATTGGTTATTTTTCAGATATTTTTGACAGAAGGAGAGTGATAGTCATAACAACATTTGGAAGTTCTCTTTTAGCATTAATTGCAATTTTAACTTCAAATGATCCTATACAAAATATTTACTATATGGATGAATTCGCTTTTAGAAAAATAATTTTTTTTATAGCTGTTGGACTTTATACAAGTTTATGTCTACCATTATTCTCACTTAACCTTGCACATACAAATGACTTTGTTCCAAAATCTAAATTTGTTGCTGCAGGTGGTGGATTACAATTAATTTTTGGTGTAGGAGCTATTAGTGGTCCTATTTTGTGTGCAATTTTCATGGAATGGTTTGGATTAAATGGTTTATTTGTATTTTTAATTATAGCACACTCAATAATTGGTGTATTTGGACTGTATAGAATGAAGGTTAGAAGCACTGTTGAAAATCCAGACTCAACATTCACACCAATTCCAGCAACAATTACACCTGCTGGATTGGAGCTAGATCCTGATGCGCCTGCAACACTCGATGAAACCCAAGTTAATGAAACTGCGAAAAATTAAATATTAATTAATTCTATTTTATCACCAATATTAATTTTTGAAGAAGTGAGAATTTGACACCTTAGTCCACCCTTCCTCATAAACTCTTTAAGTATATTTTTTTGGTCAAGCATTTCAGTTAAATGTCTGCATGGACGACATAATTCAATCGCCACTAATTCTACATTTCCAACCTTGAGTTTTTTTCCAATTAAATCATTTAATTTAATGCCTTTTGTAATTATATTTCTTCTGAAATCTATATAAGGAATATTAAGGCCAAATTTAATATTATATTCATCTATATTCTCTGACTCTATTAATGATAGTTGATTGTAAGGATCATTAAAATCATGAAAATGTCGATCACCTACTATTCCTTTATTTGCTAAGACTTCAATTGAATGTACTTCCATGATGGATTGATTATTGTCAGCAGCAATTCCTAATTTAAATACTTCGGCCATAAATTATTGAAGAAATAGTTGAGCTCATATAAACTTTTCAGAATAATATGACTTATCTATCATCAAATCAACTTAAACAGTATGAAGATAAAGGATACATATCCCCTATTGAAGTTTTGTCTAGTAGTGAGGCCTTAGAGGCAAGAGAAGAAATAGAATTAATTGAAAAAAAAATGCTAAATGAAATAGATAAATCGGGAAGATATAATGTTCATTTAATTTCACCAAAACTTGATTCGATTGTTCATAATTCAAAAATTTTAGATGCTGTAGAAAGTATTATTGGAAAAAACATCTTAGTTTGCAGTACTACTTTATTTATTAAAAACCCTAACGAGCGAGGTTTTGTAAGTTATCATCAAGATGCAAAGTACATAGGATTAGAACCTCATAATTGGGTCACAGCATGGGTAGCATTAACAGATTCGAACGAAAATAATGGATGTATGAAAATGTGGCCTAAATCACATTTAAATATTAAAGATCACAATGAGAAATTTAATGAAGGCAACTTACTTACTAGAGGACAAACAGTAGAGAATGTGCCTGAAGAAGAAATTAAATCTATAGAACTAAAAGCTGGTCAAATGTCATTACATCATCCAAGAGTAGTGCACGGGTCAGGAATAAATAAGAGTAATGATAGAAGAATAGGATTTGTTATCCAAAGTTATATAGGGACAAACGTAAAACAAACCTTAGGTAAAAATAGTGTCCAAATTGCAAGAGGAGAGGATAAATACAATCATCATGAAATTATAAATAGAACTAATACTTTAATGAGTGAAAAAAGTATTTTACTTCGAAAAAAAGAAAATGATTACCTGCAAGAAATTTTTTATAAAGGTGCAAAACAAAAAGGATCTTATTAGTTTATGAAAAAAGCACTTAAACTTGGGGTAATCGGAATAGATCATGGTCATATTTTCGATATGTTAGATGAAATGATTAAAGAAGGTTGTAGTTGTAATTCTTTTTGGACAGATGGGGATCCTTTAACTCTTCAAGAATTTAATAAAAAATATCCAAATATTAAAAGAAAAGAAAATAAAGAGGAAATATTAAATGACTCATCTATTAATATGATTTTAATATCTTCAATCCCTGCAGATAGAGCTGGTCATTCAATAGATGCCTTAAAAGCTGGGAAAGATGTTATGGTAGATAAACCAGGCTGCACTACCTTAGATCAGCTTAATAATTTGAAAAACACTGTTAAAGAAACTGGAAAGATCTGGTCTGTAAATTTTTCTGAAAGATTTCACGTTGCTGCAGTTACTAAAGCAGAAGAATTAGTAAATGAAGGTAAAATAGGAAAAGTAAAACAAACTATTGGTACAGGCCCACATAGGCAAGGAAACTATGAGAGACCAGATTGGTTTTATAATCGTCAAAGTTATGGAGGAATTATTACCGATATTGGTTCTCACCAAATTCATCAATTTTTAGTTTTTACAAACTCAAATCAGGCAAAAATCAACCATGCATTAGCGGAAAATACGACAAAGAAAGATATGCCTGGTTTTCAAGATTTTGGTGAAGTGAACCTTACTGGTAATGGTGGGCATGGTTATATTCGCCTGGACTGGTTTACTCCAGATGCTCTTCCAACCTGGGGAGATGGAAGATTGCTAATCCTTGGAGACAAAGGTTTTATTGAAGTAAGAAAATATACAGATTTAGCAAAATCAGAAAAAGGTAATCATTTATTTTTAGCAAATAATGATGAGGTGAAACATATTGATTGTTCTAATGTTAAGCTACCCTACTTTAATAATTTAATTAATGATGTTTTAAACAGAACAGAAACTGCATGTCCTCAAGAACTTACTTATCTTTCAATGGAACTTGCTATTAAAGCTCAAGAACAAGCTGAAAAAGAATGAAAAAATATCAAGTAGCAATAATTGGAACCAATATAGGAGCAAAACATTTTGAAGATTTTCAAAAAGTATCTGAGAGATTTAATGTTCACACATTATGTGGTTTAACTCGGGAAGCTATTGATAAAATATTAAAATCAAATACTGAGACAAAAGTTTCTCTAAATTTTGACGATGTATTAAAAGTTAAAGAAATTGATATCATTGATATTTGCCTCCCACCCCATTTACATTTTTCTGCTTGTAAAAAAGCTATGGAAGCTGGAAAGCATGTGATTTGTGAAAAACCATTAGTTTCAAGTCTTAAAGAAGTAGATGAATTAGAAAAGATTAGTAAAACAACTGGTAAGATTATTTTTCCAGTATTTCAATATCGATATGGTCTAGGATTTTCAAAATTAAAAGCATTAATCAAATCTGGTTTAGCAAGAAACCCTTTGGTTGCTTCTTTAGAAACTCATTGGAATAGAGGTAAAGATTATTATTCAAAACCTTGGAGAGGAACTTGGGAAGGTGAACAAGGTGGGGCAATTTTAAGTCACTCTATTCATATTCATGATTTAGTTACTATGATCCTAGGCCCTGTTTCAAATGTTTTTGCCAATCTATCAACTAAAGTAAATGATATTGAAGTAGAGGATTGTGCTGCTCTTTCTATTGAAATGAAAAATGGGACATTGGTTACAAGCTCAATAACACTTGGAGCTGCAAATGATACTAGTAGACTTCGATTTTGTTTTGAGGGATTAACAGCTGAGTCTGGTGCATCACCAGATAAACCATATAGTCCAGCTGATGATAAATGGGAATTTTTACCAAGAGCTCCTATAACTCAAGCTCAAATAGATGAAGTACTATCAAAAGTAAAAGAACCAAAATCATGGTATGCAGGTATGTTTGAAGAAATTGCTAATAAACTAGATGGATCTCCTAGTGATGAGGTAACTTTATTAGATGCTAGAAATTCTTTAGAATTTGTTACTGCTGTCTATGCT
>NZ_CVSU01000081.1 GCF_001180205.1 Candidatus Pelagibacter communis | reverse complement strand
AATTCAATGCTAGCTATAAAGATATTCCTGATGAAAAATATGATGATGTAATTAAATACATTGAATTTTTAAAACAAAATCCAAGTTAATCTTATTTTCAAATAAATTATTGTTTTGGAAAATAATCTTTGAGCTCACCTTCTCGGTAAACATCAGCTGTACAACAATGAAGGCCTCCTCCAAAAGCATATGCATCTCTAAGTTCAACTGGTATAACTTCCATTCCTAATTTATCCAATTGTTCAGCTTGATAAGTTTCACTTTTTTCCACACATACAGTCTTAGGATCTAATACTAAAACATTCATTGATAGCCATGTTGATGAATAACACAATGGTGGTGGTTCGTTATGTGCTGGTTGTGCGCTGTCCACTATTTCCCAACCATTATCCTCAAATAATTTTCTTTGTTCTTTAGGAAGTCTTCTTTGTGGGTTATTAATAATTAAACCCTCCTTTATTGGTGTAAAAGTTGCATCAATATGAATTGGATAAGGATCACCTGGGAAGTTAACTGCATGAACTCTGTGATCTTTATAATGTCTTTTAAGCCAATCTATTCCTTTTAAATTTGTTGTAAACCCATGTTGAACAACTAAATCTTTACCAAATCTTAGCACGTCCGCTGCATCAAATAATGGTTCTTCTTCAGTGGTTACAAAATATTTTTTTTCAGTCCACTCTAATCTTTTTTGAACACCAATTTTATCTGATAAATAATCTTTTCTGTAATCTGCATCCGTTAATCTTGGCTTTGGAGCAGACTCGTGTCTCATGTTAGGATCTTGATTATAATAATCTTTTAAAAGTGGTCGGTAACATAAATATTCAAACCAACGACATCGGTAACTCATTGTAGCTTCTAAAATTTCGTTTCCTACTGTCAACAAAACATCTCTTGGAGGCATGCAGCCAAACATGGTTTCTGCTTCCCAATCTGGTGTAGAAGTTTTTTGATTAAAATCAATTGGTGTCGGTCGATCAACTTTAATGCCTTTTTTTTCAAGTATGTTTGAAAAGTTATCTAATAATTCATTTGCTTTATCGACAGTATCTTTTGTTCTTGGTCCAAACTGACCTCGCATATCACTATCTTCTGGAACTTTTGCATCTAATGCTGGCTCTGGTGCTGGTATACATGTGCCATCCGCTCTACCAACAATTACATGTTTTAACGGATCCCACTCATTCCAACTATTAACAATAGTTTTATTCTCACTCATAAGGATTAGTTTTTTATAATATTATGCTCAGGGCCGAAAGGAAATTTTGTAATATTTTCTACTCGATCTTTACCAATCACCAAAATATCGTGTTCTCTATATCCGCCTGCACCAGGATTACTCTCTGGTATCATTATCATTGGTTCCATAGAAACCACCATGTTTTCCTCAAGAATAGTATCAATGTCTTCTCTTAACTCTAAACCTGCTTCTCTACCATAAAAGTGGGAAAGCATACCAAATGAATGTCCGTAACCAAAAGTTCTATACTGAAGGTAACCAAGTTCAGCAAACAATTCATTTAACTCATGACAAATATCTGAACATTTAACACCTGGTTTAATCAATTCTAATCCTCGCTTATGCACTTTTACGTTTGCTTCCCATGCTTTAAGTGAGGCATCATTAGCATGATCTAAAAATAAAGTTCGCTCTAGCGCGGTGTAGTATCCTGAGATCATTGGAAAAGTATTTAAAGATAAAATATCTCCTTTAACTAATTTTCTATTAGTCTTTGGATTGTGAGCTCCATCTGTATTGATACCAGATTGAAACCATACCCAAGTGTCCATGTACTCAGCCCCTGGATAACTTTTAACAATCTCTCTTTCCATTCTATCTCTTGCTGCAATTGCTACTTCGATCTCTGTATTATCTTCTCTAATATTTTTAACTATTTCTTCACCTCCAATATCTGCAATTCTTGCGCCATTTTTGATGATCTCAATTTCTTCATTCGATTTAATCATTCTAAGTTTCATTAGATCTTTTGATACATCACTAAAAACAGAGAAAGTAAAAATAGACCCTATTTTTTCTCTCATATCTAACGTGACATGATCATTTTCAATTCCAATATTTTTTGGAGGTTCATCTCTTCCAATAATTGAAACAATAGCTCTTAAAAAATTATCTCTTTTCCAATCAGTATAAATAACGTTATCACAATGAGATCTACGCCATGGTTGACTTGCATCAATGTTAGCTGAAATTGTTGAGATTTTATTTTGAGTGATTACACATCCGTATGGTCTACCAAAAGAGCAATAAATAAAACCTGTGTAATATGCAACGTTATGCATTGAGGTTAAGATAACCATATCAAGACCGTTTTGGTCCATCACTGATCTAAGTTTACTTACTCGATCGTTATATTCTTTATTAGTAAATGGTAATTTTACTTTCTCACCATTTTTAAGTTCAAAAAAATCTGGTCGTTCCATATTAATTTAATGCTATATATCTTTTGTTCCATTTCATTATTAAACTGTAATAAAATATAGATACAAAAAGAAAAAAACCGCCAATTATAGTATTTGTGGATGGCACTTCATTAATACCAAATAATGGTAACCAAACCCAAAAAATTCCACCTACAACCTCAGTTAAAGATAATAAAGTCAATTCTGCTGCTGGTATCGCTTTAGATCCAATTGAATATAAAATTAAACCAAAACAGACTAATGTCCCATGCAAAGAAAACAAAGCTCCGTTATAGCTAGATGAAAAGAAAACTAAGTCTTTTGATAAAATCATAATTGTTGCAAACACAAAACAAAAGAAACCAGCAAAAGCTACTGTTGTGAATTTTGGTGTTTCTTTTCTCCATCTAAGCGTTACAGAAAAAACTGAGAAACCAATTGAAGAAGTTAAACCAAATACGAAACCAATTAATGATCTTTCACCAGTGTTTCCAAGTGCCATAATAATGATACCAGCTGTTGCAATTATTATTGATATCCACACATTAAGAGAAATTTTTTCTTTTAAAAATAAAAATGCCAATAATGCTGTAAAAAAAGGCATTGCTGCTAAACAAAGCAAAGTAACCGCAGTGCTAGTATTTGTAATTGAATAAATAAATGTAATCATAGCGATCCCCAATCCAGATCCACCGATTACTCCAGATAAACCTATTTTATAATAGTTTTTGTAAAATTTTTTTCCTTCCTCGAAAAATAAATAAAGATTTAATAGAATAAAAATTGTTAAACCTCTACCAAAAATATACTGCCAAGGTGCCAATTGCGGATTATCCATGTATCGAACCACTAATGGACCAAACGACCACAACAGACCGGCAAAAAGTACAACGGGAATGGCTATTCTTGGATTTCTCAACTCTAACATAATGAGAAATCTAATTGTAAATAGAATTTTCTACAACAAAAATACGTTTCTAAACTAAATTTTGATTTGAGAGGTTGGGGAAAAAGCAATCAACGACATCTCCCTTTTTAAATTTTGATTTACCCGCTGGTAACAAAACCCAAATATTTGATTTTACAAATGATTTAATTCTAAAAGACTCTTGACCTTTTAAAATTTCAACATTTATTTTTCCATTTTTAGTTGTGCTTAATTGACTCTTTACAAATCTTGTGAAATTCTTTTTTTTAACAAAACCATTCGTCAAAATAGCTTTAATTGATTTTTCTTCTGATAATCCTAAGGCACTTAAAATATATGGAATTACAAAAAATCTAAAACATGCAGCTGAAGAAATTGGATTTCCAGGGAGTCCAAATATTGCCTTTTCTTTCCCTTTAATTTTTGCAAACATTATTGGTTTTCCTGGCCTTATTGCAGCACTTTTAAAGTAGCTTGATAACTTAAATTTTTTAACAACATCAGGTATAAAATCAAACTTACCTGCGGAAACTGCACCTGACGTAATAATAATATCATCTTTAGATTTAATTAATTTATTTATTTTTTGTTTAAAAATATTTTGATGATTGTCTCTTAATATACTGCTACTTTTAAAATTAAATAAAAAATTTTGATTTAAGTTTTTTATATAGTGTGTGTTAGAATTTCTTACCATCCAGTTTGGAATATTGTCTTTGTTTGATATTTCGTTTCCAGTTGAAAAAAATAATATATTAATCTTTTTTTTTACTTTAATTTGTTTAATACCTAAACTTTTAAAAGCTAAAATATGATTTGGTTGAACAATTGTATTTTTTTTTATTACAACCTCTCCTTTTCTATAATCTGAACCTGCAAACCTAACGTGATCAAATTTTTTTATTTTCTGGTCGATTAAAATATATTTTTTATTAGGAGCAAAAATTATTTGTTCTATAGGAATAATTGTATCGAAACCCTTTGGGATAATTCCTCCAGTCATTATTTCAGCAGTATCAAATTTTTTTATCTTTTTTTTAAATGGTTTCATTCCTGCAGCAATTGAACCAATAATTTTAAATTTTTTTGGGAATTTTTTTTTTAATCGATTAGTATCTTTTGAATTAATTGCGTAACCATCAAATGCAGCATTATTCCCTGCTGGATAATTTATATTAGAATAAATATTGGTAGAAACTACTCTATTTAGAGAATTTACACCCTTTATAGTTTCGTCTTTAATTTTAATTTTTGCTTTTTTTAAAATTCTTTTTGATTTTTCGTAACTAATCATTTTTGAATATTTCTTCAGCTTTTTTTAAATCTTCTTTTGTATTTATATTAAAGAAAGGATCATTATTTGAAAACTCCATATTAATTATTTTTACCCCAGTATTATTAGCCCACCACTCTACTTTTCTTTCTCCATTATTTAGATCCTTCTTTAGCTTATCTAGTAAATTAATCGACCATAAGCCAAATATATTATGTCGTGTGTTGTTTGACTTAATGAAAAATAAATCACTTTCATTGAAATTAATATTTTGAATAAAATCTTTAAGTATTTGTCTCTTAAAAAAAGGTGTA
>NZ_CVSU01000080.1:0-37500 GCF_001180205.1 Candidatus Pelagibacter communis | reverse complement strand
CCACAGTCTGTCTGCTGAAGAACAACGTTTAGCATTCGGAGTTTTATTAGGTTTGGTAAGAATCTCTTCCCCCTAGCCCATTTAGTGCTCTACCTCTAAACGTCTATTTATTCAACGCACTACCTAAATAGTTTTCGCGGAAAACCAGCTATCTACGAATTTGGTTGGCCTTTCACCCCTTACCACAAGTCATCCAAAGACTTTTCAACGTCAACTGGTTCGGTCCTCCGGTAAGTGTTACCTTACTTTCAACCTGCTCATGGTAAGCTCATTCGTTTTCGGGTCTAATTCATTAAACTAATCGCCCTATTAAGACTTGCTTTCGCTACGCCTACACCTAGATGGCTTAAGCTTGCTTAATAAATTAAGTCACTGACCCATTATACAAAAGGTACGCCGTCACTCTAAAAAGAGCTTCGACTGATTGTAGGCATGCGGTTTCAGGTTCTATTTCACTCCCCTAATAGGGGTTCTTTTCACCTTTCCCTCACGGTACTAGTTCACTATCGGTCACTGAAGAGTATTTAGGCTTAGAGGGTGGTCCCCCTGTATTCGAGCAGGATTTCACGTGTCCCGCTTTACTCAAGAATTTTGTTAAACATTACTCATACGGGACTATCACCCTCTATGGTTAGCATTTCCAAACTATTCAAATTTTTTTAACAAAATTACTGGCCTAGTCCGCGTTCGCTCGCCACTACTAACGGAATCTCAATTGATTTCTTTTCCTCTGGTTACTTAGATGTTTCAGTTCTCCAGGTTGTCTCTTTAAACCTATGTATTCAGTTTAAAGTACCACATAAAGTGGTGGGTTTCCCCATTCGGAAATTTTCGGATCAAAACTTACATACAGCTCCCCGAAACTTATCGCAGTATATCACGTCCTTCATCGGCTTTCAGTGCCAAGGCATCCACTACACGCCCTTAAACGCTTGATTTATGCACAGAAAAAAATTCTGTGTTGAATCAAATTTTTTTTGAACATTAGCTAATAACATTACTAATGTTCGGATATAGATATTGATATTAATTTTTTTTTCACGATTTTTTATAACTAAGTGTTTTGGTGGAGGATAGCGGGATCGAACCGCTGACCTCCTGAATGCAAATCAGGCGCTCTCCCAGCTGAGCTAATCCCCCATGATCTATTTGGTGGGCCGAGAAAGACTCGAACTTTCGACCCCACCCTTATCAAGGGTGTGCTCTAACCAACTGAGCTACCGGCCCCCATGCAAGAGAAACACTACTTTAAGAAGAGAAATGAGGACGGTCAACATTACCTATGTATATTATTTAGAATAAAAACTAATTTTTATTCATCCTTAGAAAGGAGGTAATCCAGCCGCAGGTTCCCCTACGGCTACCTTGTTACGACTTCACCCCAGTCGCTGACTATACCGTGGTCAAGGGTTTGAAACCTTGCCTTAAGGTAGAACCAACTCCCATGGTGTGACGGGCGGTGTGTACAAGACCCGGGAACGCATTCACCGTGGCACGCTGATCCACGATTACTAGTAATTCCAGCTTCATGCACTCGAGTTGCAGAGTGCAATCCGAACTGAGGTATCTTTTAAGGATTTGCTTAACCTCGCGGTTTTGCTTCCTGTTGTAGATACCATTGTAGCACGTGTGTAGCCCAACACGTAAGGGCCATGAGGACTTGACGTCATCCCCACCTTCCTCCAGCTTATCACTGGCAGTTCTTTCAGAGTGCCCAACTAAATGATGGCAACTAAAAGTGAGGGTTGCGCTCGTTGCGGGACTTAACCCAACATCTCACGACACGAGCTGACGACAGCCATGCAGCACCTGTGTTTCGTCCGGCCGAACCGAAAACTTTAATCTCTTAAAGTCGCGACGAACATGTCAAGTGTTGGTAAGGTTCTGCGCGTATCTTCGAATTAAACCACATGCTCCACTACTTGTGCGGGTCCCCGTCAATTCATTTGAGTTTTAACCTTGCGGTCGTACTCCCCAGGCGGTGTGTTTATCGCTTTCGCTGCGACACTGAAAATAAATTTCCAACGTCTAACACACATCGTTTACGGCATGGACTACGAGGGTATCTAATCCTCTTCGCTACCCATGCTTTCGTTCCTCAGTGTCAGTAATGATCCAGAAAGCTGCCTTCGCAATTGGTATTCTTTCTAATATCTACGAATTTCACCTCTACACTAGAAATTCTGCTTTCCTCTATCATACTCTAGCTGAAAAGTTTTGATGGCAGTTCCAGAGTTAAGCTCTGGGATTTCACCACCAACTTTTTCAACAACCTACGAACTCTTTAAGCCCAGTAATTCCGAACTACGCTAGGTCCCTTCGTATTACCGCGGCTGCTGGCACGAAGTTAGCCGGACCTTCTTATTCGGGTACAGTCATTTTCTTCCCCGACGAAAGAGCTTTACAACCCAAAGGCCTTCTTCACTCACGCGGCATCGCTGCATCAGAGTTTCCTCCATTGTGCAAGATTCCCCACTGCTGCCTCCCGTAGGAGTTTGGGCCGTGTCTCAGTCCCAATGTGGCTGATCATCCTCTCAAATCAGCTATTGATCACAGTCTTGGTAGGCCATTACCCCACCAACAAACTAATCAAGTGCAGGCTCATCCAATGGTGCATAAAGCTTTCTCCGTAAAGACTTATCCGGTATTAGCACAAGTTTCCTCGTGTTATTCCAGGCCAAAGGGTAGATACCTACATGTTACTCACCCGTCTGCCACTAAGTATTGCTACTTCGTTCGACTTGCATGTGTTAGGCGTGCCGCCAGCGTACGTTCTGAGCCATGATCAAACTCTCAAGTTTAAAAACGGCGCACACTAGCTTCCATATAAATTCTAAGAATAAAATTTATATGTGATTGAAGTGTGTACGACAAATTTTGGTAACCTTAACCGTCCACACTTCTCTTCTTAAATTTTAACGCTTTAAATAGCTAATTGAGCAAAAAAGGCTCAATAATCCTCACTTATTTATTGTTTAAACAATAATTTTACTGAGAAAGTTCAGTGCTTATAGGCTAAAAATAAAGGAAATCAAGCATTTAAGAACAAAAAAAACAACAAAAATACCACATTTTAAAGGGTTTTTTTTGATTTTTATTCACCCCTAAACTATTAATTGATCGTCTATCAAAAATATATGCTTAATAATTTTAAATTTAAATTTAAAAAAAATTTTGAAATTTTTGGATTAATTATCTTAATTTTTATAACTGCTATAGCCACAAGTTATTTTAATTATAAAAAAAATTTGAACGAAAAAACTTATACTAATTTTATTGATAATGTTTACTTTACAAAAACATTAAGTTACTTAATTGATAATCTAGAACCAAAATATAAAAAAGTTAAACACAAAATTAAATCAGGTGAAACATTTGATAAAATTTTGGAAAGCTATTCAATTGAGAAGTCAGAAATAATTAAAATTAAAACCTCTCTTAAAAAAAAAATAAATCTTAATAAATTAAATACTAAACAAATAATACAATTTAGTCTTGATAAAACAAACAACAAAATTGAGGAATTTATATATCAAACTTCTAATACTCAAAAAATTTATCTAAAAAGAAATGTTATAGGAGACAATTTTAATAAAGAAATTATTTCAATAAAATTAAATAAAAAAATAATATATAAAGAAAACTTAATAGCTCAAAGTCTATACAAAGCAGCTACTGACAAACAAATTCCTGCTAATACAATTATTGATTTCGCGGGTATTTATGGATTTCAAGTTGATTTTCAAAGAGATATTAGAAAAAATGATAAATTTCAAATTATGTATGAAATTTTTTTAAATGAACAAAATGAACTTATAGAAACAGGTGAAATTCTGTTTGCGAACCTAAAGCTCAGTGGACAAGACAATAATTTATATTATTTTGATAATAAAGGAAGTGTAGGTCACTATGATAGAAATGGTAAAAGTGTTAAAAAAGCATTAATGAAGACACCAATTAACGGTGCAAGACTTTCTTCTCCATTTGGAATGAGAAAACATCCTATAGATGGTTACAATAAAATGCATAGAGGTACTGATTTTGCTGCACCTATCGGGACTCCAATAATGGCATCTGGGGATGGCATAGTAAAAAAAGCCGGATGGTGTGGAGGAGGAGGAAACTGTGTAAAAATAAAACATAATTCAACTTATCAAACAGTTTATGCCCATATGTCAAAATTTGCTCGTGGTATTAAACCTGGTGTAAGAGTTAAGCAAGGACAAACTATTGGTTACGTTGGCTCCACAGGAAAATCTACCGGTCCTCATTTACATTATGAGGTGATTGTAAATGGAAAAAAAGTAAATTCACAAAAACTTAAACTTCCATCAGGTAAAATATTGAAAGGTGAAGAGCGAAAACTATTTGAAACGAACAAAATTAAATTGGATGTTCTTAAATCAGAAAAAATATTGGGAATAAACTAATTTACTTCCACTTGGGCTTTTGCAGTTTTTTGAATTTTATTTTTATCTTCGGATGCACCTACTTTATCTGTAGAATTTTGATCTAAATTTTCATTATTTTCTTCAGTAACTTCAGTATTATTTTCAGATCTACTTTCAGAAAACTTCTCTCTTTTAAAACTTTCTCTTTCGTTAAGTATTCTTGTAAAATGATCAGCATGCTGTAAATAATTCTCAGATAAAATTTTATCTCCGTTTGAAAGCGCCTCTCTTGCTAAATCATTGTATTTTTCTATTAATTTAGGTGCATTATGATTATTTCTTCCAGGAGCTTTTCTTTTGAAATTATCATTATTTGAAAAGTTAGAGTTAAATTTCGGAGCATCACCATTCGTTTTAAAATTTCTAGTATTTCTTCTGAAGCCACTTTTTCTATTGTTATTGCTATTATTTCTAAATGTTACCATAATTTAATAATTATATTTTTGTACTAACTATACACCGATCATTATTTGCATAATCTTTTTGGATACTATTTATATAAAAACCTTCTTTTTTTAATAAATTAATTACTTTATTTTTTTGATCAAATCCGATCTCTAAAATAAATTTGCTATTTTTTTTTATCAGTTCAGAAGATTTTTTAATTACTTTTCTGATTTCTGATAAACCATCTAATCCACCGTCTAAAGCTAGTTTTGGTTCAAACTCAGCAACATCTCTTTCCAAATATTTAATTTTACATGTATTAATATAAGGAGGATTAGAAACAATTAAATCATATTTTCCTAAATTGAATTTGTCAACATCTGATTTATAAAATTTTACTCTAGAACTAACTTTAAGATTAATTGCATTCTTTTTACTTATATTAAGACATTTTTCACTTATATCTATGCCGGTACCGATAAAATCTTTTCTTTCTTTAAGAATTGAAAGAAGAATACAGCCTGAACCAACTCCTATATCCAAAATATTTAATTTATTTCTTTGTTTTGTTAACTTTAATGTATTTTCTACAACGAGTTCTGTATCTGGTCTTGGAATTAATGTATCATTCGAAATAATAAATTCTGAATTCCAAAAAGATTTTTTTTTAATTAAATATGCTACAGGTTTTCCTAAAGATCTCTTTTCAATTAACTTAAAAAATTTATTTAAATCATTTTTATTAATAGGATTGCTGTAATTTAGTAAAATATAATTTCTATCTTTATTAATTATTTTAGCCATTAAAATTTCAGCATCTAATAGTGGGTTAGGTATAAATTTACTGTTTAAAATTTTTGAACCCTCATTTATAGCCAAATTAATATTCATATATTATTTTAAGTTACTAAGACTTTCCTCTTGCGCTTGTAGTGTCAAAGATTCAATCATTTCATCAAATACTTCTCCTTCTAAAAATTCATCTAATTTATGAAGAGTTAAATTTATTCTATGATCTGTAACTCTTCCTTGAGGGAAGTTGTAAGTTCTTATTCTTTCTGATCTGTCACCTGTACCGATTTTTGTCTTACGGTCTTGAGATCTTTCTTGGTCAATTCTTGATCTTTCCAATTCATATAAACGTGCTCTCAAAATTTTCATTCCCTTAGCTTTATTTTTATGTTGTGATTTTTCATCTTGTTGAGATACACTTAAACCAGTCGGGATGTGAGTAATTCTTACAGCACTATCTGTCGTATTAACAGATTGTCCACCTGGTCCACCTGCTCTAAATACATCTATTCTTAAGTCAGAATCATTTATTTTTAAATCTACATCTTCTGCTTCAGGTAAAACAGCTACTGTTGCTGCTGATGTATGAACTCTTCCTTGAGTTTCGGTGTCTGGAACTCTCTGTACTCTATGAACTCCACTCTCATACTTTAGTGTTGAATAGATATTAGTACCTTTTATTGAAGCTATAACTTCTTTTAAACCTCCTGCATCACTTCTAGATATTGAGATTAATTCTAAAGACCATTTTTTTTTATGACTAACTTTTTCATACATTTTAAATAAATCTGATGCAAATAAACTTGCTTCTAATCCACCAGTCCCTGCTCTTATTTCAATAATAGCATTTTTTTTATCTGCTTCATCTTTTGGCAGCAAAAATAATTTTAATTTTTTTTCATTAGCTTCATATCGATTTTGTAAATCTATCAATTCTGTATCTGCCATTTTTTTTAACTCTCCATCAGCAGAGCTATCATTTAATATTTTCTCCAATTCTTCTTTTTCAGTTTGAAAAGAAATGTAATCTTTGGCACTTCCAACTATCTCATTTAAATCTGAGTATTCTTTTGATTTTTCAGCAAATAACTTGTTATCTAATCCACCAGTGGATAAGTCTTTTTCTATGGATGAATGTCTTATTAATAATTCCTTAACTGTTTTTAAGGGTATCATAATTAGTTCTCTAGTTCAGATGCTTTTTTCTCAATTTCGCTTACAACTTTATTAATTATGTCATCAGTCAAAACTTTTTCTTTCTGAACACCGGATAAATAAAGCATATTATTTCCTTTTCCCCCTCCAGTAATTCCTATGTCTGTCATTGCAGCTTCTCCTGGTCCATTAACAACACAACCAATAATTGACAGTGTTATTGGTGTTTTTATATGGGCTAGTTTCTCTTCTAATATTTTGACAGTATCGATTACTTGAAATGCTTGTCTTGCACAAGAAGGGCAAGAAATGATCTTTACTCCTCTATTTCTCAGATTTAGTGATTTTAATATCTCATTACCAATTTTTACCTCTTGAGTTGGGTTGTCAGATAAAGAAATTCTAATAGTATCTCCAATTCCATCCATTAATAAACTACCAAGCCCTATGGATGATTTTATGCTCCCAGATACAAAACTTCCTGCCTCTGTAATTCCAAGATGTAGAGGATAATCTATAACTTTAGACAATTGTCTGTATGCTGCTATCGAAAGGAATACATCTGATGATTTGACACTTATTTTAAAATTTAAAAAATCTTTATCTTCTAAAATTTTTATATTTCTTAAAGCGCTTTTAACTAATGCCTCTGGACAAGGCTCTTTAAATTCCTCTAAAATATCTTTTTCCAGAGAACCTGCATTTACTCCAATTCTGATTGAACAATTATTACTCTTTGCTGCTTTCAATACCTCGTGTATCTTTGTTTCATCTCCAATATTTCCTGGATTAATTCTTAAACAGCTAGCTCCATTTTCTGCTGCCTCAATAGCTCTTTTGTAATGAAAATGTATATCTGCAACTACTGGTATTGATACATGTTTTATTATTTCTTTTAATGCTTTTGAAGAGTCTTCATCTGGACAAGACACTCTTACAATATCAGCACCTTCCTCAGCTATATCATTAATTTGTTTAATGGTTGCTTTAACATCCGTAGTTAAAGTGTTCGTCATTGATTGAACAGAGATTGGATTGTCTCCCCCAATCTTTACATTTCCAACATTTATAACTTTTGTTTTTCTTCTTTTAATATCTCTAAATGGTCTTAAACTCATTATAATTAATCTAATTTAAATTCTTTATGTAAAGCAGCTATTGCTCTTTTAACATGCTTAACAGAAACTAGAACTGAAATCTTTATCTCTGAGGTAGAAATAACCAAAATATTAATTTTTTTTGAGGCTAGTGCCTGGAACATTCTATATGTTATACCAGGAGTCGTTATCATACCAACACCGATGATTGAAACTTTAGAAACACCTTTATCAAAAGATAATTTTTTAAAAGATATTTTTTTATTTTGTTTAATTAATTTTTCTGTTTTTTTTAAATCATCAGCTTTTATAGTAAATGTAAGATCTGTCTCTTTTCCATCTAAAGATATATTTTGAACTACCATATCTACATTGATAAGATTTTTTGATAATGGTTTAAAAATAGAAGCAGCAACACCAGGTCTATCTTTTACTCCTACAATTGTAATTTTAGCATCATTTTTTGTTGATGAAATTCCAGTAATAATTTGGTCACTAAATGCTTTTTTAGAATTAGTTATTAAGGTGCCAGATTTTGATACAAATGAAGATTTTACTTTAACATCAATCTTATTCAGCTTTGCATCCTGAACCGAAGTAGGCTGCATTACTTTTGAACCGAGAGATGCCATTTCTAACATTTCGTCATAAAAAATTTTTTTAATTTTTTTTGCTTTTTTATACTGCCTTGGATCAGTAGTATAAACTCCATCTACATCAGTATATATTATACACTCATCAGCTTTAATAAATTTTGCAAGCATAATTGCAGTTGCATCAGATCCGCTTCTTCCGATTGTTGTTATTCTTAAATCTTTACTTACACCCTGAAATCCTGTGATTATAGGTATTCCACCTGAGTTTATATATCTATTTAGTTCTTTGATACCTACTGAACTAATCCTTGCACTTGAATGAGGACCATCTGTTAAAATAGGTAATTGCCATGATGTCCAAGATCTCGATTTAAACCCATTATGTTTTAGTCTACCAGCAATAAGTGCGCATGATGCTTGCTCTCCAGTCGAAACTAATACATCATATTCTGCTCTATCAAAATTGCTACTTATCAATTTAGATTTATTAACTAACTCATTTGTCACACCACTCATTGCCGATGAAACAACTACTAACTTATTTTTTTTCTTTTTGTAAAAAGCAATTATTTTGCATACCTTTTTAATTCTATCTATAGTTCCTACAGATGTTCCACCAAATTTTAAAACGATAGTTTTCATGCTAGCTTTAATTATTAATATTTAATAAATAATGGATAAAATACATCTAAATTGTTATGTCAACTATTTATCACAATGACTAGTGTAAATAAAAAAGAAATAGATAAATTTTCTAAAATGGCCAATGAATGGTGGGATCCAGAGGGTAAATTCAAACCACTTCATAAATTTAATCCAACAAGAATAAAATATATAAAAGAAAATATTATTAATAATTTCAAATTAAAAAATAAATTAAGACCTTTATCAGGAATAGATATTTTAGATATTGGATGTGGTGGAGGGTTACTATCCGAACCAATGTCAAGACTGGGAGCAAATGTTACAGGTATCGATGCATCTGATAAAAATATAAAAATTGCAAAACTCCATTCAAAAAAAAATAAACTAAAAATTAATTATTTATGTTCATCGCCTGAAAAGCTTAAAATTAACAAAAAATTTGATGTAATTTTAAATATGGAAATTGTTGAACATGTAGAGGATGTAGATTTTTTTTTAAAGTCTTGCTCAAAACTTTTAAAAAAAAATGGACTAATGTTCGTTGCAACAATAAATAAAACTTTAAAATCATATGTTTTTGCAATTGTTGGAGCAGAGTATGTTTTGAGATGGCTTCCAATTGGAACACACGAATGGGAAAAATTTGTTAAACCTGAAGATCTTAAAAAAATTTTAATGAAATATGATTTATCTCTAAACAAATTAGAGGGTATGAATTTTAACATTATTAAGGATGAATGGAGTATTTCTAGAGATTTATCTGTAAACTATATAGCAAAGTTTATTAAAAACTAATTTTCTTTTTCATCTATCCAAGGGATCATTTGAGCATCTATACCTTCTTCTTTTAATTCTTTCAAATCTTCCTTTGATGCACTACCGTAAATACCCTTTGATTTTTTTTTACCATTGTAATGAATTGATCTCGCTTCATAAGCAAAATTATCACCAACATAATTAAAATTATCTTTAATAAATTTTTGATAATCTTTTATAGTTTTTTTTACTTTATTATATTTTTCTAAGTTTAATTTTTCATCAGTTTTTGATTTATTACTTATTAGCTGAGGTGCCATAATTGTTTTTTCAACTTTTTCTGAATTGCAATTATGGCAATTTAAAAGTTTTTTCTTTTTTAGTCTTTCATACTCGTTTGAAGATGCAAACCAACTATCAAATTTTAAATTACATTCTTTACAAAAAAGTTTATATTTAATCATGATTATTACTTAATTATAAAATTTGGGTTTTCAATAAGTTAACTTCTATAGTCTGCATTAATTTCAATATATTTTTTTGTTAAATCCATAGTATAAGCTGTGAAGTTTTTATTTCCTGTGAAGGCTTCAATGTTTATTTCTATATTTTCAGATTTCATATAATTTGCTGTTTGTTTTTCATCATAACTTTGATTTAATTTTCCACCTTCTACAATTGTTATATTTCCAAACTTAACAGATAATTTTTTTAAATTAATTTTAGGCCCAGCTTTACCGATTGCCATTATAACTCGGCCCCAATTCGGATCTTCTCCAGAAATTGCGGTTTTTACTAGTGGAGAATTTGCAACAGATAAAGCAATTTTTTTTGCATCTATATCATTTTTACATTTGCTAACATTAATTGTTATAAATTTTGATGCTCCTTCACCATCTGAAACAATTCTTTTGGCCAAATTTAAAAGAACATTATTTAATGCTTTATCAAAATTTTTAATTTTATTTTCATTCACACTTTTTACTTGAGAATTTTTAACTTCATTAGTTGCAAAGATAGTTGCCATATCATTTGTGCTGGTATCTCCATCACAAGAAATAGCATTAAATGTATTGGTTATATTTTTTTTTAATAGCTTTCCTAAAACGTCATTAGATAAAGTTGCATCAGTAAATACATACGCAAGTGTTGTGGCCATATTCGGATGTATCATTCCTGAACCTTTAGCAATTCCATATATTTTTACTTTTTCACTTCCAATAAAACATTCCTCCATAGCTAATTTTGGCTTTGTATCCGTAGTCATAATTGCAAGTGCTGCCTTCATCCAAATGAATTTATTTTGAGTATAAGTAATTTTTTTTATTAGATTTGGAATATTGTTAGAAATTTTTTCATATGGAAAAATTTCTCCAATAGTACCAGTACAACCAAATATTATATTCTTTGAAAAAATTTTCTTTGGATTCTCTTCGTCTTCTTCCTGTTTTTTATTTAATTCTTTCGCAGTTAAATCTGCTATTTTTTTTAAACTTTCATACCCTTGCTTTCCAGTGAAAGCATTGGCATTTCTTGTATTTATAATAAGAGAATATATTTTTTTTGGTCTTTGGTTAATATTCCATTTTATATTTTCTGATATTATTTTTGATTGAGTATAAACAGAAGCATAATTAGCACCTTCTCTGAAATAGAACATTGTTAAATCGTCTCTGATATCTTTATATAAATTTGCAGAAACAACTGAAATTGAAAGACCATCTAAATGATCAAGGTCTTGAAAATCAATCATTTTAGTATTTTTTGATTGAGATGATAAAAAATTTGTTAAATTAATTCCCATATTGTTTAAATTATTTATTTAATACATATATTAAACAATATAAGTAAAGAATAAATCAAATAGTCATGTTTAACCCATTAAATTTAATTACAAAATTTATCAAATCTAGCAATCAAAAAGAACTAGATAGAATTGGAAAAATTGTTGAAAAAATAAACTTAAATGAGGAAGATTTAAAAAATTTAAATGACGATGACTTTCCAAAAAAAACCAATGAATTTAAAAATCAGATAAAAGACGGAAAAACTTTAAACGAATTACTTCCAGAAGCTTTCGCTTTAGTCAGAGAGGCTGCTAAACGAACACGAAATGAAAGACACTTTAACGTTCAGTTAATAGGAGGTGTAGCCTTGCATGAGGGCAAAATTGCAGAAATGAGAACTGGAGAAGGAAAAACTCTAACAATAACACTTGCTGCATATTTAAATGCATTGAGTGGCAAAGGTGTACATATAGTAACTGTAAATGATTATCTTGCAAAAAGAGACTCTATTGAAATGGGACAAATCTATAATTTTCTTGGTCTTTCATCGGGATTTATAAACAACTATCAAGATGATGCTGAACGTAAAAAAAATTATAATTGTGACATAACATATGCAACTAACAGTGAATTAGGTTTTGATTACCTGAGAGATAATATGAAATTTTCTGAACAAGAAATGGTTCAGAGAGATCATAATTTTTCAATAGTAGATGAGATAGACTCATGTTTGATTGATGAGGCAAGAACACCTTTAATAATTTCTGGAGCAGCTGAAGATAAAACTGCCCAATATCTAGTAATTGATAAACTAATTAGAATCTTAAACAATAAAGACTTTGAAATTGATGAAAAAGAAAAGAGTGTTTTATTGACAAATGATGGAATTAATAATGTTGAAAAACTCTTTTCTAATGCTGGTATTTTAAAAAATAATAATTTTTATGATCCAGAAAATTTACATTTAGTTCATCATGTTAATCAGGCTTTAAGAGCAAATCATTTATTTGAAAAAGGTAGAGACTACATTGTTAAAGATGGAAGTCTTAAAATTATTGATGAACTAACTGGAAGAATTTTAGAAGGTAGACGTTTTGGAGATGGCTTGCATCAAGCATTAGAGGCCAAAGAAAAAATTAAAGTACAGGCTGAAAATCAAACATTAGCTTCAATTACTTATCAAAATTATTTTAAACTTTATAAAAAATTATCTGGTTGTACTGGTACGGCCGCTACAGAATCCGAAGAGTTTTTTGAAATTTATAATCTTCCTGTTGTTGTTATTCCAACAAACAAAGAGATGATTCGAAAAGATTTTAACGATCTAATTTTTAGAACAGAAAAAGAGAAAAATGAAGCAATTATAGAAAAAATAATTGAAAGAAATAAATTAGGTCAGCCTATTTTGGTATTTACCTCAAGTATTAATAAATCTGAAGTTTATTCAAATTTGTTAAATCAAAAAAATATTAAACATGTAGTGTTAAACGCAAAAAATCATGAAAATGAAGCTGAGATAATTGCAAATGCAGGAAAAGAAAATTCATTAATAATTACAACAAGTATTTCGGGAAGAGGAGTTGATATTCAACTTGGTGGTAAGAAGGGCTCTATTCCAGAGGAGGAACTTAAAATAAATAAAGATAAAATTAAATCCTTTGGTGGTTTATTTGTAATTGGTACAGAAAGAATGGAGTCTAGAAGGGTGGATAACCAGGCAAGAGGAAGATCTGGAAGACAGGGAGATGAAGGTAGCTCTGTATTTTACGTCAGTCTAGAGGATGATTTAATGAGAATTTTTGGATCAGATTCTATGAATAATATGCTCGAAAAACTTGGACTTAAAGACGGTGAAAGTATTGATCATCCATGGATTAATAAAGCTTTAGAGAGAGCACAGCAGAAAGTGGAAGCTAGAAATTTTGATATAAGAAAAACACTCATCAAATTTGATAATGTTCTTAATGATCAAAGGCATGTTGTATTTTCACAAAGAAAAAATGCGATGAATAGTGAAAATATCTTTGATTATTCAGATGAATTTTTAAAAGAAATATCTGATGATTTAATTAATTTAAAAATTTCAAATTTATCTAATCCTAAAAGTAATGAATTTTATAATAAAACTAAACAAATAGTTGGAAAAAGCTTTGAAGAAGCTGAATTTAAAGATTTAATTGAAGCAAAAGATAAAGATTTCAGAGAGAAGATTTCTAATAAGTTTCAAGAAACTAGAAATGAACGGATTAAACTTCTAGGTGAAGATCATGCAAAAGAAATTGAAAAAAGAATTTTTCTTCAATCAATTGATTTAAACTGGAAATCTCACATTCAATATTTGGAGCAATTGAGACAAGTTATAGGATTAAGATCTTATGGTCAGAGAGATCCTTTAGTTGAATACAAAAAAGAAGCATTTGAATTATTTTCAAATCTTCTAGAAAAATTAAAGTTAGATTATGTAAGTATTTTAATGAACTTAAAGGTAGTAATGGAACCAAATAATGAAGAAAAAAATTCTAAAAAAATAAATCCATCTGATAATCCAAAATGTTTATTGTTAATAAAAAAAAATCAAAAAATTTCTAGAAACGATAGATGTGAGGCTACAGGAAAAAAATTTAAAAACTGCTGTGGAGCCTTATAGAATTTAAATTAATAAAAAGATTGAAGAAACTAAAATTAATCCACCAATAACCGCTATTAATATTTTTTTTGATTTAAAAATTTGATCAAAGTTATTTTTCTTAATTGTTAATGTACTTAAATCTTCAGTACTAGTCATAAAACCATCATTTCTTCCAATTTTTAGAAATTTATTTTTTCTCTCAGTCATTATTTCTTCAGAGGATAAGTTGTCAAAATAATTTAAATTTTTTGTTAAGGTTTGTCTGATATTGGTTAATATTATATCTCTATCTCTGTGTGCACCACCTAATGGTTCGTCAATTATTTCATCAATAACTTTTAACTTAAGTAAATCTTTAGCTGAAAGCTTCATAGCTTTCGCAGCATCAAGCATTTTTTTTGGATCTCTCCATAGAATAGTTGCACATCCCTCAGGGGATATTACTGAATAAATTGCATTTTCTAGCATAAGGACTTTATTTGATGAAGCTAATGCAATTGCTCCACCAGAACCACCTTCACCTATAATTATTGCAATTGTTGGAACTTTAAGCTCCATACAGCACTCGATTGATTTTGCAATTGCTTCTGCTTGTCCTCGTTCTTCGGCTCCTACACCTGGATATGCTCCTGGAGTGTCAATAAAAGAGATTATGGGAATATTAAATTTGTTTGCTAAGTTCATTAATCTTATAGTTTTTCTATAACCTTCTGGCCTCATCATTCCAAAATTTCTTTCTATTCTGCTATCCAAATCTTCTCCTTTTTCTTGTCCTATCACTAAAACTGATTTTCCATTAAATTTTGCAAATCCAGTTAAAACCGATTTATCTTCTCCATAATATCTATCTCCAGATAGTGAGATGAAATCATCAAACAAATTATCAATAAAAAATTTTGCTTTAGGTCTATCTTCATGACGAGCGACCATAGTAGTCTGCCAAGGATCTAGATTGGAATAAATATTTTTTAATTTTTCATCTATTTCTGTTTGAGTGCTTGAAATTTTTTGAGTATCGACTTCTGATAATCCCTCTTGATTGTAAGGATCTTTCAATTTTTCTAGTTCGTTTTCTAGATCTTTAATTTCTGTTTCAAAATTTAGATAATTTTTCATATTTTATTTATAGCGGATGGTTAAAATACAAAAAAGGCAATAAAATGATATTAAATAAGGTGTAATTCTTATTAATTGACTTAAATCATTTAACAGATACAAATTCATTATCGGGAGAGACTATTTTTAGCGCCGAAGGAGCAACCACCCCGGAAACTCTCAGGCAAAAGGACCGATTAAAGCATAACACTCTGGAAAGAGATTGATTTCCGCCGAAGGAGTAAAGCTCTCAGGCAAAAATACAGATGGGGTAAGAAGTTAAGTGCTATGCAAGAAAAATACATTAAAATTAACAACCTTCAAGTATCTGAAAAACTATCTAACTTTGTAAGCGACGAATTATTAAAAGGGACTGATATATCAGCAGAAAATTTTTGGTTAGGTCTTGAGGAAACTCTTGATGAGCTAGCACCAAAAAATAAAGAATTAATTAAATTTAGAGAAGAATTGCAGAAAAAAATTGATGAATGGCATATTAAAAATAAAGGTAAAGAATTTAATTTAAATGAATATAAAAAATTTTTATTAGAAATTGGTTACTTAAAAGAAGAAGGGCCTGACTTTAAAATTGAAACCAAAAATGTTGATGAAGAAATTGCAAGTATAGCAGGGCCTCAGTTAGTTGTGCCTGTGATGAATGCAAGATATGCATTAAATGCTGCGAATGCAAGATGGATGAGTTTATATGATAGTCTTTATGGTACGGATGTAATTGAACAGTCTGAGGATAGCGTATCTGAAAGATATGATCCTTTAAGAGGTGAAATGGTTATCAAATATGGAAGAGATTTTTTAGATAAATACTTTCCATTAGCGGGATTAAGCTGGAATAAAATTACAAGTTTTGCTGTAAAATTTGGAAAATTAAAAGTTTTGAAAGGTGCCGATATTTTTGATTTAGAGGACGAAAATAAATTTATTGGACACAGAGGTGAAAGTGATAATCCATCCGCAATTATTTTAAAAAATAATAATTTACATATTGAAATTCTAAAAGATTCTAGAGCTTTTGCTGCCCAACAAGATCATGCTGGTATTAGTGACATAATACTAGAGTCAGCAGTGTCAACAATTTGTGATAATGAAGATAGTGTAGCAGCAGTCGACTCGAAAGATAAAATTATTTGTTATCGAAATTGGCTGGGTTTAATGAAGGGAGATCTTAAGTCAAAATTTGAAAAAGAAGGAAAATTATTTGAGAGAAAATTAAATCCACACAGAAGTTATATCTCAAAAGATGGCAAAGGCTTAAAGTTGCATGGTAGAAGCCTATTGCTTGTAAGGAACGTCGGTCATCTGATGAAAAATCCTTCAATTTTATTGAGTGATGGAAGCGAAATACCTGAGGGTATTATGGATGCATTTATAACTACAGCAGCCGCGCTACATGATATTAAAAATAAAAATAATTCAAGAACTGGATCAGTTTATATTGTAAAACCTAAAATGCATGGTCCAGACGAGACGGCATTTACAGATTTAATTTTTTCTAAAGTTGAGGAAGTTCTAAATTTACCTAAGTACACATGTAAGATTGGGATTATGGATGAAGAGCGAAGAACATCAGCAAATTTAAAAGAATGTATTAGAAGTCTCAAAAATAGAGTTTTTTTTATCAATACTGGTTTCTTAGACAGAACTGGTGATGAAATGCATACATCAATGGAAGCCGGTCCTATGATTAAAAAAGGTGATATGAAATCGTCTAAATGGATTACTGCATACGAAAATAACAATGTTGATATTGGTTTAAGTTGTGGGTTTTCTGGTAAAGCTCAAATTGGAAAAGGAATGTGGGCAATGCCCGACAAAATGAAAGATATGATGGAGCAAAAAACAGGACACTTAAAAGCAGGTGCAAATTGTGCGTGGGTTCCATCACCAACAGCAGCTGCATTACATGCTCTACATTATCATGAAATAAATATTTTCGATGAACAAAAAAAATTAACTGATAGAGAACCAGCTATGCTTGATGATCTTTTAACAATTCCAATAGCAGATAGACCCAATTGGTCTGTAGAGGATATAAATAAAGAAATTTCAAACTCTGCACAAACTTTATTGGGGTATGTTGTAAGGTGGGTCGATCAAGGAGTAGGTTGTTCAAAAGTTCCTGATATTAACAATATTGGCTTGATGGAAGACAGGGCAACTCTAAGAATTTCTTCACAACATATAGCCAACTGGATTCATCATGGAATTACAACAAAAATACAAGTAACTGAAATAATGAAAGAGATGGCCAAAATAGTAGATGATCAGAACAAAGATGATCCGCTATATGTTAAAATGAGTGATGATTATGAAAATTCTATAGCGTTTCAAACTGCTTGTGATTTAGTGTTTAAAGGTAAAGAGCAACCTTCAGGTTATACTGAACCATTACTTCATTTAAATAGATTGAAAAAAAAATCTAATCTGAGTTCGAAACCAAATTAGACCTATTTTTAAAAGCAGAAAATAAAGTTCCATCATCTAAACTTTCAATTTCTCCACCAACAGGTAATCCTTGTGCTAATTTAGTAATCTTAACATTCAAATTTTTTAAACTATCTTGAATATAATATGCAGTTGTTTGACCTTCAACAGTTGCACTAGTTGCAAGTATGACTTCTTCTATCTTATCTTTTTTAACTCTTTGCACTAAAGAATTAATTAATAAATCCTCTTTTTTTTGTCCAGCTGACGAAATAGTGCCTCCTAAAATGTGAAAATAACCTTTATATATATTTGAACTTTCTATACTCCACTGGTCAGATATATTTTCTACTACACAAATTTTTTCATATTTTTTATCTACAATTTTACAATTTTCATAATCACACTCTATTGAAATAGATTTTAGAGCCCCACAAATTTTGCATCTAGAAATATTTTTATAAACATCCGCTAATGATTTTGCTAAAGGTTTTACTAGTTCATCTCTATTATTAATTAACTTTAATACAATCCGCTTTGCTGATTTAGGACCCAAGCCAGGCAATTTTGATATCAGTTTAATTAAATCATCTATCTCATTACCATTTTCCATATTTTATAAGGGCCATTTGAAACCTGGAATTCCAAACCCACCTGTTGCTTTTGAAATTTCCTCAGTTGTTTTTGATTTAAGTTGAGATTTAGCACTATTATGTGCTGCAACAATTAAATCTTCAATTATGGTTTTGTCCTCTTTCATAATTTCATCAGATAACTTTATTGTTTGCATCTCTCCCTCTCCATCCAAAGTTATCTTTACAGAATTTGAACCCGAAACTCCTTCAACTCTAATTTCCTTAATCTTTTGTTGGCTTTCTTTCATTTTTGCCTCAAGTTCTTTTGCTTTATCTAAAATTTTACTAAAATCAGTCATTATCAACTCCATCTTTTTTTGAATTTACATCTATTAATTCGGCATCAGGAAATTTATCCATCACACTTTTAAATATTTCTGAATTTTTCATTTCATCCATTAACTTTTTTTTTACATTTTTTTCTTTATCTTTTACTGAAATCTGCCCTTTTAATTTACTAAACGTAATAATCCATCTTTCACCGGTCCATTCAAAAAGCTTTGATGATAAATCTTTTACAAAATCTTTATCTAAACTTTCATTAAAAGATATTTCAATTCTGTTTTTTTCAAATTTTACAAGGTTAACATTTTTTTCTAATTCGTATTTAAGTTTGATTTCTTTTCTTTTTGAGCAAATTTCAATTAAATCCTCAAATGCATTTATATTAATTTTATGTTCTGCTTTAATTTCTGTTTGAACTTCTGGTTTGGTTTTTTCTTCCTGTGCAATATTCTTGATTTGATTGATTGCTTTAGGAGTTAATTCAGTTTCTTTATTGTTAACTAAATTTTCACTCTTCAAATCAATCTCAACTTTTTCAACTTTATTTTTAGATTTTACAGAACTTAAATGCATCAGTCTTATTAAGAACATTTCAATTGAAAGGTGCTGGTTTGAAACAACATCAATTTCTTCAAGAGAAGAAATGGCAAATTGCCAAAATAATATCAATACCTCTGAATCTATTTGATTTGATAAATTTTTAATTTTAGAAAATTCTTCATCATTTAATGAAAAGTTTGTGCTTTCTAAAGTTAAAGAATTAATATTTTTAAAATAATAAAGTAACTCTAAGAAGTCATTAATAAAAACTTTTGGTTCAACACCTTGGTCATAAATTTTTCTATAAATATTTATTACTTTTGTTTCTTCACCTTTTAAAATCAGCTCAAATAAGTCAATTAATTGAGATTTATCGAAATATCCAAAAATTTTCTGAGCTGAATTTAAATCCAATTCCTTTCCATCATCCAAACTTAATAATGCTCTATCTAATAATGATAAAGCATCTCTAACAGAACCTTCCGAAATTTTTACTATAAGCTTTAAAGCATCTTCTGTTATTTTTCCATTTTCCTTATCTTTAATTAATTTTATATATTCTAATAATTCTGAGGATTTAATTCTAGACAAATCAAATCTTTGACATCTAGAAACAACAGTAATAGGAATTTTTTTTATTTCTGTTGTTGCAAAAATAAATTTTAAATATTCAGGTGGCTCTTCTAAAGTTTTTAATAATGCATTAAATGCTTGCTTGCTAAGCATATGAACTTCATCAATTATGAAAATTTTATATTTTGCAGATGTTGGCCCATATCTAGAAAATTCAATCAAATCTCTTACGTCATCTACGCCTGTTTTGCTTGCGGCATCCATCTCAAGAACATCGATATGATTTGAGTTTGTAATCGCATCACAATTATCACATTTAATTTTACATTTATTTTCTATTCCATTTGAACAATTAAGTGCTTTTGCAACAATTCGTGCTGTTGTAGTTTTTCCTATTCCCCTTATTCCAGTAAACAAATATGCATTAGGTATTTTGTCAGCTTTAATCGAGTTGGTAATAGTTTCTGCAACAACCTCTTGACCAATAAGATCATCGAAAGTTTGTGGTCTATATTTAAGCGCTAATACTTTTGAGTTATTATTCATATATCTATAAGGAGACTAGAACCTGAATAACTGTCTCTACGACTGCTTCCGTTAAGATCTGGTCGGGTTCAAGCAGCATCCACCTCTAGCCTCCAAATCTATTATAGCAGTTAAAATTTCTAATCTACAAGAAAAGATTCTTATTTATTTTGTCTCAAACTATCAGCTTCAAAAACACCTAGAACGTGAAAATCCTCACAATGTAAGCCCAGCTCTTCAAGAGATTTTTGAACTTTTGAGTCTTCAATATGTCCATCTAAATCACATAAAAAAAAATAAGAATCGAAACTATTTTTTTCTGGATAACTTTGTAGTTTAGTTAAATTGACACCATTAATAGCAAAACCTCCTAGTGATTGATAGAGGGCAGCTGGCTTACTTTTCAATTTAAATAAAAAAGAGGTTATATAAGTTTTGTCTTTAAATTCTGGTTGAGAAATATTTTTTCCCATAACCAAAAATCTTGTCAAATTTCCACTTTCATTTTCTATATTTTTTTCAATTACTTCTAAGCCATAAATTTCAGCGCTTAAGGAAGATGCTATCGCAGATTGTTTGATATCTTTTGTTTTAGAAATCATTTCAGCAGATCCAGCAGTATCTGCTCTAATATGTTCTGCTAAATTATTTTCTTTTATAAATTTTGAACACTGAGACAATCCTTGAGCATGTGAGTATACTTCTTTGATATCTTTTAATTTAGCTCCAGGTTGTCCTAATAAGTTGTGTTCAATTTTTTGAAAATGCTCTTTATAAATATTAAGCCTATGTTTAAATATTAAATATTCAATTCCAATATTACCAGTAATTCTATTTGATTCTGGAATTATAATTCTGCTATCTGGCTCTTCAGATGCTTTGTTAAAACACTCATCAAAAGTTTTACAAGGTAATATTTCTGCTTTAGGATCAATAGAAAGCGCTGCTAAATGAGAATATGCACCAAAGGTTCCCTGAAAATAAATTTTACTCATCAATTCTTATATTCCATTATTTTTTTTAAGGCTAGATAATCTTCTTCTGTATCCACTCCTATTGGAGATGACATAGCATGTGAAACATTGATATCAATATTATTATCTAATGCTCTTAACTGCTCTAGTCGATTTTCTATTTCATTTTTGGATTGATCCAAGTGAACAAATTTTTCTAGACAATCTCTTGAATAACAATAAATTCCAATATGGTGATAAATATTTTCCACCTGCTCAGATTTTCTTGAAAAGGATACAGCCTTTGGAAAATGATCACTTTCTAGGCTATTTTCAGTAATGACCTTAACAATATTTTCATTCTTAAGGTTTTTATTATCTTTTATTTTTGCCGCAAGAGTTCCTAAATTAGAATTATTTTTTACCATTTTGTCATTCAAATTTTTGATATCATCAATATCGATTGCTGGTTCATCACCTTGCAAATTCATAATAAAATCAACATCTCTAACATTTGATTTTTTAAGCGCCTCATGAATTCTATCTGTACCTGTCTTATGTTTATTGCTAGTTAAAATAGCATTGAAACCATTTCTTTTGACATCATCAATAATTTCTTGATCCTCTGTAGCTACAATCACGTCTCCAATATTGGCTTCTCCAGCTTTTTTAGACACATGTGATATAATTGATAAGCCATTTATTTTTAATAACGGTTTACCTGGAAGCCTAGTCGCAGACATTCTAGAGGGTATAATTACTAAAGTTTTCATTATATTTTCAAATTATTATACTCGTTAAACAACTATAGAGGCAAATTTATACATTAAATTTTAGCTTTTTTTTAATTTATCGTGTTATACGTTCACTACAAAATTTAGAAAAAATGGATTCTTTCGAAATAAATAAAATAGTTGCTGCAGTTTTAATGGTTGCCCTGCTTGTTATCGGTATTGGAAAATTATCTGATGTTATATTCCATGTAGAGAAACCTGAAACACCTGGTTATTCAGTTGAAGTAGAGGCTGCCACTACTGTATCCACAACCAGCTCAAGCACGACGTCAGACAAAATTGATATATCAGCATTGATGGCAATGGGAGATGTTGCTCATGGTGAAAAAGTTTTTAAAAAATGCGCAGCTTGTCATTCAATTGTTAAAGGAGGAAAGAATGCTATAGGTCCAGCACTTTATAATGTTGTGGGAAGAAAAGTTGGAGCGGTTGAAGAATATAAATATTCTAAAGCATTAGCTGCGTATGATAAAGAATGGACTTTTGAAGAACTAAATGGATTTTTAATTAAACCTGCAAAATGGATTAAGGGAACAAAGATGGCATATGCAGGTCTTAGAAAAGAAAAAGATAGAGCCTCTGTAATAAAATATCTAAATGAGAATTCAGACAGCCCTTTGCCGCTACCTTAATTTTCCAAAACAATATAATAAAATACTTTTTTGTACGTGAACTCTATTGAGTGCTTGTTGCCATACGTGAGATTTTTTTCCCAAGAAAATATCATCACTCACTTCGTCTCCTCTAGGTAAACAATGTAAAAAAATGCAATTCTTTTTTGCGTAACTCATTAATTTTTTATCAATTTTAAAATTTTTAAATGCTTTTATTTTTTTCTTCTTATTAACTTTATCATTTAAAGAAATAACTTTATCAGAAAAAATTACATCTGCATTTGAAACTGCTTTTTTTGCATCATTAAAAATATAAATTTTTTTATTATTTTTTTTGACCCAAGCTCTAACTTGTTTTCCTGGTTCAAATTTTTTTGGACAACCTATAATTAATTTAAAAGAAAATTTTACTGATGCAGCTATTAAGCTACTCAAAACATTGTTTGAATCACCTATCCAGCAAATATTTAATTTTGAAATAGGTTTTTTCGTTATTTCTTCAACAGTAAAAATATCAGATAAAACTTGAGTAGGATGTGACGACGGGCTTAGACCATTAATAATAGGAATTTTTAAATATTTTTTGAAGTCTTCGATCTTTTTATCACTATCAGTTCTCATCATAAAACCATCACCATAAGTAGATAAAAGTTTAGCAGTATCAGCAATACTTTCTCCTCCTTGACCTAAGTGAAGCTCATTAGATCGAAGAGTTAAGGTGCCGCCTCCAAGCTGTTTAATTGCTAAATAAAAACTAATTCTTGTTCTCGAGCTAGCCTTCTCAAACATTTGTATTAAAATCTTACCTTTAAGAGGTGCACCTTTGTCAATCTCAAGAGTGTTTAGTTTTTTTCTTGAATTCTTTCTTTTCTTAGCATCACCAATAATCTTTCTAAGATCTTTTGCAGGAATATCTTTTAAATTTATAAAATGTTTCATATTATTTTATTTGTGAACAAACCTTTTCAATAATTTTTATTGCTAAATCTATTTCATTTTTTTTAACATTTAATGGAGGTAGAATACGAACAACATTTTCAGCTGCTCGAATAGTCAACAATTGATTATCCATTAATTTTTTAATGAATTCGGTTTGATCTTTATGTAACTGTATCCCAATCAAAAAACCTCTTCCTCTTATTTGCTTAATTATTTTTGGATATTTTCCTTGAATTTTATTCAATTTAAATAAAAAATACTCCGATAGAGTTTTGACATTATTTAAGAATTTTTTATTTGATATAATATCCATAACAGTGTTTCCAACAGCCATCGCCAAAGGATTTCCTCCAAATGTTGATCCATGAGTGCCTGGTGTCATGCCTGAGGCAACTTTTTTGTTCATTAAAACTGCGCCAATAGGAAATCCTCCACCTATCCCTTTTGCAATTGGTACAATATCAGGTTTTACTTTTGATTTTTCAAAGGCAAAGAAATCACCTGATCTTCCTATTCCACACTGAACTTCATCGAGAATTAATAATATTTTTTTCTTGTTGCATAATACTCTTAATTCTTTTAAGCACCAATCTGGTATCACTTTTATACCGCCTTCACCCATAATCGTTTCAACCATAATTGCAGCTGTGTTTTTATTAATTTTTTTTTTAAGAGAATTATGATCCCCAAAACTGAAGTGGTCAAACCCTGTTACTTTTGGGCCAAATCCCTCGGTCATTTTTTTTGATCCACTTGCAAAAATTGTTGCTAAAGTTCTTCCGTGGAAGGAGTTTTTAATGCATAAAATTCTATTTTTATTTGGTTTACCTATTGAGTAAAAATATCTTCTCGCAACTTTAATTGCTGCTTCTGTAGCTTCGGCACCACTATTTTGAAACATTACATAATCAGCAAAAGTTTTAGTACATAATTTTTTAGCAAGTTTTTCTCCCTCTGGAATTTGAAATGCATTAGATACATGCCATAATTTATTTGATTGATCTTTTATAGTTTTTATTAATTTAGGATTTGCGTGGCCTAAAGAATTAACTGCTATTCCTTGTACAAAATCTAAATATTTTTTTTTACCAATAGAATATAAATAGCTACCTTTGCCGTATTTAAAGGAAATTTTTTTTCTATTATAATTTTTTGCTAAATAACTCATAAATTTAATTTGTTTTATAAATTTTAATTATTAATACAAGTTGGGATTGAAAATAAATATATACTTACTAATTAGATTTTATGTTGATAAGTCTCATTTTTTGATTGTTTAATTTAATTTTATATCAGTATATTGTTGTTTTATATAAATAAGATACAAGATATTGATTATGAGCTGGACTGATGAAAAAGTTGCAAAATTAAAGGAACTTTGGGGAAAAGGTAATACTGCTAGCCAAATTGCTGAAATAATTGGTGGCATTAGTAGAAATGCAGTTATAGGTAAAGCTCATAGGCTAAACCTATCAGCAAAAATCAAAACAAGAACAGCTACATCAAACCAAAACTTTGAAAATTCAAAAATTGAAAAAAATATTCAAATAAAAAGAGGGCGTCGAAGTAAATTTAAATCTTTAATAATTGAAAAAGATTTTGAACCAGAAAATCCAAAGCAATTAGAAGAGCTTGATGAAAACTCTTGTAAATGGCCTGTAGGTCATCCTGACGAAAAATCATTTTATTTTTGTGGAAGATCGTCCTTAAAAGATTTTTCATATTGTAAATTACATCTTTTGTATGCTTACCAACCTAAGGGTAAAAAAGAGGAAGTTGCAGATAAAGAAGAGATACCAGAATTAATTGAAAAAAAAATTCAATCGGCTTAATTAATTTGGCTTTGTATCCAATTCATTTTTAGAAATATATTTATCTGTGGAAAACTGCCCACCGTCTCTCCACATATAAGAATATTTTTGAACTTCTTTATCAAAATATCTTTTACTTGGTGTACCAACATCAAAGTTTGTTTTGTATTTTCCTGAAGGAATATTGTTGTATTTTAAAAGTCTTAATTGATCTCTTGTAAGTAAAGGATTAGGCATCATTTCAAAAAATCTTGCCGAAATTTCTGCTATTTTTAATGGAAAAGGTATGAGTAACCTTTTTTTTCCAATTGATTTTAATAGTTTTTCTATTATTTGTTTAAAAGTAATTGTCTCAGGCCCTATACATTCAATAATTTTTGAATCAACATTTTTTGAAAGTATGTTGCAAATAACATCTGTTAAGTCTGAACAATGAATTGGTGAAAATTTAGTTGATCCGCCATAGTATAATGGAAAAAAAGGAAGTCTATTTAGTATGGTCATAAAATTTGTTGTAAAATTATCATCTGACGAATAAACAATTGAAGGCCTTAAAACTGTTGCGAGAGAAAAATTTTTAAAAATATTACTTTCACCATCGAGCTTACTTTTTGCATATTCAGAATCTTCTGCTTCATTTATTCCTAGAGCCGATAAATGTATAAAATGTTCAAGATTATATTCCTTGCAAAGTTTTGCTAATATTGATGGAAATATTGAATGAATATTTTTAAAAGTATTACCTTTTTTCTTTTCAAATAAAATTCCAATTAAATTTATACAAATATCAGCTTTCTTAAAAAGTTCTCTTATTTTATTTTCATCGAAAATATTGGCTTCTACAATATCTATATAACCAACATTGGCTTGGGTTTTTATGATATAGCTTTTTTGGTGTATATTTCTTGTAACTACTGTAACTTTATAATTATTCTTAGTCAGCTTTCTTATTAAGTTTCTACCAATTTGACCACTCCCACCAAAAATTAGACAATTTTTTGCTTTCATATATATATGTTTAAAAATGAGTAATAAAATTCAATTACACAAAAACGATCTACCAGATGATTTGAAATTAGACAATAATATAATAGCTGTAGATGGTGAGTTTATGGGGTTAAATGTTAGACGAGATCCTCTTTGTTTAATTCAAATATCAACTGGCAATTCAGATGCTCATATTATCCAATTTGATAGAAAAAACTATAACGCACCAAATTTGTCTAGAATACTTAGTGATAGTAAAATAACTAAAATATTTCATTACGGGAGAGCTGATTTAGCTCATATAAAATATTATCTAAAAATTAATACAAATAACATTCTTGATACTAAAATTGCCTCTAAACTAGCAAGATCGTACTCTGACAACCATTCTTTAAAAACATTAATTAAGGAATTTTTAAACATTGATATAAGTAAACAATTTCAAAATTCAGATTTTGGAGGTCAATTAACCTCTTCACAACTGAAATATTGTGCAAACGATGTAATCTATCTACATAAAATTCATGAGGAATTAAATAAAATACTAGAAAGAGAAAATAGATCAGAACTTTATTATAATTGTTTAAAATTTTTACAAACTAGAGTTGATCTTGATTTAGCTTTATTTAAAGATGATGTCTGGGCACATTAATGAATAAAAAGAAATTTCAAACTATTGCTAAGGATGTAATTAATCTTGAAATTAAAGCACTACAGAAATTAAAAAAAAATATTAATTCTTCTTTTAATCAAGCTGTTAGTCATATTATAAAATGTCAATCTAAAGTAATTTTGTGTGGCGTAGGTAAAAGTGGAATTATAGCTTCAAAAATTGCTGCAACTCTTTCTTCGGTAGGTACACCATCTTTTTGTCTTTCAGCTGGAGATTCTTCTCATGGTGATTTGGGTAGTATTTCAAAAAAAGATATTTTAATATTAATAAGCAACTCTGGCGAAACAAATGAATTAAAAAATATTATTCAATATGCAAACAGAAATAAAATATTATTAATTTGTATAGTATCTAAAAAAGACTCGTTACTTTATAAAGCTGCGGATATTAAATTGCTTATACCACAAACAATTGAAGCTGGGGGTATAGTCCCTACCTCAAGCACTACTGTTCAACTGGCACTTGGTGATGCATTAGCTATTGCAATAATGAAGTATAAAAAATTTGATAAAATGGATTTTAAGAAGTTGCATCCAGCTGGAAATTTAGGGGCTCAACTTAAAACAGTTGAAGATATAATGTTAGTTGGAAATAGAATACCTTTTGTAAGTCAGAATTTAAGAATGAAAGAAGCGTTAAAAATACTTAGTGCAAAAAATTTAGGTGTTCTAATTGTTCAAAATAAACAAAAAAAAACCATTGGAATTATAACTGATGGACAAATCAGAAGATTTAATCAAAAGAAATTAAATATACAATCGATGAGAGTAAGCGAAATAATGACAAAAAAACCTATAAGCATTGAAAAAGATTCTCTAGCAGCTAAAGCTTTGGCACTTATGAATAGTAAAAAAATTACCTCATTAAGTGTTTATAATAAGAAAAATAAGAATAAAACTATAGGCATATTACATATTCATAATATTTTGCAGTCAAATATTACATAAATGAATAATAAATATTTAAGAATTTCATTTTTAATTCTTATTGTATTTATTTTTATTGTTTTTTTTTACCAAAAAATTTTTAAAAAAGATGAAAAAATTATTTCTGAGACCACACTTATAGAAAAAGACAACACTTATAATTCAAATATCATTAAAGATGTGAGATATACCTCTAGAGATGTTAAGGGAAACGAGTACGTTATCACAGCATCTGAAGGTGAAATTGATTTTTCAAACAGTAATATAATATTTTTAACAGATGTTTACGCAACAATAATATTAAAAAACTCAAATTTATTAACAATTTCCTCATCATATGGAAAGTATAATTCAAATAACTTAGATACTATTTTTTCAAAAAATGTAATAATTAATTACCTAGATAATAAAATTACTGGAGAATATCTAGATTTCTCACCAAGAAGAAATTCTATGATTGTTTCAAAAAATATAGTTTATACAAATCTAAAAAATATTCTTAAAGCAGATGTAATTGAAATTGATTTAAAAACTAAAGATACTAAAATTTATATGTATGAAAATAAAAAAAAAGTAAAAATTCAAAGTAAAAATTAATATGGCAATTATTAAAAAGTTCAGAATAAAGTCATTTAAAAATATTAATTCAATTATTGAGTTTGATAATGTTTCTTTATCTTATGGAAATAGATTAATTTTAGACAATATAAATTTTAAAATTAATGAAGGTCAAATATTTGGCATGCTTGGTCCAAACGGTGTTGGTAAATCAACAATTTTTAATTTAATTACCGGGCTAGTGAACCCAGATAAAGGAAAAATAAAAATCGTTAATGAAGATGTAACAAAATATCCAGTCTACCTTCGAACAAAAAAGTTTAAAGTTGGATATGTTCCTCAATATGGAGGATTTTTTAACGATCTTACACTTCATGATAACTTAAAAGCTATAAGTGAAATTGTGATAGATAATAAAAATTTAAGATCAGAACGTATAAATAATTTAATTTCTAAATTTGAGTTGGATAACTTAAAAGATATTAAAGCTAAATTTTTATCAGGAGGACAGAAAAAGAAATTAGTTATAGCATTATCTTTATTAGGAAATCCTAAAGTTTTACTATTAGATGAATGTTTTGCAGCTCTTGATGTTTTAACAATTAAAATGCTTCAAGAAATTATTGTAAATCTACAACAAGAAAACCGTATAACAATTTGTATCTGTGATCACCAAGCAAGAGATTTGCTAGCATGTGTTGATACGGCAATGATTCTAAGTAACGGAAAAATTATAGCTCAAGACTCTCCTTCAAACCTAGTAAGAAATATTGATGCCAAAAATGCATATTTTGGCGATAGTTTTAAATTTAATTAATCTTTAATGACAAATTCGATAGAAATTAAAAAAAAAATAAATAAATTTAATAAAAAAATCAGAGTAAGTGGTGATAAAAGCCTGAGTATTAGATGGGTATTATTTTCTTCACTAGCGAATGGTGAATCAAAAGCAAAAAATTTATTATTATCTGAAGATGTTCTTGCTGCATTTAATGCTATCAGAAAGTTGGGAATTAAATCAAAAATAAATACAAAGGAGTGTGTAATTTATGGAAAAGGTATCGATGGTTATAAATATAATAACAAACTTACTCTAGACGCAAAAAACTCTGGTACATTAGGTAGACTTATTCTTGGTTTATTAATAAATACTCCAAAGTTAATAAAACTAATTGGGGATAAGAGTTTATCAAAAAGAGATTTTAAAAGGATTGCTGACCCTCTAAATAAATTTGGTGCAAAAATAAAATTAAATAAACAAAATAATTTACCTTTAACTATTTTAGGATCACAAAACTTAAAACCAATTAGATACATAGAAAATCGGGGTTCAGCGCAATGTAAAAGTTCAGTGATATTTGCTGGGATGAGAACAAATGGAACAACTATAATAAAAGCAAAAAAATCAAGAAATCATACTGAACTTTTAAGTAAGCATTTAAGTTTACCTATAAAAATTAAATCAAAAAAAAATTATGATTTAATAAAGATTCAAAAAGTAAAAAAAATACATAACCTTAATTATGATATTCCATCAGATATTAGTTCTGCTGCTTTTTTTATAGTACTAACAGCATTGTCTAAAAACTCAAAACTTACAATTACTAATGTTAACATTAATCCAACAAGGACTGGAATAATTACAATATTAAAAAAAATGGGTGTAAAAATTAATATTAAAAATAAAAGAGTATACAAAGGTGAAATAATTGCGAATATTCAGGTTATTAGTTCTAATAATATCAAGGCAATTAATTGCCCACCAAGCTTAAACAGTGGAGCTATAGATGAATTTTTGATTATTTTTTTAGTTGCTGCAAAAGCTAAAGGTATTTCTTACTTTAAAAACTTAGAAGAATTAAATCAGAAAGAAAGCCCTAGATTAGCTTGGGGTGCAAAAATTCTTAATAAAATGGGAATAAAAACAATTGTCAAAAAAAATAGTATTAAAATTTATGGCAATCCTAATCTAAAAATTAATAAAAAAATTATAATTAAAGATTTTCTAAAAGATCATAGAGTTTTTATGAGTAGTGTAATAGCGGCATTAACTTTTGGCGGTAGTTGGACTATACATGATAAGGACTCAATCAAAACGTCTTTTCCAAGATTTTTAAATATAATAAATAAAATTAAAAAAAATGATTAAAAAAAGAAGTAATATTTTGAAAATTGCTATAGATTCTCCTGCTGCTGCAGGTGCTGGTACTATAGCAAAAGCTATATCTAAACATTATAAATTATTTTATTTAGATACTGGAAAAATTTATAGATACATTGCTTATTTAAAAATAAAATTTCCAAGAAAATTTAACTATAAATTTATTAAATCAAAGATTAAATTTTTAAAAATGAAAGACCTTTCAAAAAAATCTTTATTATCCGATAAAGTTGGAAATGAGGCCTCAATTATTTCTCAAAACAAAAAGTTAAGAAAAATTGTTCACTTAATTCAGTTAAACTATGCTTATAATCCACCAAAAAAATATAAGGGTTCATGTTTAGATGGAAGAGACATAACTTATAACATAATTCCAGATGCAGATTTTAAATTTTATATTACTGCCAACATTACTACTAGAGCTAAACGAAGATTTAAGGAATTAAAGGCAATAAACAAAAAAATTACTTATAAAGAAGTCTTAAAAAGCATTAAAAAACGAGATAAAAGTGACCTAAACAGAAAAATTGCACCTCTTAAAAAAACAATAGATTCACTATTGATTAATACGACAAACCTTAATAAAAGGGCATGTTTTTTAAAAATTAAAAAAATAATAGACAGGAAATTAATAGTTAATGGAAATTTATAAAGATTTATCAAACGCCGCATCACAAGAATTCGAAAAATTATTAAACAGTCAGTTATCCAAAATTAATATTGAGGAGGGAAAGATTATTGAGGGAAAAATCAATAAGATTACTGAAAAATTTGTATTTTTATTTGTAGAGGGACTAAAATCAGAACCGGTATTAGATATTAACGAGTTGAAAAGTATGGGTTTATCTGAAAAAATTAAAATAGGTGAAACAATACCTGTACTGCTTGAAAAAATTGAAGATAAACGTGGGGAAGTTTTAGTATCTGCTAGTAAAGCACAAAAAATAAAAGGTTGGGATAAACTAGTTGAAGCATATGAAAAAAATGAACCTATCATGGGTAAGATCACATCTAAATGTAAAGGTGGATGTATAGTTGAGCATATAGATACTGGTTCACTAATGTTTCTTCCTGGATCTCAAATTAGTGACAAACCTCTAAAAGACATTAGTCATCTGATGAATGAGCCCCAAAAATTTGCACTTATTAAATTAGATAAAGTGAGAGGTAATGCCTGCGTCTCTAGAAGAGAAATTATATCCTCATTTAAAAAAGAGGATAAAGCCAAAATTATTGAAAAATTTAAAGTTGGAGACATAATTAAAGGTGCAGAGGTGAAAGGTTACAGCACTTTTGGCTGTTTCTTTAATGTAAATGGAGAACTTGATGTATTAGTTCATTTACAAGAAATATCTTATTCAAGAGTGAATCATCCTGATGAAGTATTCAATATAGGTGAAAAACATGACTTGAAAGTTATAAGTGTAGATAAAGAAAAATTACAAGTAGGTTGTTCAATCAAACAATTATCCCCAGATCCATTCGAGCATATTGAAAATTATGAACTAAATAAAGTATACAAAGTTAAAGTTGTAAAGTTGATGGATTTTGGAGCATTTTGTGAATTAGAACCAGGATTAACAACTCTACTTCATTCTAGTGAGTTAAGTTGGTCAAAAAAAAATATTTCTGCAAAGAAGTTATTCAAAGTAGGTGATGAAATTGAATGCGTGATTACAGAAATTGATAAAGAAAAAAGACGTGTGGCTATTTCACATAGATTGACAAAAGAAAATCCATTTGAAACTTTTGAGAAAAAATATCCAGTCGATACAATTGTTGAGGGTGAAGTTGTAAATAAAAATGAATATTCTTTATTTGTAAAAATAGAAAATTTAGATGTTGATGCATTTTTGCACTGCAATGATTTAACTTATTCAAATAATGGGGAAGAAGAGCTCTCTAAATATAAAAAAGGTGATAAAATTAAAGTTAAAGTTTTAGAAATCAAAGCAATTGAACAAAAAATTAGAGTTGGTTTGAGACAAACTCTAACGGATCCATTTGATTGGTTTAAAGATAAAACAAAAAATCAAACAATAACAGTAAAAGTCATATCTACTGACAATAAAGGTTTACTAGTTAGACCAGAGGGTTGTGAAATGGATTTTCAAATAAAAAAATCAGCAATAGCAATCAATGCTGCAGATGCTAGGCCAAGTAGGTGGACTGGAGGAGAAAAGTTAGATTGTGCAATAGCTGAACTTGATTTGAATAAAAGGAAAGTTGTGCTTAGCATTAAACTTCTAGAGGAAATTGAAAAGAAAGAAGCTTTAGAAAAATATGGATCTGAGGGATCAGGTAAAAATTTACCTTTTTCATCTTTATCTGAAGATCTAAAGAAAAAAGAAGAAGAAACAGAATAAATTAAGAAGATAAAATTGGCTGTTGTAAAATCAAAGCTTTTAAAACAACTCTCTGATAATTACCCAAATTTTTTAAAAAAAGACCTAGAAAAATTTACAAATATCATTTTGAGTGAAATAAAAAGATCTCTTAAAAGGGGTGATAGAGTAGAACTGAGGGGTTTTGGAGTTTTCTCGACTAACACACAGAAAGCTAGAATATCAAGAAACCCTAAAACTGGTGAGAAAGTTAATACTCCTGAAAAAAAAACAATTCACTTTAAAATGTCAAAAGACTTGTTTAAAAAAATAAATAATAATGAAGAATAAAACTATATTTGTTGCCTGCGATACTTCAAATTTGAATAAAATTAAAAAGATAATAAAACAAACAAAAACAAAAAAACTTAAAATTATTCCAAAATTTGGTCTTCAATTTTTTTATTCCAAACATGGAAGAAAATTCTTAGAAGACATTAAAAGTGATTTTTGGTTAGATTTAAAAATAAACGATATTCCACAAACAGCTATGTCTGCAATACATAGCTTAAAAGATCTAAAAAAATGTAAATATATTACAGTACATGCCAATGGTGGATTGGAAATGCTAAAAGCAGTTAAAAAAGAAGCAAAAAAAATAAACAAAAATATAAAAATATTGGGTGTTACAGTATTGACGAGTTTTAATAATAAATCTCTAAAAGAAATAGGTCATACTAAAAAGATCAAACAATTAGTTTTAAAACATGCTGAACTTATAAATAAGTCAAGTTGTGATGGTGTGGTTTGCTCTGCACAAGAAGCATTAATTGTTCGAAAAAAATACAAAAAATTATTAATTATAACACCTGGAATAAGATTACCAGGAGACAGTTCCAACGATCAAAAGAGAATTATGACCCCTATAGATGCTTTTAAAAACAAAGTTACAGGCATAGTCATTGGTAGATCTTTAACGAATGGAAATGTAAAAAATAATACAAAAAGATTAGTAGATCATTTAAATCAATGATCAGAGGTTGTAAAATTTGCGGGATATCAGATTCTGAAACATTAAATTTTATTATCAATCATACTTATCCACCTAAATTTATTGGTTTCATTTGTAATTATCCAAAAAGCTCAAGATATATTGAAACAAAAAATCTTAAAAAATTACTAGATGTAAAAAAAAATAAAAGTGAATTTGTTGCTGTTTTAGTAAAACCTGAAAATGAAATTTTAGAAAAAATAAAGAATTTACCTTTTGATTATTATCAATTGTATGACTGCACTCCAAATGAAATTAAAATTATCAAAGAAAAATATCAAAAAAAAATTATTACAGCCTTAACTATAAAAGATAAATTTGATGTTAATAAACACAAGTATTTTTCAGATGTAACAGATATTTATTTATTTGACAGTAAAGGTTATGAAAAAAGTGAAAAATTTGATCATAATCTGATTAAAACTCTTAAACTCAATAAAGAATTAATGATAGCAGGCAACATAAAATTTGATGATAATCTTAAAAATTTCAAAAAAATTGCCAATTTTATAGATTTATCTGGAGGCCTAGAAACTTCTGGATTAAAAGATAAATCCAAAATAGAAATTTTTTTAAATAATTTAAATAAAGTAAAAAATGAGACTTAAGAAAAAAATTCCATTAATTGACCAGCATGATAATAATGGTTTTTGGGGTGGTAAATTTGGGGGTAGTTTTATCCCTGAGACTTTAAAAAAACCGGTTGAAGATCTAACAAATGAATTTTCAAAATTAAGGAATAATAAAAATTTTATAAAAAAAAGAGATTATTATTTTAAAAATTACATAGGATCACCTACTTCATTTGTAAAATTAGAAAATTTATCTAATCACTTAGGTGGAGCGCAAATATGGGCCAAAATAGTTTCTGAAGCCAATGGCGGTGCTCATAAAATTTATAATGCTACTGTTCATGCATTAATTTGTAAAGCAATGGGTAAAAAATATATAGTTGGTGACACAGGTGCAGGTTATGCGGGCAAAATGTTAAGCATGGCTGCTAAAAAATTTGGTCTTAAATGTAAAATTTTCATGGGTGCAAAAGATATTAAGAGGCAAAAACCAAACTGTGATGCTATGAGAAAAAATGGTGCTGAAATAATTCCTGTATATTCAGGCAGTCAAACCTTAGTCGATGCGGTCAGTGAGTGTATGAGATATTGGGTATCAAATTGTGACACTACACACATGTGTGTTGGCAGTACAGTTGGTCCAAATATATTTGTAAAAATTTGTGGATGGAGTACAGCACAAATTTCAAGAGAATTAAAAATACAAATTAAACAAGAATTCAAAAAAATTCCAAAAAAAATTAAATTAATTAACTGTGTGGGTGGTGGGAGTTCTGCATATGGTTTTTGGAGTGAATTTATAGATTTTAATAAATCGCAAATAGAATTAGTTGGTGTAGAGGCTGGAGGTCCAAAAAAATCAAAACTCCACGCTGCACCTTTAAGTAGAAATGCTAAAATTGGAATTTTACATGGTGCAGCTTCTTATGTTTGTCAAAACAATGAAGGTCAAATAAATGATACTGAATCAATTAGTGCTGGGTTAGATTACCCAGGCGTAAGTCCAATACATTGTTTTTTAAAAGATGCAAAACGGGCGAGATACACTTATGCAACTGATGAAGATGCATTAAAAGCACATGTGATGGTAACTAAATTTGAAAAACTTAATCCGAGTTTGGAACCTAGCCATGCATTTGCTGAAGCAATAAAAATTGCTCCAAAATTAAGCAAAGACACAATTATAATAGTTAACTCTTGTGGTGATGCTAAAAAAGATAGAGATATCTTAAGAGAGAGGTTGGGTAAAAATTAATGAATTCATTAATAAGCAAAGCTTTCTCAGCTGCACGAGCAGAGAATAGACCAGCTTTACTTACATATACTGTCGCTGGAGATAATACTAAAAAAAAATCCTTAGAAATATTAAAATCAATTTCAAATTATGCAGATATTTGTGAATTAGGTTTTCCTCACAACACTCCTATAGCTGATGGAGGACAAATACAAACAAGTGCTTACCGGGCAATTAAAAATGGTATTAAAATTAATGATGTTTTTTCAATTGTAAAAAATTTTAAAAAATTAAAAAAAAATAAACCAATTATACTGATGGGCTATTACAACATGATCTATCAATATAATGAAAATAAATTTTTAGAAAAATGCAAAAAGTCAAAAGTTGACGGTTTAATAGTTGTTGATTTACCTTATCCAGAAAATAAAAATTTTGCATCAAAATGTAAAAAAAGAAGAATTAATTTTATTCAGTTGGTTTCTCCGACAACTTCTAAGATAAGATTAAAAAAAATCATAAAAGACTCACACGACATGATTTATTATATAAGCATGTTATCTACAACGGGTGGAAAGCTTAAAGTATCCCCAAAAAAAATATTAGAAAAATACAACAAAATAAAAAAACAAAATAAATCAAAAAATGTTGTTATTGGTTTTGGAATTACAGAAAAAACCATCAAATCTCTTAAAAATGCTGATGGTTTAGTGGTTGGTAGCTCAATTTGTAAAGAAATCTCTAAATCCATTGAAAAGAGACAAAATGCTGTCACAAATGTTACTAATATCGTAAGGAGATTAAAAAATAAAATTCTATGAACTGGATAACAAAAATTATTAAAGCAGGTGAAAAAATTAAAACTGCTATACGTGAAAGAGCTACAAAAGAAGATATTGCAAAAAGTGATTGGACATCGTGTTGCAAGGGTCCAATTTTAAAAAAAGATTTAGAAGAAAACTTGTGGGTATGTCCAGATTGTAAACGTCATCATAGAATAAAACCACATCAAAGATTTGATATTTTGTTTGGAAAAAATAATTATGAAATCTTCAAAACTCCAATACCAAAAGACGATCCACTAAATTGGACTGACTCCAAACCTTACAAAGAAAGATTAAAAAGTGCCCGAAAAAAAACAGGATTACAATGTGGAATGTTGGTTGCCTCAGGAACTATAAATAATATTAAAATTACAGCTGTAGCTTCTGATTTTGATTTTTTAGGAGCTTCAATGGCAGCTGCAGAAGGTGAGGCTTTTTTATATGGAATACAACATGCCATAGAAAATCAAACACCTTTTTTATGTATTAGTGCAGGTGGGGGAATGAGAATGATGGAAAGTTTAATTTCTTTATCTCAAATGACAAGAACAACTCTTGCAATTAATGAATTAAAGAAAAATCATCTTCCATATTTAGTGTGTATCACTGATCCAACGGCAGGAGGTATTACTGCATCATACGCTATGTTAGGTGATATTCACATTGCAGAACCAGGAGCTTTAATTGCA
>NZ_CVSU01000079.1 GCF_001180205.1 Candidatus Pelagibacter communis | reverse complement strand
TGAAGCCATATTGTAAATTCTTCTCCGATAGTGCCTTTAGTAAATTTTCTTGGAGCTCTATTTGTAGAACTTTTAAATCTTGTGTTTCCTAAACCTCCTTTTCCGCCAGCAGCTGCAACATATTCTTCACCTTTTTTATTAAAATCGAAAAGAAGAGTTTTGTTATCTTCTTCAAATACCTGTGTACCTAGAGGAACTTTTAAAATTAAATCTTCACCACCTTTTCCTGTTCGATTTTGACCGGAGCCGTTTTCTCCACGTTCGGCTTTATGGTGTTGTTGATATCGATAATCAATAAGTGTATTTAAATTTTCCTCTGACTTTAAAATAATTGATCCACCTTTTCCACCGTCACCACCATCTGGTCCACCAAACTCAACATATTTCTCTCTTCTAAAACTAGGAGATCCATCTCCGCCGTTTCCAGCTTTAATATATATTTTAACTTGATCGAGAAATTTCATAATACAACATCTATTTTAATTGGTTGTACTATTAATTGGGCTTTACAGAAACGAAAGTTCTATCTGATTTTGATTTTTTGAAGACAACCTTTCCCTTAACAACTGAAAATATTGAATGATCTTTACCCATACCAACATTTTCACCTGGAAAAATCTTAGTTCCTCTTTGTCTAACAATTATGTTTCCTGGAATCACTGTTTCACCACCATACTTTTTCACACCAAGTCTTCTACCGGCACTATCTCTTCCGTTTCGTGATGATCCACCTGCTTTTTTTGTTGCCATAACTTACCTAATAACTATTTGCTTACTGCTTCCTTAACTTCTTCTTTTTTTGAAGTTTTAGAAATTTTTTCAGCTTCTGATAACACTTTACCATCTTTTGAAAAAATTTTATTAATTCTTATCATAGAATATTCTTGTCTATGCCCATTTTTTCTTCTTGAATTTTGTCTTCTTCTTTTTTTAAAAATTAAAATAGTTCTATTTTTACTATTTTTGATTAAATTAGCTTCTACTTTTGCACCCTCAACATTTGGAGTTCCAATTTCAATTGATTTGTCATCACCGTATGCCAAAATTTCATTAAACTCTATCTTAGTCTCAGGTTTAGAATTTGGTAGTTTTTCAATCTTTAGAATTTCTCCAGATTTTACTTTATACTGTTTTCCACCTGCTTTTATTACTGCGTATGACATAGTATGATTTAATTTAAAGTTACCGCAATATAGTTGTAGTCAGCCTTTAGTCAAGCCGAATTAATTAGAAATTATCCTTAAAATCTCTTAATTTTGAAAAGGTTTTTACATCTTTTGCTCTTAAAAATATATTACAATCCAATTCCTCTTTTAAAGTTGAGGGCATGGTAGGAATTCCATTTTCTCTTAATTTTTCTATTTTTTCTATTTTTTTTTCTAAATCTTTGTTCTCAGAATCATATTTTTTACAAAATTTTGCATTATTAAGAGTGTATTCATGACCACAATAAATTTTTGTGTCTTTTGGTAATAATTTAATTTTGTTTAAAGATTCAAACATTTCCTCATAG
>NZ_CVSU01000078.1 GCF_001180205.1 Candidatus Pelagibacter communis | reverse complement strand
AGTGGTCTTACGACCATAGGCAATCGTATTATGGCTAGTACCTGCTAAATAGTTAACCTTAGAATAATAGGCTTCCTGTAACTCTATAAATGCCAAACTAGATGGATTATAAGGTATAGCTGATACACCTGTCCCAGAGGCTGTCTGTGAACCACCCATACCAATACCACGAACACCAGATTCTAGTTTTAAAAAATTACCTGCACTGGTAGCAACTTTAGTTACAACATCTGGTATATCACGATACTGGCTGTATAATGAACCTGAAAATAGTAACCCTATTAATGTTATTCTAAATAATTTCATCGAACTATGGCAAACTTGCCCACATGACTTTCTCCACTATTTTCATCTTTAACTGCAAATAGATATAATCCAGGGCTTACTTCTTGATTATTTATAGTGCGCAAATCCCAAAATAAATTTCCATCTTCTTCATCATTATGAGTAAGCTTAATAACAAACTCACCTGAAATAGTATAAATGTTAATTGTACATTTTGCCGGAATTCTAGTAAAACGAACTTTACTTAAATATTCTGTCTCATTCATCATTGAACCAACAATATAAGGATTAGGAACAACTGTAACCATATCTAATGGAGTGGATACATCTGGCCTGTACCCGGGGACTATCGATATAAAATTTACATCAAATACTGTTGTTCCTTTTGCATTTTCTAAATTTTGATAAGGACTAATCTGACTCCATTCTCCAGGATCTTCAATTGTAGTTATCTGAAGTTGCCCATTAGAAAAAATCGTATCAGCAGCCATAACGCCAATATCATAGGCAACAACTGAATAGGAATATTGAATACCATCATAAATATTGCGCTGATATATGCCATCTACATATTTATTAGAATCTACATAAGCATACTGATATTCTACACCATCTATTACTTTAGGAACCTCTAATCTAATTGATTCAAAGCCTGTATCATATCCTAAGCTAAACCATTCCGCTTGAGGATCAGGTCCAGCAAAATTGCGCCTACGTTCACATGGATTACATGTAGCATCAGTATAACAATTGACATCATCGATTAATCCCT
>NZ_CVSU01000077.1 GCF_001180205.1 Candidatus Pelagibacter communis | reverse complement strand
GGGTGTGATGAATATAATTAACATTGCTCAAGGAGATCTTGTAATCTTAGGAGGATACATTGCATACTTTATGTATCTCTATGGTATTCATCCAGCATGGGGAGTTATTGTTGCGCCAGTAATAATGTACTTTGTTGGTATAGCAATTTACAAACTCGTAATTAATAAAGTAGTAGATAGAGATCTATTTATCTCTATTTTAGCTACTTTTGGAATAAGTATTCTTTTCATGCAATTAATGAATTTTGCATTTGGCGCAGATGTCGTACTTGCAAATTCCGGTTATGGAACAACTATGTTGTTTGATAACAATGTTGTGTTACCAAATTCAAAAAATATTTTCAGCGTTTATTAGCATTGTATTTGCAGTTTGTTTGGTAATTTATATGAAAAAATCAAAGCTAGGACGTGCAATTAGAGCTACAGCTCAAAATGCAAGAGCTGCAAAGATTTTAGGTGTCGATACAGAAAAAGTTTATGCCGCAACATTTGGAATAAATGCTGCTCTTTGTGGAGTTGCTGGTGCTTTGATATCTATAACTTTCACAATTCATCCTTACATGGGATTACCCTACACAATCAGATCTTTCATGATCGTAATTGTTGCAGGATTAGGAAACTTACCTGGCGTAGCAATGTCGGGAATGGGATTAGGAGTATTTGAAGAATTTGCAGATTATATACTGGGTACAGAATTTAGAATTGGTTCAGTATTTTTATTATTAGTATTAATCCTGGTTTATAGAAGATTTAAACTTTCAAGGAAAAGAGAATATTTAAAGTAAGATTGAGATGAAAAATGAATAAGAATTTTATTTTATATGCAGTAATATTAATATTTGGATTGGCTGCCCCTTTTTTATTTCCAGCCTTTAAAGTTCAGCTATCAATTCTTTGTGTTTTAATAGTTCTTGCTACTACTTGGAACATCCAAGGTGGGGAGATGGGCTATAATTCATTTGGAAATATATTATTTTATGGATTAGGAATGTACCTATGCGCTTCTGTTCAAGTTGGAATGTTTTTTCCATTAGCTGAATGGACGGAGAGTGGAGGGGAAAAAACATTTGTTCATACTCCAACACAGTTTTTTCAAGGTATGGCATTTGGACTAGTCGTAGCTGCTGTAGTTCCAACTATTGTAGCTGGTTTGATAGGATATTCTATTCTTGGACTTAGAGGACATTATTTTGCAATTTGTACATTAGGTTTAGGTGTAGCTGCGGGTGAAATTTCTGGTGGAATAGAAATTATTGGAGCAGGTCAAGGCTTTACTACACCACCTTTTCCAAATGTCGGTAGCTTAGAAGCAAGGGGGGAGTTTTTCTATTTCTTAAGCTTCTTCACATTAGTGCTCACATTCGT
>NZ_CVSU01000076.1 GCF_001180205.1 Candidatus Pelagibacter communis | reverse complement strand
TGATGATAATATTTTATATGGTACAAGTTATTATGAACATGGGTTATATAAAATAACTCTTAATGCAGCTAAAACTAGCGCAAGTTATAGTAAGGTAGGTAGATGTTGCAGTGGAAAATCTACAACTAGTAATGTTCGTATGCGTTACCCTAGAGGTACTTTTGTAGATAGTGCAAATAATAGAGTATTAGTTGCCGATTATTACAAAAGTTCAATTCAAGCTTTTGATTTAAACCTTGGTTTTTTAAAAGAATTTGGTGGTTCTGTAAGCACAAGAATGACAGGTGCTCATGAAGCCATAAAAGCAATTGTAACAGACTCTTCATTAACAGCAGGAGTAAATTTTGGATTTGGTTATTGGTCTTGGGATAATAATGGGTCTGGTTTTAGATCTTGGTCTGGCGATATAACTACTGGAAGGGCTTCGCCTTGTACTAGTAGAGCCTGTATAAAAGTAAGAGCCCATAAACAAGGTGCATCAAGAATTAATCAAATAATTTCAAGTGTAAGTCCCGGTGGAGGAACGAATGCTGATAATTGGGCAAAACAAGCAGAGCAATATTATTTGCACAGCACTTTATCTCCAATAGATAAAAACTTGTCTTGTCAGAATAGCTATGTTTTAGTTATAGGTGATGGAGCTTGGTCTTACCATAACCAAGCTGCTAGTAGAGTTTCAAGATTGTTAAACCAACATAAAATTAAAACCTTTACTGTTGCTTATGGTGGTGGAATATCAGGGAGTGGAATTAGAAACTTTAGAAGAATGGCTCAAGTAGGCGGTACTAATGATGTGATTATTGCTAACACTACTGCTTCCTTAAAATCCCAACTCAAAGCTGCAATCTCGCAAATTATTGCATCCAAATTATCATTTACTGCACCTGCCATCACCGCAACCATTGAAAAAGGTGGATCATTATTCCAAGCACAATTTGACTATGTACAAAACAAAGAATGGCAAGGAACTTTAACTAGAACTGCAATTAGCTCAAGTGGTGTTCTTGATACGAATGATAAATCAAATTGGAGTGCGATTGATGTAATGCCAGCACCAGATGCTAGAAAAATTTGGAGTGAAGTTCCAGGAACAGATTACAAAACTAATTATAATAATTTTGTCGACACAAACTGGAATGAAATAAATACACTGTTTCAACAAACTAACAATGAAGTATCTGGCTATCATAGTATATCAGATAATCCTGTGAATTCTCAAAGATGTAAAAATACTTCAGGAGTTGCTAACGGTACCGATGATGATGTTAAAGGTTTAATAAACTTTGTTAGAGGTAAAGATTATTTTGATTATGATGGTGATTGCAATTTAACAGAGACAAGGCCAAATCCACTTGGAGATATTTATCATTCCGAAATGGTAGTTGTTGGTGCACCAAGTGCTGAAACGGCATTCGTTGGAACGAACCAAGAAGCTTACTATAGATCAATTAAAGGCTACGATGCTTGGGCTGCTTCAAAAGCAAATAGAAAAGAAATTATTTATGTTGGTGCAAATGATGGAATGTTACATGCATTTAATTCTAAAACTGGAAAAGAAGAATGGGCATTTGTTCCTCCGTTTGTTGCAAGTAATTTGCCAAATGTGGTGAATGTTAACTTAAATAGATCTGGTGTGGGTGGATCAAATGCAATTTACGGTGTTGATGGTTCTCCAGTAGTGCATGATATGTATTTCCAAAGTGCATATGATACTACAAAAAAATGGCATACTATATTAATGATTCCTTATGGAAGAGGTGGACCTGGTTTTTCAGTGCTTGATGTAACAGATCCTGAAAAACCCTTGCATTTATATTCTGTTTATAATGATCATATTAAGCACAAAGTTCACGTAATCGATCACAACGGTAATCTTAATGATTATGATTATATTGCAACTTCATTCCCATTAAGCACATTTACTGAAGCAATTGAAGTAACTGATAACGCACAAAATAGTGTGGGGAGTGAAACTTGTGATGCAACTGCAAACAATAGATGTTTTAAATCAAATAGATGGACACTGCCTGCAGCTCTACAAAATGTATCAAGATCTGATTTAACAGTACTTTTAGATGATAAAGATTACACAAATTTCACAATTGGAAAATACACCTCTGGTGCAAGAAATGGTGAAACCTATATTCAATTTGGAACAACCATAACTTATTATGGCTATGATCCTAACAACGATGCATTAGCTAGTTCTAATCTTGGGCTATATCTAAAACCTGGTTCTGCTTTAACAGGAGTTCAAACTCAACCAGAATATGATTATAGTGCTTTAGGTGAAACTTGGGCAGCTCCTAGAATATTAAGATTACCAAACGATGGAGCTGGTGATAATAATATTGAAGATGATATTTATGTCGCTGTAATGGGTGGTGGATTTGGTGCTCAACATTCAGGTTTTGGCTCTAACTTAACTTTAGTTAATTTAGAAGACACAACATATCCAGGTAAAGTTCAAAAAGTAATTCCAATTGAGGATTTAACAACAAATGACATTGTAAACTCAACTCCAGGAACCCCAGTAGTTATTACACCAGACACTGCAAGAGGGGTAAATTATAAAGGAGCACTTGTTTACTTAAGTGATTTAGAAGGAAAAATTACTAAATTTAATTTAACGAATATGTCTGATGATGGTCAAGGAAATGCAATTAACATGTATGATAGCACTACGTTATTTACAGCAGGATCAAATTCAACAAATGGAAGATATATGTATCATTCAATGGATGCAACGGTTGGTCAAACTACTAATTCGTTATGGTTATACGCAGGAACAGGTGATTATGAAAGAATTGGAGATGCCTCAAAAGGTACACAAAACTTAATGCTTGGAATTGCAGATCCAAATTATCCAAACTATAGAGCAGTGAGTAAACCAAAAAAAGCAGCTGATCTTACTAAATGTAAGAACACATCTAACGATACAACAGGTGCAAACTGTCCTGAATTAACAAAAGATTTAGGTTGGTATATTACTTTACCTAATTATCAAAAAGTGACTGCGGAGCCATCTGTTTCAAGTGGATTAGCTTATTTTCCAATTTATCAACCCTCATCATCAGTTAATAAATGTAGTTTAGGAGATGCATTTATTTGTGCAGCAGATGATGAATGTGGAACAAACTTCTCTTCAAGACTAGGTAAGAAAAGAGCTACATCTGATCAATGTTTCTATGTTGGTCAGGGGGTATTATCAAGAATTGTATTCTTTGCTGGAAAATTATTTGCAAACATTGCAGGTCAGTCAACTCAGTCTAAGAAAGACTTAGTAACTCTACAAGCAGCTTCTGGAGAAGTAAGTACTTACAGAAGTTCTTGGAGACATAATTTCTAGAAAATATTAAATTAATACTTTTTTTGTTTTATAATTTTTATGGATATTGGGCTTTTGGCCATTGATGTGTTGTAACTTTCCCTCTACATCTTACTCTTAGTTTAAATCCTGCTGTCTCAGGATAGTAAGCAAATTGACCGTCTTTAGGTGGATCACCAATATATGATAAAACATCTAAATTGCTTTTTAAATTTTCATAAGGGCTTTTTGCATAGTTTGTAAAATCTTTTACAGTCTCACCTGCTATAGTTCCAAAGTTTGTACATGCAACATTTCTCTCTGTTCCCTCAACACCATTTGTGAATTGACCTTTTAATGGAACTTCCCCGTTAATATCGCACATAAGCCAGTTCTGATTTATTTTCTTTTTTAACTGAGCATAATGACCTAAGCAAACTTGTTCTTTGGCACCTGCAGTATACCCACTATAAGCAACCACCCCTACTGCAGCTAGAATACCAATGATTGCTACTACGACTAGGAGTTCTATTAGGGTGAAGCCTTTTTTATTCATTATTATTTTAAACTTACATCAATATCTTTGCTTGCAGTATCACCTGCAGCACAATTTTTTTTAAAACATGCTCTAATTTGAAGTTTTGTACCATTTACACTTATACTTACTTGACCCGGGGTAAAGCCTGTTCTTGATCTAATACAAGGTAATGATGTATCAAATGGGTTTCTAAATGATTTCAAAACACCTTCATCAACACCAGGCGTCACAGAACCTCTCATTGATCTTACATTTGCAAGTGCTTGCATAGTATTAAAAGCACCAGTTGCTGTATTGTATCCAGAGCAACTTAGCTCGCCATCCATTACAGAAGAATTGCCTAAACTACATAAAGTTAATTCGCTCTCAATATAATTAACTGTAGACTTGTAACATGTTTTTGAAGCTGAAGTTTTGGCACCACTTGTATACCCACTATAAGCAACCACCCCTACTGCAGCTAGAATACCAATGATAGCTACTACGACTAGGAGCTCAATTAAAGTAAAGCCTTTATTTTCCCTCATACAAATTAATTATTTGAATTAATGTTTTGAATTAATAACTTATTTTCAGTTTTTATTTTTTGATTTTCTTTGATCAATTGAATAATTAATTCTTTCATTGCCTGATTTTCTTGATTAAGTTTGTTAGCAACCAATGCAAGTCTTTCATTTTCTCTCACAACTTGAAGCTGATCAAATAAACTTTCAAGTTCAGGATCTAACTTTTCATCTTCTTTTTTTTGCATTGCTCTTTTTTTAGCAACTCTTTGAAGTTTTTTACTAATAGATAAATTTAAATTATTATTAATTATTTTATCCATATTACTATGTTCAAAATTTAAACTTATACCAATATCATCAGTATTTTTAGTCAAAGAAAATCCAATTTTTTTTGTAACAGCTCCATTCATTGTGTGACCTTGCGATATATTCTCTTTTAATCCTGCCCCATTAATATCATTCATTTTAATTTTACCACTTAGAGTTTTGTTGAAGGCTAAACCAAAATAAGGTTTTAAAATAAAGCCGTTTTTATTTTTTATTGAATACTCAACATCAAAACCTGCACCTAAAACCTGATCTACTGACTCATCAACAGATAAATCTCCATGAGTAAATTTAGATAAGTATTTTGGAAGTCTATGCGCTCCGTACTCTCCATTTATTGTTAAAGTTAAATCATTATTATTTTGAATTTTTCTTTTTAATTTATAATTAGAATGTAATGCAAAAAACTGACCTATAAAATTATTTCTTATTATTTGATTAGACTCAGTTTCAATATCAGTAATTTTATTACTAGAAATACCAATCAATGGCTTGATTGAAAGATTATTTATATTTGTGCTTAAATCATAACCAAAGGCTAAGTTTTCACTTTTACTTTTTTCTTTACTATTAAAATTAGCGTTTTGCTCAAAATAAGCTAAAAAAGATCTTGTCTTTTCTTCCTCGTAATCGTTTTTTAAAAAATAACCAGAAACACCCTTGGTAGAATTTTGATAAATATTATTTCTTTTCGACTGGGCGTAAAAAGTCGATTTTTCTTTTATATCACTTAATGACTTAAAAATATTTTTTAAAGTATTGCTAAAGATTTCTGTTCTATATTTTTTGTTGTTACTAACAACATCTAATTCTTCTCCATAAATTCTAAGATAACCATCAGCTTCAGAATTATCCGAGTCTAAATTTTTATTCGAATCTAATATTTGATATGTATCATTTCCACACAAATTATTTGTTATTGAAATATTAGTTTTATCATTTAACTCAATATCTTGATCTTTTGAAATACTGCAGTCTAAAGTAAAAGTAGTTGCAGAATCGTTTAATATTATTTTTCCAACATAAGTACCCTCGTCTTTAGTAATAATATTTGTACCAGTAGCATTAGCATTATGTACTGCTATACTAGCAGTTCCTCCCTCGATTGTTCCTGAATTAGTAATTGTCATATTGTTAACTGCTTTACTTGCAATTCCTAAAGTTCCAAACCTTATGCCAGTCCCATAAGCAAAGATAGTTCCAGAATTAGTAATGGTTGCTCCATCAATGGCAGAACCAGAAGTATTATAATAATTTATTCCACCTGTATTTGGATTGCTTGAATTTGTAGCTTCAATTGATCCTGAATTTATGATTGTTGTATTCTCTGAATTTGTTGCAAGTATCACTTGTTTCTTTCCAGCTTTTAAGGTTCCACTATTGTTAATTGTGTTATTATCTGCATTATTACCATCCATCAATATTGCGTTTCTAAGTGTAGCTTCAATAGTACCAGAGTTAGTAACTGTAGTATTTACAGCATGCTGCATATTAATTGCTTGATTAGTGCTAGCTGAAATAGTTCCTTTATTATCTATTGTTACATTAGAATGACTCTTTGCATGAATTGTATCAGCACCAGTTTTGATAACTGACCCATTGATGGTTACGTTTAAGGTATCATCATCAGTACACTCAAGTTGTGAAGTTAAAGAACTAGAAACAGTTGTGTCACAACCTTCAGTTTTAGCTTCATTTGAATTTATTAAAAAAATAAAAATGAAAATAAATTTAATTAAAATAAAGTTTTTTATTTTCATATATTTTTTAAAACTAATTTAAATTAATATCTCCGCTACAAAGATGATTATCAGATGTGCAGCGCGTTCCAGCACATGGTGTTATAAAACAAACCTGAACTTCAATTTTTGTACCTGGTGATAACATCCTAATGTAGCCAACATCAGTGTCATTTGATATGCCTCCTCCTTT
>NZ_CVSU01000075.1 GCF_001180205.1 Candidatus Pelagibacter communis | reverse complement strand
CATTCTCTTCCACAGAAGACCCTGTAACCGCACCAATATCTAAAGGGGAAGGAAGAAAATCAATTACAGCATCTAGCGTTCTCTGAACCCCTTTATTCTTAAATGCAGATCCACATAAGGTAGGAATCATTGATCCATCTATAGTTGCTTTACGCACTGCACTCTTTATTTCTTCAGGCAATAGCGGTTTATCTGATAAAAATTTTTCCATTAATTCTTCATCATATGAAGCAACCTCTTCAAATAAGTTTTGGCGCCATTTTTTTGCCTCATTTTTCATATCATCAGGAATCTCACCATATTCAAAATTAGAGCCGTCATCAACCGTGTATAAAATAGCTTCCATTTTAATCAAATCAATCAATCCAGTAAACATATCGCCTGATCCAATCGGCAGGACTATTGGCACCGGATTTGCACTTAACCGTTCCTTAATCATTGTAAGCACATTAAAGAAATCAGCCCCCGCTCTATCCATTTTATTTATAAATGCAATTCTAGGTACATTATACCTATCTGCTTGATGCCACACTGTTTCAGACTGAGGCTCCACACCGCCAACTGCACAAAAAAGAGCAATGGCTCCATCAAGAACCCTTAGTGATCTTTCAACTTCAATAGTAAAGTCTACATGGCCTGGTGTATCAATTATATTAATACGGTTACCCTCCCAAAAAGCAGTCGTAGCAGCAGAGGTAATAGTTATGCCACGCTCCTTCTCTTGATCCATCCAATCCATTGTTGCAGCACCATCATGAACTTCGCCCAATCGATGCGTTCGACCCGTGTAATATAAAATTCTTTCAGTGGTCGTAGTCTTGCCTGCATCAATATGTGCCATAATACCAATATTTCTTACATGTTTGAGAGAGATATTTTTCATAAACTACCTAAAATGTGAAAATGCCTTATTTGCCTCTGCCATTCTATGTGTATCTTCTTTCTTTTTAACAGAAGATCCATCATTATTTGCAGCAGCAATTAGTTCTGCAGCTAAACGATCAGCCATAGTCTGGCCTTTACGCGCTTGAGAATAACTAATAATCCAGCGCATAGCTAAAGCCAATCTAC
>NZ_CVSU01000074.1 GCF_001180205.1 Candidatus Pelagibacter communis | reverse complement strand
AAATTTGGATCACCTAATATAGTTTCTTTAACTTTATAAGCTTGTTTTGTAACTTCTGCTTCAAGATGGAATCTTTCTGTACTATTTAATTTATAATTTTGAATATTCAGTTTTTCTAATAATTTCATCATAATCAATACTGTAACACCAGGACCATTGGGAGGGCATTGATGAATAAAATCACCCTTATAATTAGATTTGATTGTATCTGATCTTATTGTACTCTGTTTTGAAAAATCCTCAAAAGTATGTACACCACCTAATTCATTTAAAGTTTCAATTATATCTTTTGCAATTTCTCCTTCATAAAATTCCTTACTTCCTTTTTTGCTAATTGCTTCAAGTGTTTCTCCTAAAGCAATATTTTTCATTAATTCATTTTCTTGATAAGTACGACCATCTTTCAAAAAAATTTTTTTTGAATTTTCATTACCATTGATTTTATTCAAACTATTTTTCCAAGCATTTGATACGACTTTTGTAACTCTATGACCATTCTTTGCTATATCAATTGCACCTAAAAATAATTGTTCAAAATCTAGCTTACCAAACTCCTTATGAATTTTTTCCCAAGCATTAAGTGCACCAGGAATTGTGACTGAATGTGGACTAGTTAATCCAATTTTATCAATATTCCTATCCTTAAAAAAATTATAATTTAATTTTTCAGGCGCTAAACCTGATCCATTAAAAGACACAGCATCCTTGTTATCCATTTTAACTATTGCAAAACAGTCGCCACCAATACTCGTTGCATTAGGCTCTACTACAGATAAAACAATCGAGGAAGCGATTGAAGCATCCACTGCATTTCCACCTATTTTGAGTATTTTTAATGCTT
>NZ_CVSU01000073.1 GCF_001180205.1 Candidatus Pelagibacter communis | reverse complement strand
TTAGTGTAAGACCTGTGTTCTCTACATTTCTTTCTTGATCTTGAGTAATGTCATCATTTGTTTTTAAAACTTCTGCACTCTCTTCTTTTGATTTATCAATTAAAGCAGCAATATTATTTGGATCAAACAAATCTTTTTTTTCAAATTCTGATACTTGTTTAACTTCATCATCTACTTTTTCAGGATTTTGTTTTTTTTCCTCTTTTGTTTCAACCTTTTTTAAAGTTTTATCTGGAAGTGGAATTGCCTCAGGTGTTTCATTCTCTATTTTTTTATTATTTTGATCAGGAGCCAGAACAGTTTTTGTTTTCGTTTTTTCTACTTTTTTTGGTGGAGCTTGTTCTGAAACAAGTTTTTTTTCTTTCTCTTTTACTTTCTCAATTATTTTTTTGGCCTTAGGTGCAAATGGAATATTGGTTTTTTCAGCTATTTGAATTAACTCAACTGATACTATTGGTGGAATATCAAGTGGTTTCTTTGCCAAAAAAGGTAAGCTCATAGCTGTAATGAAAATTAACAAAGCATGTAAAACAGAAGAAATAATTAAACTTCTATTCACTTTAATTACCTCTGTTTATATGGTTCTGAAATCAATGCTACTTTAGTAAAACCAGATCCTGACAGTAATCCCATTATTTCTAAAACTCTTCCATAATTTATAGTTTTATCACCTCTAACATAAATTCTGGTATCAGTCCTATTTTTTGAAACCGCTAAAACCTTTGCAATAATATTATCGTATTCAACTTTTGCTTCTTGAATAAAAATTTCACCTTTTGCATTTATTGAAAGTGTTAAAGGTTCTGTCTCTTCTGGCAAAGAGTCTGCTGAACTTTCTGGTAAATCAACTTGAACGCCAACAGTTAACAACGGTGCTGTAACCATAAAAATTATTAACAATACAAGCATTACATCCACAAAAGGAGTAACATTTATTTCACTCATTGGTTCTTTAGAAGAACGATTTAATTTAAATGCCATCTAAATAATTGTTAAAAATCTTTTTGAAAAATTTTCTAATTTTTCTGAATATTTTTTGGCATCATTATTAAATTTATTGTATGCCACTACTGCTGGTATTGCAGCCAATAGACCAAGTGCAGTTGCAAATAAAGCTTCGGCTATTCCTGGCGCAACTATCGCAAGACTTGTGTTTCTTGAAATAGCTATAGATTGAAAAGAATTCATAATTCCCCAAACAGTTCCAAACAACCCAATAAATGGTGCAGTTGAGCCTACTGTTGCCAAAAAAGTAAAACCTTTTTCAATTTTTGTCATTTGTTTTTCAATTCCAGCTTCTAAAGATGAGCTCATTCTCTCACTAATATTGGTTCTTGATTTTTTTTTAAGCAATCCTTCCATTGCATCTTGAAACACAAGTGACATTGGATCCTCAAGTTTACTAGGTAAACTATTGTAAAAAGTTTCAGCAGATTTAGAATTCCAGAATTTTTCTTCAAATTCTTCTGAAGATTTAGTTATTTTTTTAAATAATCGAAACTTTTCAATAATTACAGCCCAAGAGTATATTGAGCACAATATTAATATAATCATTACAGACTTAACAATTATGTCTGCTCTAAAAAATAAACTGAATAATGAAAAATCGGTATTTGTTCCTAATTCAACTGCTTTTGATGCTATATCTGCTTCCATGCTTACTCATCACACGTAAATGTGTCATGATTTTGTCTTTTAATTTAAATTGATTATTCTTCTTTTTGATAAGTTTCGTGGAAAAAACTAGCTATTAGAATAGCATCTGCCTTGTTGTTATCTTTTTTTTTTGATAATTGAGATGAAAAATATGGAAAAATTTCAATAGCTCTTGTTCTGCTAGCATCTTTTTCTGAATTAATAAGGTTAAAATATTTTTTCCACTTAGCAGGCCTGACATAATAAACAGGTAAATGCATTGCGCTACATATGCCCTTTAAAATACCAAAAGATTGACCAAAATTAAACATACTAGTAACGCCTTGTCCAGGCATTGCAGAAACTTGCTCAATTACAACTTTTATATTTTTTTTATCAAATTTGTTTATCCTTTCACTAATTTCATTAAATATTTGAGCACCATTTACTTGTCTTTTATTCTTCTTGCCATCTGTCATGGTTGGCATTTCAATTACATCTTTTATTATACCATCTTGAAAAAAACAGATTGAACCTGAGATGCCTGGATCAATTCCAATAATCATCATTAAATACCACCTAAATTAACGTTTGAATAAACGTTCTGAACATCGTCATCTTCCTCAAGAGTTTCTAAAAAATCTACTACACTATCTTTATTATCTTTATTTACTTCAACACTATTTAACGGAACCCATTCAATTTCTGTAGAAATAAAATTCACAATAATTTTCTCAAGATTTTTTTTTATATTATATATTTCGCTCATTTGACACTGGACCTCATGATAATCCTCATAAGAGAAACATTCATCAGCTCCTGACTCAATCGCTAAATCTAAAATTTTTTCATCAGATATCTCTTTTTTATCAATTTTGATTATACCCAATTGTTGAAAATTGTGAGATGCTGAACCTTGAGTTCCTAAGCTCCCACCACTTTTTTGAAAAATAGTTCTAATATTTGATGCGGTCCTATTTTTGTTATCTGTTAAAGTTTCAACTATAACAGCAATCTTTTCTGGTCCAAACCCCTCGTATCTTAAATTTTCAAAATTTGCTCCTGTGGCTATAGAAGATTTATCTATTGCTCTTTCAATATTGTCTTTAGGCATATTTGCAGATCTAGCAGCCTGTACTGCAGATCTTAATCTGGGATTCATTGCCGGATCTTTATCACCAAGTTTTGCGGCAACAGTAATCTCTTTAGATAATTTTGAAAATATCTTTGATCTTTGTTTATCAGCCTTACCTTTTTTATGTTTTATTCCTGCCCAATGAGAATGTCCTGCCATAATTTTTAAATATTTTTTAGTTGATTTCCGTATACATAGCTTTTGATGTCTAATGCTAAACCTGTTTTTATATCACAATCTACTATAACACCACATAAAGTAGCATCTCCATTGGCAGGAAAGTGTTTCACTGAATTCTTTTTTAAAAATCTATTCAAGGAATTTTCTTTATTCATTCCAATCACTGAATCATAATCCCCACACATACCTGCATCGGTTTGATATCCAGTGCCATTATTAAGTATTCTGGCATCATTTGTTGGAATATGAGTATGGGTTCCAACCACGAGAGTTGCCTTTCCATCAAATAGATGTCCTATAGCATTTTTTTCGCTAGTAATTTCACCATGGAAATCAACTACAAGTAAATCAAAATCTTTTTTCATTTCATTTTCTTTTAAAAATTTTTGAGAGGCATCAAAAACATCTTCACACTTCTTCATAAAAACATTGCCCATCAAATTAAGAACTCCAATTTTTATATCATTCTTTGTTTTATAAATCTGAAAACCTTTTCCTGGTGCAGGTTCAAATAAATTTTTAGGTCTTAATAATCTTTCCTCTTTATCAATAAATTCCATAATTTCTTTTTGATCCCAAACATGATTGCCGGTTGTGATAACATCAACTCCACAATTAAAAAAATCCTTACATATTTCTTTAGTTAGTCCCACACCTTGAACTGCAGCATTTTCACCGTTTACTATTACAAAATCGATTTTGTTTTTATCAATTTCATTTAATAAATTACTTTTTAATTTAGAACATCCTGAAATTCCAACAACATCTCCTAAAAATAAAATTCTCATTGTATAATTTTTTTTTCGGTTATTATTAAATCAAGTTTCTTATCATACTTGTTGATAGGTATTTTTTTTATCTCCTGGTATGAAAATGCTAATCCAATTTTAAATATTATTTTAAATTTAGATACTTTTTCTAAATAACGATCATAAAATCCTCCGCCATAGCCTAATCTGTTCAAATCATTATCATAAGCTACTAAAGGAACAAATATTATGTCTGGGTAAATTTTCTTTCCTAAAGTTGGCTCAGCAATTCCATACTTATTAATTTTTAAAGGATCTTTATTTGTCCATTCAAAAAAATCCATTTGGTTATTTTCTCTAATTATTGGTAAGGAAATATTTGCCTTTTTGTTTTTTAAAAAATAAAGCATATCCAAGTCATCAATCTCATGATTACAAGGGTAATACCCTCCTATATTTTTGAAATTAATCTTATTTTTTTTTAAAAATTGATAAATTCTGTCAGGATTGAGACTAAGTTTTTTATTCGAATTTTTTTTTCTAAGATTTAAAATTTTACTTCTTAGCTTAGATTTACTCACAGACCTACTTTGAAATGTTTTCTAATTTTGCTTTTTTTACAAAATTTGATATTTGATCAGCAGCTTCATCAATTAAATTTTCGTATTTTTTTTGATTATTGTCAATTTCTTGTTTTAAATTTTCATGATCAATATTTAGTTTTTCAATTTCAGATTCTTTTGTATCCCTATAATCGTAAATTAGAGATTTTAGTTCTTTAAATTTTTTTGATAGATCGTTTAATTCTTCTTTTTTTTGATCTACTTTTTTCTTAGTTTCGTAATATTCATCCATTATTTTTACAGCTGTAATTAATAATAATTTATTTTCACCTAGATTTCCCAAATCATTTTTTAAATTATTAAACTTTTTGTTAATCTGAATTAACAATTCTTCTAGGTGCTCCTCTTGTCCATCTTCACAAGCGAGTAAAAACTCTTTGTTGTTAAATTTTATACTTACATTTGCCATTTATCTATTTCATCCAATAGTGTGTCAGTTTCTTGATTAAGTTCGTCAATTTTTTCAGAAAATTCAATTTGTTTTCTTTCTTCCAGCTTTTCTTTATTTTTTAAATCCTCAAGTTTTTTTGATAGATTTTCATGTTCCTCGAGTAACGTTTTATATTTTTCTTCAATCTGTATTTTTTCAATTTCTAATTGATTTTGTTTTGTGCTTAAATTTTTGATATTTTTTTGTAATTCAGGATTTGTTAGATCTAAATTTTTTAATTCCTCTAATGCAATATTTAATTTTTTTTCTTTTTCGTTTATAGAATTCATATATATATGTTTATATTATTAAATAGATTCTTCTTAGTCTAGTCAGGATAATTTTGAGCAAACTACACAATGATTTAGCTAATTGCATCAGATTTTTATCAATTGATGCTGTTCAAAAAGCAAATTCAGGTCACCCTGGAATGCCAATGGGCATGGCAGATGTTGCAACAGTGTTATTCAAAAATTTTTTAAGATTTAATCCAAAGAATCCAGATTGGTTGAATAGAGATAGATTTATTTTGTCTGCTGGTCATGGTTCTATGCTTTTATATTCTTTGCTTTACCTAACTGGATATAAAAGCATATCAATTAATAATATTAAAAAATTTAGGCAGCTTAATTCTATTTGTGCTGGACATCCTGAATATCACCCTAAAACAGGTATTGAAACTACAACAGGTCCTCTTGGACAAGGTATATCTAATGCAGTTGGTTTTGCAATAGCTGAAGAAATTTTAAAAAATAAATTAGGTAAAGATTTAATTAATCACAAAACTTATGTTTTAGCTGGAGATGGATGCTTAATGGAAGGAATAAGTCATGAAGCGATGAGTTTAGCGGGACATTTAAAACTTAAAAATTTGGTTATGCTATTTGATAACAACTCAATTTCAATTGACGGTCCAACAAATCTCGCGGTTTCAGATAATTTTAAAAAAAGATTTGAAGGATATGGTTGGGATTATATTTCTATCAACGGTCATAATGAAAAAGAAATTTTTAAAGCACTAAAAAAAGTTCAAAAAGCTAAAAAACCTACTGTGATTTCTTGTAAAACAAAGATTGGATATGGTTCACCGAATAAATCAGGAAAAGCGTCATCTCATGGAAGTCCATTGGGAGTAGATGAAATCAAGCTTGTGAGAAAAGCCTTAAATTGGAAAATCAAACCTTTTGAAATCCCAAATAAAATTTTAAATGAATGGAGAAAAATTGGCCAAAGAGGTGAAGTTTTAGAAAAAAAATGGAACAAAGCTTTAAGAAGAAAAAAAATAAAATTTAATCAAACTTTAAAAAATAACTTTACTACGGTGCTTAAGAAAGAAAAAAAGAATGCAATAAAGGAACCAAAAAGTTTAGCCACTAGAAAATGTTCAGAAATGACATTGAATGCATTAACGAAACAAAAAAATAATTTAATTGGTGGCTCTGCTGATTTAGCAGGATCAAATAATACAAAAACTAAAAACCATAAAATAATTAAACCTGGAGATTTTACTGGTGACTACATACACTACGGGGTTAGAGAACACGCTATGAGCGGGGTTATGAATGGTATCGCACTTCACAGTAATCTAATTCCTTATGGGGGTACTTTTTTAATATTTTCTGATTATTGCAAACCTTCGATCAGATTGTCTGCCTTAATGAAAAAAAGAGTCATTTATGTAATGACTCATGACTCTATTGGGCTCGGAGAAGATGGCCCTACCCATCAACCTATAGAACAGCTTTCGGGTTTACGTGCTATACCTAACCTAAATGTATTCAGACCTGCAGATAGAATTGAAACTATCGAATGTTGGGAACACTCCTTAAAAAGCTCAAAAACACCTAGCGTGCTATCTTTAACAAGACAAAATTTAAATCCAATAAGAAAAACATATCCAAATAAAAACTTATGCTCATTAGGTGCTTATGAGGTTTTAAGAACAAATAAAAAAGTTAATCTAACAATATTAGCAAGTGGGTCTGAAGTTAATCTAGCAATAGAGGTTAGCCATAAATTGGCCAAAGATAAAATATACTCCAAAGTTATATCAATGCCTTGTATGGATCTTTTCGAATTACAGTCAAAAACTTATAAAGATAAAATATTAAAAGAAACAAAATTTAAAATATCTATTGAAGCTGGATCAAGTGATTGTTGGAAAAAATATATAGGTGATAACGGAATTTCTTTTGGAATTGATGAATTCGGTAAAAGTGCACCCTATAAAGATATTTATAAATATTTTGGACTAGAGAGTACAAACATTAAAAATATTACTAAAAAATTATTAAAAAATTAAATGACAATTAAAATTGGAATTAATGGAATGGGGCGGATTGGTCGTATGGTTGTCAGATCAATTATCGAAAGTAAAAATAAAAAT
>NZ_CVSU01000072.1 GCF_001180205.1 Candidatus Pelagibacter communis | reverse complement strand
TAATTTTATAATCTTTAATTAGTTTGTTAATTCGTTTTGCATTATCCCTGGAAATACCTTCTCTAAGCTCAATCTTCTGTTTTACTGACATACCTGATCCTTTTTCAATATCATGAATAATGAATGTTTTTAGCGCTACCTTTCTTCCAATAGCACGCTTTTCTAACATATCTCTAATAGAACCTAGCTGCATTTCAGAATCTGATTCAATTTTAATAATTGCATTTTTTTTATCTAAAATAATTTTCGTACTAGTGCCTTTAAAATCATATCTATTTGTAATATCCCGTTTAACCATATTAACGGTATTTTCAATTTCCTGAATTTCATATCTGCATACAATATCAAAAGCTGGCAAAAGAATATACTCCAAGATACTTTTCTAAAATTGATATATCACTGCTACCTATAAATAAATGTACTGAATATAGAATTAGATAGGTGTTCTTCAGCATAGTTGAAGTTTACATAGAATATGTTATAATCATTCAGAAAAATATTAAGAGAAAGCCCCTCCTCCTAGGGGAGCTTTCTTTATCAATCAATAAGGAGATA
>NZ_CVSU01000071.1 GCF_001180205.1 Candidatus Pelagibacter communis | reverse complement strand
ATGCAAAAAAAGCAAAATCTATTTTTGGATATTCAATTTTGTATTTATTTTTAATTTTTGTTCTTTTTTTAATTGATAAAATTTTATGATAACACCTGACGAAAAAACAAAGAAAAAAAATATTATCACTGCTGTAGCAATTTTAGCATTTATGGTATTTTTATTTATTTTTACTTTATACAACGTTGGAGTATTTGATAGACAGATATGATTAAAGGCAAAACATTAACTCCTTTACTTTTAGCTGGGATTTTTATCCTTATGTTAGGATTGTCTTTTGCAGCAGTGCCTTTGTATGATTTATTCTGTAGAGTTACTGGTTTTGGAGGAACAACCCAGGTTTCAAAAGAAGCTCCAAAAATAGTGTTAGATAAGGTTGTAAGTGTGAGGTTTGATACAAATGTGAATAATCTTGATTGGAATTTCAAAGCAAAATCAAACGTTATTGATGTGAAGGTTGGCCAGGTCAACAGAATTGAATTTGAAGTTGAGAATTTAGGAAACGAAACGACTCATGGTGTAGCTAGTTTTAATGTTTCACCAGCAAGTTTTGGCAAATATTACAGTAAATTAGGATGTTTTTGTTTTGAAAAACAAGAGTTGAAGGCAGGAGAGAAGGCAACTTACGTAATGACTTTTTATTTAGACCCTGATCTTGTGAAAGATCCAACTACAAAAAATCTACAAGATGTAACTATGTCGTACACTTTTTTCTCGACAGATTACTATAAACAATCATAATCACGAAAAATGTCAGCAGAAAAAAAACACGATTACCACTTAGTTGATCCAAGTCCTTGGCCAATCTATACATCTTTTGCATGCTTAGTATTAGCAATAGGTGCAATTTTTTATATGCATAACGGAATTTCATGGGGCATGTATCTTGGTTTAGCTTTATTAATTTATGGTGCATATATGTGGTTTAGAGATGTAGTAATCGAAGCTGAACATCAAGGTCATCATACTCCTGTTGTTCAAATTCATCACAGATATGGAATGACTTTATTTATTGCTTCAGAGGTAATGTTCTTTGTTGCATGGTTCTGGGCTTACTTTGACATAAGCTTGTTTCCAAATGAATTTGTTGGAAATGTATGGCCACCAAAAGATATTGAAACATTTGATCCTTGGGACATTCCATTAATAAATACTCTAGTTTTATTATTATCAGGAACAACTGTTACTTGGGCTCATCACGCTTTATTAGAAGATGATAGAAAAGGATTTATACAGGGATTAACACTAACTGTTATTCTTGGATTCTTTTTTACTTTATTGCAAGCATACGAATACCATCACGCTACTTTTACTTATTCAGGCCATATTTATGGAGCTGTATTTTATATGGCAACAGGTTTTCATGGTTTTCATGTCATAATTGGAACGATATTTTTAGCAGTATGTTTGTGGAGAGGAAGACTTGGTCATTTCACTAAAGATCATCACTTCGGATTTGAAGCAGCTGCTTGGTACTGGCATTTCGTTGACGTAGTGTGGTTATTTTTATTTGCTGCAATTTATATTTGGGGAAGTTAATATTTATCCTTGAAGAATAAATTACTATTTTCAGTTTTCGTTTATTTTATTATTTTAACTCTTCTCTCCCTAGGGTTTTGGCAAATTTATAGATTAAATTGGAAATTAGAGCTAATTGAGCAAATAGAAAATTCTTTGAAAAACGACCCTGTGGAATTATCCAACATTGAAAAAAAAAACTATCTTAGAATTAAAACAAGTGGAGATATTGATTTTGATAAACAAATTTACTTGTACAATTTAAATGATGCAGGGAAACCTGGATTTGAGGTAATTAATCCAATAAAAATTGGTGAAGAAAATTACTTAATGAATAGGGGATGGATACCTTTTGAAAAAAAAGACCTACCTGAAATAAACTTAGTTGATCAAAATCAAATAGTCGGCACTCTTATGCTGCAAACTAAACCAAGCACATTCAAGCCAGAAAATGATATTGAGAAAAATTATTGGTTTACTTTGAATAGAGAAGATGTTTCAAAATTTACTGGAAGAAATTTTTCAGAGTATGTCATTTATTTAAACGGTAATTATAAAATTCCAAAACCAAGAGTGATTACTGCTAAAATTTCAAATAATCATAAGAAGTACGCAATTACTTGGTTTTCTATGGCGATTTCAATCCTTTTAATATATTTATATTTTAGGAAAAAAAATTATTAAATGAGATACGTAAGTACAAGAGACACATCAAAAACCTTTGAATTTAAAGACGTTTTTATCAAAGGTCTTGCCGAAGATGGAGGTTTATTTATTCCAGAAACATTAGTGAAATATGGAGAAAATGAAATTAGAGATTTAAAAACACTTAGTTATTCAGAGTTAGCAAAAAAAATTGTTTATCCATTCATTGGTAATTTTATGTCTGAAGCTGAATTGGGTAAAATTATTGATAAATCTTACTCCACATTTAGAAAGGATAATGTTGTAGATTTCATAAAGCTTGGAGACAAAATAATATTAGAATTATTTCATGGTCCGACTTTAGCTTTTAAAGACGTTGCAATGCAACTTTTAGGTAACTTTTACGAATATTACCTAAACAATGAAAATCAAAAAATTAATATTGTTGTTGCCACATCTGGAGATACTGGTGCTGCAGCAATTGATGCAATTAAAGGTAAAAAAAATGTTAATATTTTTGTGCTTCACCCAGATAATCGTGTTTCACCAGTGCAAAGAAAATTGATGACAACAGGTAAAAATGAAAATGTATTTAACATAGCTATAAAGGGAAATTTTGATGATTGCCAAAACCTAGTTAAATCTATGTTTGCAGATAAGCAGTTTTCAAATGATATCAAAATGTCAGGGGTGAACTCAATTAATTGGGCAAGGATTATCGCTCAAAGTGTTTATTATTTTTATAGTTATTCATTGGTTGAAAATACAGGTGAACCAACAAATTTTTCAGTACCAACAGGAAATTTTGGAGATGTCTATGCTGGATATTTAGCCAAAAAAATGGGCTTGCCTATAAATAAATTGATTGTTGCAACTAATCAAAACGACATTTTACACAGAGCAATATCAAAAGGTAGTTATGAAGCAGAAAAGGTTTCAGAAACCATTTCTCCTAGTATGGATATCCAAATAGCTAGTAATTTCGAGAGACTTATATTCGATCTTAATAATGAGAATGATAAACAGACTATATTAGATATGAAAAATATTAGAGACAATGGAAAATATTTAATTGGTGATGATAAATTAAATAAAATTAGAGAAAATTTTTTATCAGCTAGTCTGAGTGAAAATGAGACTTTGGAGGTTATTAAAAATGTGTATGAAAAATTTTCTGTAGTTTTAGATCCACACACAGCAATTGGATATGGTGCTTACGACAAACATAACTTAAAAGGAAATAATATTGTACTAGCAACTGCACATCCATGTAAATTTCCTGATGCTGTTACCAAAGCTATTAATTTAAAATCTGATTTACCAAAAGAACTTGAGTTTATTTTGAATGAAAAAGAAGAATATGATATAGTTGAAAATAATTTAGAAAAAATTAAAAACTACATCAAAGGTAAAACAAAATGAAAATTAAAGAAGGGGAACAACTTCCAAATTCAGAATTTTATTATTTAGACTCAAGTGGAGCAGCAAAAAAAATAACTACAGCAGAAGTTTTTAAAAATCATAAAACAATTGTGATTGGTGTTCCTGGAGCATTTACAAAAGTTTGTTCCGCAAAACATCTTCCAGGGTATGTTAATAATTACGAGGAAGCAAAGAATAAAGGGGTTACAAAAATTATTTGTGTTTCAGTTAATGATCCAAATGTGATGAAAGCATGGGGTGATAGTCAAAAAGTTGAAGATAAAATATTTATGGCCGCAGACCCATATTGTGAATTTACCAAATTAATTGGAGCAGAAATAGATAGACACGATCGGGGTCAGGGAATGAGGTCAGCAAGATATACAATGTTAATTGACGACAATGTTGTAAAGAAAATACAAGCAGAAGAAGATACTGCCGCTTGTGAAATTTCAGCAGCTCAAAATTTTTTAAAATTAATCTAAATTTGCTGCTTTTTTAGCTAGATAGTCCACCTCTTCATTTAAAGGGTTTCCATCATGAGCTTTAACCCAATTCCATTGAATATTAAGCGATTTATTTAAATTATATAGATCAATCCATAAATCTTTATTTTTAACATCTTCTTTTTTTGTGGTTTTCCAATTATTAGCTAACCAAGTATTAATCCATTCAGTTATTCCATTTTTTACATATTGTGAGTCCGTATATATTTTTATTTCAATACCAGGCTTCATATCTTTCAATGCATTAATTGGGGCTAACAACTCCATTCTATTATTTGTTGTATTTTTTTCGTTACCACTAATTTTTTTTATTTCTTTTCCATCATTTATAATTGCAGCCCATCCACCATTACCTGGATTTGTTAAACAAGAACCGTCTGTATAAATTGTAATCATTAATTTAAATAATCTTTAAATGAACTTAAATTATTGTGAGAAAGTAATTTTTGATAATATTCATTAGGGTCTTTAATTTTAATCAATGCTGTTTTTGGTGTATTTGAGTAGTCATACAATCTTGTTAATAAATATCTTAATGCTGCACCTCTACACAAAATATTTATAGATTTTTTTTCTTTCATTGAAATTTTTTTAACACTTTCATACCCTTTGATTAAATTTTTAATTTTTTTATTATTTAAACGGAATTTTCTCTTTTTATAATCAAAACAAAGAGCATTGATGCATATAGCAATTTCATACATAAAATAATCATTAGCAGCAAAGTAGAAATCAATAATTCCAGAAAGTTTATTTTTTTTGAAGAAGATATTATCTATAAATAAGTCACCATGGATAATACCTTTGGGCAATTTTTTAGGCCAATATCTATTAATATGTTTTAGGTTATTGTTTAAGAATACTTTTAAATTTGAAAACTTTTTTGACTTAAATTTAATATTTTCCAACAAAGGTTTTAAATTCTTAATACCCATCGAATTTTTTCTATTAAGCTTCATTGTATTTGTGGCCACATGCATTCGAGCAATTGTTTTACCAACTGTATAACAATCATTTATATTTAATATTTTTTTATCTTTACCTTCTAAGAATGATACAATACATGCGGTTTTATTTTTTAATTTAATAAGATACTTATTATTTTTAGTTTTCAGAGGCTTAGGACAATTTATTTTTGAATTATTTAAATTATCCATTAATTTCATAAAAAAAGGTATTTCTTTTTGTAAAACTCTTTTTTCAAATATAGTTAAAATGTATTTTTTCTTTTTTGATTTAAGAAGATAGTTTGTGTTCTCTATTCCTTGTTTGATACCTTTAAAACTTATTATTTTATCAATATTAAAATTTTTATTTATAATATTAATTTCTTTTTGATTTATTTTTGTATAGACAGCCATTTTAATTTAATTTTTTGGGAGCTTTAAATACTACATCTTCTTTAATTATTTCAACTTCATCAATACTTATAGAAAATTTATTTTTTAAATCATTAATAAAATTCTTAACCAATATTTCTGGCGCAGATGCTCCTGAAGATATACCTATAGTATTGCAATTTTCTATTTGATCAAATGGTATTGAGCTTTCTGAATGAATAAGTTGTGAATTTTCACACCCTGATTTTTTTGCCACTTCAACTAGTCTAACAGAATTTGAAGAGTTTCTACTTCCAATAACAAAAAACATATCACAATTTTTTGCAATATTTTTTACTGCCATTTGACGGTTAGTAGTTGCATAACAAATATCTTCTTTCATTGGTTCTTTTAAATTAGGAAAATTGGTTTTTAAAATTTTGATTATTTCTTTTGTATCATCAACTGACAAAGTAGTCTGAGTGATATATGCCAATTTTTTGTTTAGTTTATTTTGATAGTTTGTAGCATCTTCCTCATTTTGGATTAGATCTATAGAACCTTTATTTAATTGACCCATAGTTCCAATTACTTCTGGATGATTTTCATGACCAATTAAAATTATATGGTACCCAGCTTTATTAAGATTTTCTGCTTCTCTATGAACCTTAGAAACAAGTGGACATGTGGCATCCACATAAGTCATTTTATAATTTTTTGCATCTTCAGGTATTTTTTTTGGAACACCATGTGCTGAAAAAATTACTGGTCTTGATTTATCTTTTATCTCCTCCAGCTCTTCGACAAATATTGCCCCTTTATTTTTTAAATCATCTACAACATACTTGTTATGGACTATTTCATGACGCACATAAACTGGAGCTCCAAATTTTTGTATAGATTTTTCAACTATTTCAATTGCTCTTTCTACCCCGGCACAAAATCCACGGGGCGCAGATAATAATATTTTTAATTCTTTATTTTTCATTTTTTTCTAGAAAATATTCCAGCAATATATGTGGAAAGGTTAAAGACGCCAAACCTATAAATATTATTTTTAAAATTGCACTATCCAAATTGTATGAATTTTCAAGCAGATATAGAGCAATAAAAGAAAAAATAGCTGTCAAAATTGTTAACGGTAAAGCTTTTTTAACAAACAATCTAAATCCATTAACTAAACTATTTGGATCAAGATCAATAGCTAGTGAAATTGAATGTCTAATCGAGTGTAAAAAACAGAAATAAACAGTAAAAGCTATTAATGGAGATAAATAGTAATTTAATATTAAAATAGAAAAATAATCTAAAAAAACTACAAATTTTTTGATTTCAAAATTCTTTAGGAAAAGAAAAATACTAGACAGGGTGCTACAGAATATTCCTATTTGAATTACATTATTTGTCTCAATAAAATTTAAACTTGAATAAAATGCCTCACTATCGATTAATAATAATTTGAAAATTGCTATTGTTTCCTGAAAATGAAAATACAAAGGAGCAAGTATAACTAAAAATCCCTTAAAAAAATAAAGTATTTGAGTGAAATAAGATCTATCATTAATCAAAAATTGTGTATCCTCTTTTCCAAAGTGGTAGGAAGCGATCATTAAAAAAATAATTAAAGTTATGGATGGTAACAATATCCAAGTTACGATAACTAATGCCGAAATTAAAATATAGATAATGTAGAATATATAACTTGATTTTATGTTAAACAATTTAAGCAGTTTTTTTCCTTTAATATGATCTAAAGACCCATGGGAAACACCTATAATTAAAATTAAAAGTAAACACAAAATTGAAGAAATATTTAAATTATTAAACTTGAACAGTAAAATACAAAAAATGTTTACAACAAAGAAAAAAATAAATGAATGATTTAGATTTATTTTTTTTATTTTATTGATCATTTTAAATTAATTCTTTTAAAAATTTCCATTTTGGCATTTTTAGAATTACCTCTAAATCTTCAAAAAAACTGCTTTTATTTGATAAAAAATTGATAGCTGTTTTAGGTTTTGAATTAAAAACTTTGAAAAATATATTTCCCATTTCATTGGAATTATTTTTTAAAACTCTTAATAAGATTTTATCTAAAAAATCATATTTTGAATTAATTTTAAATAAATTTACATTTTTAATATTTTCTATATTTTCTCTTATATATCTGCTCTGTTCTTGAATATTTAGGAACGTATAACCCGTACTTAATCTAGTCATGCCTCCTGCAGAGCCTATGTAAATTTCATTTGATTTACTTACATTTTTTTGTCTAAAAAGTGGGATTGCTCCAGTTTCTTTGAAATTAATTTTACAGTTTCTGATATTTAAATGTTTGCTTAAATAATCATCAATTTGTTCGTCATAATCTTTGAGTTTTTCGTCATTTAGTTCAGATATCCAAGTAGTTTCAACTAATGCATTTCTTTTAGTATATGGTAGCGTATAAAAAAAATGAACTTTGTTTCTTTGATCACAAGCAAAGTCCATCAAATTGAATATTTCGTCATCAAAAAAGTCTTTATCTGTTTCTATTTCAACTCCACAAAAGTGTTGCCATAACTCACTCTGTTTATTCTCAAAATTAGGTACACTATTAAAAACTACTGAATTTGATCTATCTATTTCATCAATACTTTTAAAAAACTGAATATTTTTATTTAATTTAAGTTTTGAAAGTATTTTTTCGTAGAACATACCACTATCAATTGTTTGATATGGTGTAGTTTCACAATCTACATATTTTGTATTGTTGGGTGTATTTATTGTAAAATTATTCCAACTTTTTTTGACACAGTCATCAAAATTATGGGAAAAAACCTTCCAAAATGACCAGGTTTTATCTCTTTTATAATCTTCTCTTGGTTCAATAATTGCTAAAGTTTTATCTTTTAATTTTTCATAAACTTCCAGCTCATATGCTAATGAAAGACCTGCGCAACCTCCCCCTATAATTATGTAATCAAATTCTTTCATTTAAATTTATATCTTCATTAATTAAATTATGATCATGATTAATATTATCATCGTTTTTACTAATAAGTGATAACTTAATTAAGTCAAAAATAGATAAAAAAGTTTCAATAATTTTTTCAATATTTGAAACATAAATTTTTCCTGACTTTTTATAATTTTCTATGTTTTGTTTGTTTAAAATTTTATATCCTATTTTTCTATAAACTCTTCTTGCTACTAAAATAGAAAATCTGAAACTTAATGGTATTTCTTTAATTGAGTAAAATGAGTTTTTATAAAACTGCTCTGAAAGCTTGATTGTATTCTTTATGTCCTCAAAACTTTCATTGATATAAAATCTATTATTTTTTTTATCTTCCATAACATCTCTAGAAATATTTGTTAATTGCATAGCAATCCCAAGATCAATAGCTGATTTTAGAGATTGTTCTTTGTGAACATTCAATATCTTAGCCATCATCAATCCAACTGTTCCAGCCACCCTGTATGAATATATTAATAATTCTTTTTTTGATTTAAGTTTAACATTTTCTTTTATATCAGAATTAATACCCTCAAATAAATCGTCTACAATTTTAGTTGAAATATTGAATTCATTAATAAGATCCCACATGTTTTTAATGACTGGATCATCGTAATTTTTGTTTACAAAATTCTTTTGAAATTTAATAAAATTATCTTTTTTTATTTCAATATTGTTTTCATCATCAGCAATATTATCTGCTTCTCTACAAAAATCATAAAGCGCAGAGCATTTTTCATAGGTTTTTTTTGGTAAAAAAAAACCTGCCCAGTTAAAAGATTTTGCGTAAATAGCTAAATAATTCTTTGTTAACATTAAAATAATTTATCTAAAACTTTTGCTGAAGAGAGAACACCTGGTACGCCAGCCCCTGGATGTGTGCCTGCACCAACAAAGTATAAACCATCATATATTTCAGATTTATTATGAAATCTAAAGTATGCGGATTGTGTAAATTTAGGTTGAATTGAAAACCCTGATCCAAATTTTGTATTTAATTCTTTCTCAAAGTAATCAGGTGTTAGATAAAAGTCCTCAACTATATTATTCTTAAGATCCGGCATTAAGTCTTTTTCCATTTTTTCAATTACAAGATTTTTCATTTTCTCACCTTCAGTTTCCCAATTTATTTTTGACTGATTGTTAGGAACAGGTACTAACACATAAAAACAATCATTTCCTTCTGGGGCCATAGTTTTATCAGTCGCTGTAGGTCTGTGAAGATAATAGCTAATATCGTTATTTAATTTTTTCTTATCAAATATGTCATCAAGATGCTCTTTATACTTGTTTCCAAACTTTATTGTATGATGTTCAACATTGTCATAAATTTTTTTTGTTCCAAAATAGTAAACAAATAAACCCATAGAATATTCCATTCGATTTTTTTTCCAATTAAACAACATGGAATTTTCGTTGCTTTTGCTTAACATCTTCTCATAAAATGCAGGTGGATCTGCATTACAAACAACATTATCTGCACCAATTTCATTTTCATTATTTAATTTTACACCACTTATTTTATTATTTTTTGATATAATTTCTGTTACTTCACTGTTTTTTATTATTTCAATACCAACCTCATTCATTAATTTTTCAAAACCTTTAATTATATTTCCTGTTCCTCCAACTGAATAATGTATTCCCCATTTTTTTTCTAAATAAAGAATTAATCCATAAATAGAAGTGGTGGTAAAAGGGTTTCCACCAACTAGTAAAGGATGCATGCTAAGCATTCTTCTTAATTTTTCATTTTTTATATAAGATGAAACAAGTGAGTAAACTGATTTATAACTTTTAAGTTTTAACAGAGCAGGCAATTGTTGCATCATTACGAAAGGTTTATCAAATGGTACATCTGCAAGTTCTAAAAAACCTTTATCAAAGATTTTTTTTGTAAAATTAACTAATTTTTCGTATCCATTTACATCTTCTTTACTAAGTTTCTCAATTTGGTTTTTCATCTCTATTTCGTCGCCTGAATAGTTAAATTTAGTTTTGTCCTCAAAAATAAACTGGTACCAAATTTTAAGTGGAGTTAGTTCTATATAATTTTTTGGATCTTTATTGAATAACTCGAACAATTCATTAATTAAGTAGGGTGCAGTAATTACTGTTGGTCCAGCATCATATATAAATCCGTTTTTTTTAAAAACTCTTGCTCTTCCACCTAGATCTGGATGTTTCTCTATTAATTTTACGTTATGTCCTTTTGCCTTAAGTCTTAGCGCTGCTGCTATCCCACCAAATCCTGATCCAATGACTATAGAGTTCATTTTAATAATTTATAGCTTTTTTGAAAAATTGTAAGTGTATTATGAGTTAATTTTTTTTAACTCTGCTTTAGTTTCATCTAAATTTTTTTGAAACACAGCATCTAATTTTGACTTGTCTACAGATGTAGTTATTATTTTTTTAACTGAGTCGACGGCAATTTTTATTGATGCGTCCTTAATTTCTTTTAAAGCTGCTTCTTTCATCTGACTTATTTTATTTTCAGCTATATTTTTTTTAATTTCTGATGATTTATGAAACTTATCATTCATCTCAATTATTAATCTATCTGCATCTTTTTTGGCGTTCTCAAGAATTTCGTTGCTAACAGACTGAGCTGTATCTAATTTTTTTTGTGAGTTATCTAATAGTGTTTTTGCCTCAGTTCTTAATTTTTCACTTTCATCAATTTCATTTTTAATGTCAGATATCATTTTATCTAACATTTCAGAAATTTTTTGAGGAATTTTAAGATAAATTAACGCTCCAAAAAAAATAATAAATGATATGGCTACCCAAAATGTTGCATCAATTGCCATAGTATTTATCTCCATTTCTTTTAGATAGATCGTCAACAATTGCAGATATACTACTATTATTTACTTCAGCTCCAATTAGTTTTTGCAATAACTCAGATGAAGTCTCAATAGCAATTTTATTTATTTTATCTGGCGCATTTTTTCTTAATGCATCTATTTCTTTTTCAGCCTCAGCAATTTCACTATCAATTTGCTTATCAAGCACTTCTCTTTTTGCACCAATATCTTTTAGTGCTTTTTCTCTAGCTTGATTGAAAATACTATTAGCCTCATCTTTGCTTTTAGATATAATTTCATCGTATTCTTTTAGTTTTGCATCACTATCTTCTCTTTGTTTCTCAGCAGCCTCAATATTTTCTAATATTTGAGATTTTCTCGATTCTAAGTTGTTACTAATTTTTGGTAGTATTAATTTAGATAAAACTAAATACATAATACCAAAAGTGAGTATTAGCCAAAAAATTTGAGAAACCCAAAACTCTGGATTTAATTGAGGCATACCTCCACTTTCAGCTGCAAAAGCTTCTTTAATAAAAAAGAAGCTAAAAAATATTGACTGAAAATATATTTTTTTAACCATCAATTTAAAACGCAAAGAGAATGATTAACGCAACTACTAATCCGAATAATCCTGTAGCTTCTGCAAGTGCGAAACCTAAAAGCAAGTTAGGAAATTGTTTTTGTGCTGCAGATGGATTTCTCATTGCACCAGACAAATAATTTCCAAAAATTATTCCGATACCAACACCGGCTCCAGCTAAAGCAATTGCTGCTAAACCTGCTCCGATCATTTTTGCTGCTTCTAATTCCATTATATCCTCCTCTGTTATTAATGGTGTAAATTTAATGCATCATTTAAATAGATGCAGGTTAAGATTGCAAAAACATAAGCTTGAAGAAAAGCAACTAAGATCTCCAAACCAGTTAACGCAACCGAAAAACTTAGTGGAAGCCACCCACCAACTATTCCAAGGCTTATTACAAAGCCTCCGAAAACTTTCATCATTGTATGACCAGCCATCATATTGGCAAATAATCTAACTGATAAACTTATAGGTCTACTTAAATAAGAAATTATTTCTATAATAACAATTAAAGGGAGTAATACTGCAGGCACTCCACTTGGAACAAATAATTTTAAATATCCAAATCCATGTTTAATAAACCCAATTACAGTCACTCCAATAAATATAAATGCTGCGAGCACAAATGTTACAATGATATGACTGGTTACAGTGAAAGTATAAGGTATCATTCCAAACATGTTACAAAATAATACAAACATGAATAGAGAAAATATAAATGCAAAGTATGGTTTAGCTTTTGATCCAGCTGTATCGCTAATCATTTTGGATACAAAGGTATAGCTAAGTTCTGCTAATAATTGAATTTTGTTTGGTAGTATTGAATTTTTTTTTGATCCTAAATTAAAGATTAACAAAATAGATACAGTACTTAAAATCATGAACAAACTTGCGTTCGTAAATGATATGTCGAATGCTCCAACTTTAATTTCAGGTCCAATTCTATAAACGTCGAATTGGGACATAGGATTTGCTGCCATAATACTTATTTATTTTTGCATTTTTTTTGCAGATCTAATCACATTGGTTATTCCAGCAACTACACCAACAAAAAAAAATATTAATATAAACCAAGGTTTAGTACCAAAGGTCTTGTCAAAAATAAACCCAATAATTGTCCCCACAGCTACTGCAGAAACAAGTTCTGTGCTTAATTTGAATGCAGTTCCTATAGGTGAGGGGTCATTCTTCTTATTGTAAAGATTTTTCTTTGAAATCTTGCTTTTTGCAATCTCTAAGCGAGTTTTGAAAGGGTCTTTTGGCATTTATATAGTTTAAGCAACCATACTCTCTGCTTTTTGTAAATCAACAGCCACAAGCTGACTAATTCCTTTTTGAGGCATAGTTACCCCATATAGTCTGTTCATTTTTGACATAGTTAATGCATGATGAGTTACAATTATGAATTTGGTGTTGGTGATTTTAATTAGTTCCTCAAGTAAACTACAAAATCTTGTTACGTTAGCATCGTCAAGCGGCGCATCAACCTCATCCAATACACATATAGGTGAAGGGTTTGTTAAAAATACTGCAAAGATTAATGAGAGGGCAGTCAATGCTTGCTCACCTCCAGATAACAAAGTTATAGATTGAAGTCTTTTTCCTGGAGGACTAACCAACATTTCTAAACCTGCTTCAAGTGGATCATCAGAGTCCACCAATTCTAGTTTGGCATTTCCACCATTGAAAAGTTTTGTATAAACTTCATTAAATTTTCTATTAACTTTTTCAAAAGCTTCAATCAATCTTTCCCTTCCTTTTTGATTAAGTTCATTGATGCTGTCTTTCAATTTCACGATAGCGGTAACAAGATCGGCACGATCCTGTTCCATTTTTTTTATCTCTTCTTCATATTTACTTGTTTCTTCATCTGCTTTTAAATTTACAGATCCTAATTTTTCTCTTTCTTGTTTTTTCTTGTCTAAAGCATCTTCTTGATCAACTGGATTTGGAAGCTCTTCTACTCCATTTAAATTTGAATTTTCTAAAATATTATCTTCATTTAAATTTAGCTCAGAACTTATTCTATCAAGCAGATCATTTTTTCTTTTTTGCAGGCCTTCAATTGTGGCTCCTGAGCTTGCTTTTCTTTCTCTGATTTGAATTGATTGTTCTTGTATTTCATTTAATTGCGTTCTTAACATTTCAATTTTTTGATCTGTTTCATCTATAATCGCTTCATTATCAATTTTTTCTTTATCTGAAATTCTTAAATTTTCTGAAATTTGACCTTTTCTCTCTGCCTGTGCTCTAGGTTGATTTTCTAAATCACTTAATTGTTTTGATAATTTTTCTTTTCTTTGTGTTAGTTCATTAACCATTTTTTCTGAGTTAGTTAATAAATTTTTCCAACTTTCAATTTCCGTTTCAATGGTTTTAATTCTTTCATTTCTTTTTATAGACTCATTTTTAATTGATTGATTTTTACTATATGCATCGGCATATTTTTCTTGGAGTAATTTTATATTTTCTGATTTTTCGCTAACTCCTAATAACTCACTTCTAGATCTTTCATTTTTTAAATCATTTAAAAAACTATCTAGCTCCATATTACATCTATCTAGAAGTGTTACTGCTTGATTTATTTCATTACTATCTATTAATTCTTTTACCCTTGATATAGTGTTTTTTACATTTCTTATTGGACCGACACTTATATTTACAGTTTCTTCTGCTAAACTGTTTACAACTTCATCAACAGCTTTTTGTTCTTCTTTAAGTTTATTTTTTGCACTTTCTAACTCTTCATTAGATAATTTTTCTGTTTCAAAATACTTCGCGTCTGTCTCAATTAATTCAGTTTTTTCTTCCTTCAATCTTTTTTCATTTGAGTTAGCGTCTATGATTATCCCTTTTTCTCTCGTGATATCATCATCAAGTGTTTGAATTGATTTTTTGATGCTTTCTATCTCATCTTGAATTCTTGTATTCTCCTCATCTAAACTTTGAAGTTCTAAATTAAGTCTTTGTATCCTTGATAAATTTTCAATATTTTTCTCTCTCAATGGATTTACTTTATCTGTAAAAGTTTTAATTGAGTTTTCTAATTCAGATATTTTGTTATTAAATCCTTCTACTTCTCCTTCTGCCTCAGTATTAATTTCATTTTCTATTCTAATTTCTTTATCTATTTCTAATAATTTTAAATAATATAAGCCTGCTTCAATTTTTTTAATTTGATCTGAAATTAGTTTGTATTTTGTCGCCTCTTCAGCTTGTTTTTGAAGATTCGCTAATTGTTTTTCTTGCTGTCTTCTTAGTTCATCTGCTCTTTTTAAATTATTCTCAGCCGCACCTAATCTTAATTCAGCCTCATGTCTTCTAACGTGTAAACCAGATATTCCTGCAGCTTCTTCTAAAATAGCCCTTCTATCTGTTGGTTTCGCTGTTACCAATGCACCTATTCTTCCTTGACTAATCATGGATGGAGAGTGCGCACCAGTCGAAAGATCTGCAAAAAACATTTGAGCATCTCTTGCTCTTACCTCTTTATCATTTATGTAAAATTTAGATCCTTTATCTTTTTCTATTTTTCTTCTAACTTGTATTTGCTCTGTTTCACGGTATTGAATAGGACCTTCTTTATCTTTGTTTTCAACTTCAATTGAAACTTCTGCAATATTTTTTGACGCTTTGTTAGATGTTCCTGAAAAAATTACATCCTCCATACCGGATCCACGCATACTCTTTGCAGAGGTCTCTCCCATTACCCATCTTAAAGATTCTACAAT
>NZ_CVSU01000070.1 GCF_001180205.1 Candidatus Pelagibacter communis | reverse complement strand
AGATGATAAAAGTGGAATTTTAAGTTTCAAATGCTTTGTTAAAGATACACTAGTGTCTGCATCAGAAGGTAATATTTCTGAATACTTTGGAGCTAACGTAACATCATCAAAGGTAAGTGCTTCTTTTATGGGAACCATAATCTTTTATATACGATTCCTTTTAAATTAAAAGTCTCTATCGGATTTTTCTACAAATTATAAAACTTTCTTTGGAATCTTTTCTGCTAGATTTTGGTTTAAAAACCTTAACTTCTTTAAAATATTTTTTTCCCTCTGCGACGATTTCGTTAAATGTTCCTCCCATGAAAATTTTTGAAATAAAATATCCATTTTCTTTCATTAAATCTTTTGCAAAAAACATTGCCTCTTTGCATAGTTCTCCAGTTTGAATTGAATCTATATTTTTAATACCAGTTGTATCTACGGCCATATCAGACATTACGACGTCAACTTTGCCGTTTATATATTTTTTAATTTCTTCTTGAGTTTTTTCTTCAGTAAAATCTCCT
>NZ_CVSU01000069.1 GCF_001180205.1 Candidatus Pelagibacter communis | reverse complement strand
TATTTAAAATTATTTAATCTTTGTTCAAAAGTAATGCTTCAAATTGTTGAAGGTAGAAAACCTGTAATTGCCAAAGTTCATGGAGCTGCATTTGCAGCTGGCTGTCAATTGGTTGCAAGTTGTGATTTAGCTTATAGTACTAAGGACGCATTGTTTGCTACTCCTGGTGTAAATATTGGTTTATTTTGTAGTACACCTATGGTTGCTGTCAGTAGAAAGATAAATCGAAAACCTATGATGAAAATGTTGCTAACGGGAGAACCTATCAATGCAAATTATGCAAAAGAAATAGGGCTGATAAACGATAATTTTTCAAAAGCTAAATTAAACAAAGAAGTGTTAAAAGTAGCAAATAAGATTGCTTCTAAATCTAATTTAACAATAAAAATTGGAAAGCAAGCTTTTTACAAACAATTAGAAATGCCATTAAGTAAAGCTTACGCTTATACAAGTAAAATGATGACCCTTAATATGATGGCAATGGATGCAAAAGAAGGAATTTCCGCATTCCTCGAAAAACGAAAACCAAAATGGAAAAATAAATAATGATAAAGAATGTTTTAATAGTTCTTTTTATTATTGTTGGAATGTTTGTAATATATAATTTTAAAGATCATAATCAAAAAAGAGCAATCGATGCATGTATT
>NZ_CVSU01000068.1 GCF_001180205.1 Candidatus Pelagibacter communis | reverse complement strand
GATGGAAACTTAGGCTATCGTGTTTACTTAGACTGTGGCGATAACTGTGATGATGAAGGTTGTACCAATGCGGCAGGAGATGTGAACGAAGATGGTACGGTTAATATCTTAGATATTGTTCAGGTAGCAAATTATATATTAGTAGGTGGAAACTTAGAAGGTTGTGGTTTGGAAGCTGCTGATGTAAATGGTGATGGTTTCATTAATATCCTAGATATTGTTCAGATTGCAAATGCGATATTAGGTCGTGATGGTCGTATTCCTGATGCAACTTCTGCAAAAATACAAAATACTGGCAGTTCTGTCTTAATTAAGGCAGAAGGTTACATTGGTGGTATTCAGATGACACTGAAGCATGGTTCAGACTTCTCTATGGATATTACTGATAAAGCAATGCTTGCTGAATACAATACTGTTGGCAACAAGACTGTTCTTGTAATTGTAACTCCAGAGAGTGATGAAGTTTTCACTTATACTGGTGATTTCGAGATCGTGGATGTGATTGTAGCTAATAGTCAAGGCCGTGTAGATGTTGGTATTCCAACTGCATTCAGTCTTAGTGAAGCTTATCCAAATCCATTTAATCCAACAACCAGCCTGACTCTGGCTGTTCCTGAAGCAGGACAAGTATCTGTTCAGGTATACAATATCATGGGTCAAGTTGTTGCAACGTTGGCAAATGGCTATATGGATGCAAGTACATATACATTAACATGGGATGCATCGAATGCATCTAGTGGTGTGTACTTTGTAAAAGCTCAATCTGCAGGTAGTGTTACTACTCAGAAGCTTATGCTAATGAAATAATATAACCGTTTATTATAACGGCTAAACTTAAAAAGCCTCCGCTTTTAAAA
>NZ_CVSU01000067.1 GCF_001180205.1 Candidatus Pelagibacter communis | reverse complement strand
TTGATACAATTAAAAAAATCATTGATGACAAAAGATAAACTGCCTCAACACTCTGATAACTATAGCCAACTAATTTTATGATTAAAACTTTTATAAATAAATTAATTGGACTGGCTCCTTCAAGCGCTATATGTAAATTATATTTGTCATTTAAATTTAAATTTGAATTAGCTATATAAAATGAAATCCATTCATCTGACCATAATCCATCATCAAAATAATTAAATCGAAAATAAAAACCCAAGAGTAAAAGAATAATAAAGAATAAAGAAAAATATTTTTTTTGATAAAAAAAATTTAGAGTTGGCATAAAAAAAAATTTACTTTAAATTTATTTCCTGCATTTTTTTTATATTAAAATATATAGAATCTGTTAATGAATTTGGTAATTTATTTTTTTCGAAAGCTTCTTTTAAATCTATAACTGCATCTTCTATCGTGAACTTTGGCTCGAATTTAAGTATTTTTTTAATTTTTTCTGATGATATATGATAAGATCTATTGTCATTAGAAATTTCTTTTTCAATCTCTACATCCTGACCTATAACCTTTTTAACTGTATTTGCGATTTCATTTACAGTCATATTGTCATAACCTGCATTAAAAATTTGTCCATTAACAAGCTCCTTTTTTGATTCAATTAATTTTATGTAAATCCGTGACATATCTTTAATATGAATATTCGGTCTCAATTGACTACCACCTAAAACTTTAATTCTTCTTTTATTAAATGCTAAATTTGTAAGAATATTTACAACTACATCTAATCTCTGTCTTTTGGCATACCCACAAACAGTAGCTGGTCTAACTATAACTGTTTCAAAGTTATCATCCTTATATTCGAACAATATTTTTTCACATTCGACTTTAAATTTTGAATAATCAGTTAAAGGGTCTAAAGATAAATCTTCACTAACATTCTTCTCAGATTTTATTCCATAAACAGATGATGATGAAGCATAAATAAATCTCTTTACATTTTTTTTTTTTGATATTTCAACTAAAGGTCTAAAACAATCTAGATTAATTGATTTTCCTAATTTTGGATTAAGCTCAAAACTTGGGTCGTTTGAAATACAGGCTAAATGAATTACTATTTCATGATTGTTTATAACTGTATTTATATGTTCTAGGTCTCTTACATCTCCCTGAATTAGATTTAATTTATCGTTTTCACTAAAAACTTTTTTTCCATAAATAAACAAATCATAAACATCAACTTTATAATTTAATTTTAATAAATCTGGAACAAGTCGTGATCCTACATAACCTCCACCTCCAATTACAAGTATTTTTTTCATTTTAAAATATATTCTATTTTCCTTAATAAATTTTTTTTATCTAATGTTTGGCTATTAGCAATGCTCTCAACTGAATTAGCTCCAGCTAAAGAACCTATCAATAACGATAATTCACCTGGTATTTTTAACTTCAAACATAACGATATTATTGAAAGCATTGTGTCTCCCGCTCCTACTTTATCAATAACCTTCTCTGTGAAAGCAGGACATTGTATTATTTTATTTTTTTCATTACCTATCAGTAAAGCTCCATTTCTACCTCTTGTCACTATCAAGTTATTAATTTTATATTTTTTTTTAAGAATCTTAGAAAGTGCATAAACATCTGTACGTTTATCTCTAACTTCATGTCTCAGCTCTGTTTCGTTAATTATTAGTGAGTCAATTTTTTTATATTTATTTAAAGAATGATAACCATAATTAGATGCATTTACTTGTGCATTTAACGCAGTAAATTTATTCAATTTAGAAATATCTTTAGCCAGTTTATCTGAGATGAAACCATGCCCATAATCTGAAATTATAAGTAAATCTGAGCCTAAAAAGTTATTTTTAATATTATTATATATATTTTGAGTTGTTTTTAAGTCTACTAGTTGATCATTCATACTGTAAACACCAAAAAGTTTATTTCTTGAGACAATATCTAAAAATCTTTTTTTTAAAATAGTTGGACTATTTTTTTTTATAATAATTTTTGAATTGATATTTTTTTTAATGCTCTTTTTAATGAAATTTACGTGATTATTTTGATCTCCAATACATGTAAGGAAATTAATTTTTTTGCAAAAGGATGACAAATGATTTGCTATAGCTCCTGCACCTCCTAAATAACTTTCCACAAATTCATCTTTTATTACTAAATGTGGTTCTTTTCCAGACTTTCCAAGAACATCACAAAAAATATACTCATCAATAATTGTTTCACCAATAATTAGTGGTCTTAGGAAATTAAATCTTTCAAATGTTTTGAAAATATAATCAAAAGAATATTTTTTTTTTATTGAATTTAAAAATTTTTTTTGTTCATCATTAAATAAAATTCCACTATTATTTATTAAATTACTTGAACTATATGTTTCATCATTTGAATAAATTATCTTGCCATTATATTTTTTAACAGCTTTGATTTCTTTATAAATATTTTTTGATAAATCTTTTTTATTATTTTTATAATCAGGGCCTTTAAAATAAATATCTGGTTTTATTATTTTAATTATTTCCTCTGAAGTTTCAAAATTACTAATAATTACTGCATCAACAATACTTAAAGCACTAATAGTATTTGCTCTTATATCTTTATTAAATAAAGGTCTACCCGGACCTTTGTTAACATATTTGTCAGATGTAATTGATACAATTAAAAAATCTCCTTTTGTCCTAGCGCTTTCAAAATGCTTTATGTGACCTAAATGTAATAAATCAAAAACTCCATGACATAAAACTATAGTTTTGTTTTTTAATTTTTGTTTTTTTATCTCTTTTTTAATAGATTTTTGAGTGAAAATTTTATTTCTCATGCTCTAATTCTTTTTTTTATCTAAATATAAAAACCATTTTCTTGTAGCTTTTTCAATTTTTTTTACTGTCCATAATGGTGCATCCTTCCAATTTGAAATATCTTTTAACAAATAACTAATTCCTTTCTCTATATTAACCTTTGGGTGCCATCCTATTTTAGTTTTTATTTTTCTTATATCTGCAAAAGTTTTATCAGGTTCACCTGGTCTTTTGGGAATATATATTTTTTTTCCACCTAAAATATCAACAATTCTATTTACACTCACTGTTTTACCACTTCCAACATTAAAAATTTCACCAGATATATTTTTTTTCTTGTATACCTTGATAATAGAATCAACCACATCGGATACATAAGTAAAATCTCTGGTTTGCGTACCATTTCCAACTACAGTATATGGTTTGTTTGCGATCTTTTGTGCTAAAAATACTCCAAACACAGCTCCATATGTCCCTGAAGTTCTTGCTCTTGGCCCATAAACATTAAAAAATCTTAATGATGTTGAATTTAAGTTGTATATTTTAGAATAATGAAGAACTAATTCTTCTCCAAGACGTTTAGTTAAAGCATAAGGATATTGAGGATCTATTATGGAATTTTCTGGTGTAGGATATTTTTTTGGGATCCCGTAGCTTGAGGATGATGCTATATAAATAAATCTCTTTACGTGATTTTTTACAGAGTGATTTAAAATATTCAAAGTTCCTTTAACATTTACATCAAAATATAAATTTGGGTTTTCAATACTTGGTACAATATCAGCCTTAGCAGCAAGATGAAAAACATTATCAACATTTTTGAAATATTTACTAATTTTTTTTTTATCTAAAATACTTGAATTAACGATTTTGATTTTATTCTTTATTTGTGAAAGATTTTTTTTTCTACCTACAGAAAAGTCATCAATTACAATTACTTTATGATTAAGACTTACTAATTTATCAGCAAGATGGCTACCAATAAAGCCTCCTCCACCTGTTATTAAAGAGATCATGGAATGGTATTATATAATTTTTATTAAAAAAAAAGAAAAAAATTTTAATACTAAAAGTTATTATTCAATAAAATTATAACTACAAAATCTGGTTTTTATTATAATTGGAATATTTAAATCTTATCCATTGTGAAATCAAATGCATAAACGAAGAAAACATATCCTCTGTAACTCCGTAATTTTGACAACTCAAATCATAATGAAATTTAACTTTTGTCTTTAATTTTTTCTTTAGAAAACCTGAAATAAATATTATGTCTAATTTCATAGAATTTGCTTTTTTCATTAAATTTAAAATATTTTTTGAATTTCCTGAGCAACTAAAAGCAAAAACGACATCTCCTTTGTTAGCATAATTTTCTAATTGAAAATCGAATATATTTTCATATTTTATATCATTTGAAATTGCAGTTATTAATTCAATTGAATTTGTTAAAGAATAAACTTTTGGTATCATTTTATATTTTGAAGATAACTTTATACCTTTATTAAAATCACATAAAAAATGATTTGATACCGAGGCAGATCCACCATTTCCTGCTACAAAAATTTTCTTTTTAGTCTTAATTTTATTTTCAATAAAATCGGAAATTCTCATTAATTTTTTATAATCCATTTTATTTAATAAATTTTGAATTAATAAAAAATAATCTTTAAAAAACTTTTCTTGCTTAATTTTATTATTCATTTTTAAAACTTATAAAGCCTAAATATTATTATGTATATATTTTATCTTAAAAAATACCCTTTAAATCTCCAACCATGACAGATTATTTACAATAATTATAAAAAATTAAATTAAATTAATTTTTTATTAAACATTTTTGAAATTATTGGAATTCAATTAAAATTTTTTCTTAATATCTCCATATTTTTAATTTCATATATCTCATCACATTTATTAATTATGTCTCTATTATGTGAAACTAGAACAATTGTTACCTTACCTTTCAGATTCATTATAGTTCTTAGTATTTCTTGCTCAGAATTTGTATCAAGTGCACTTGTAGGTTCATCCAATACTAGTATTTCTGAATTTTTATATAAAGCT
>NZ_CVSU01000066.1 GCF_001180205.1 Candidatus Pelagibacter communis | reverse complement strand
TGAAAAAAACAATATCAGCTGCAAAACCACCAATATTTTGGAAAGATAAAGAAATTACAAGAAAACAAATTATGCTTTGGAAACCTGAAAATTTAAAAAAATTAATTTATAAGTTAAATGATATAGAGCTTCAGATTAAAAAAAATTTGAGCAATTCACTTCAGGTTGTTACTGATTTCATTCTAGAAATACCTTTGACTGATCCTAATAATTAGATTTAATTATATCAATAATCTTATTAAGTTGCTCTAAATCTTTATATTCAAAACTAATTTTACCTTTATTTCTTTTAGTATTCTGTATATCAACATTTAAACCAATTTTATTCGATATAGATAATTCTAGCGCAATAATGTTCGTATCTTTAGATTTTCGTAATGTATTTTTTTTATTTTTAAAAATTTTCACAAAATTTTCTGATTGTCTTACAGAAAGCTTTTTTTCAATAATTTTGGCAGCTACAAAACTAGCATTACTTAAACCTACCAAAACTTTAGCATGACCAGCTGTTAATTTTTGTGTTTCAATTAATTTTATTACATCATCAGGTAATGTTAAAAGTCTTAAAGAATTCGTTATATGACTTCTACTTTTGCCAATAAATTTTGAAACCTTATCTTGATCATAAGAGAATTCATCAATTAATCTTTTATATCCTTGAGCTTCCTCTAGAGGATTTAAATCATGTCTTTGAACATTTTCAACAATTGCAAACTCTAAAGATTTTAAATCGTCTGCTTCAGTAATTACTACGGGAACATCGTGTAGGCCGGCTCTTTGGGCTGCCAACCATCTTCTCTCACCAGCTATTATCTCGAATTTTGTTTTATCATCATTTGATTTTCTTACAATGATAGGCTGGATCATACCTCTTTCTTTAATCGAATTTGTTAGTTCTTCTAAGTTTGATACATCGAATATTTTTCTTGGTTGAAATTTGTTTGGAACTAAATCACTTATAGCTAATTGATTTTTTTTAGGCTCTACTCTTATTTCGCCTATCAACGATGATAATCCTCTTCCTAACCCCTTTTTAACTTTATCCATTAAGCTGCACTTCCCAATGTTGATTCTTGATTTATAAATTCATCAGTGAAACTAAAATATGATTTACTACCTGGACAAGTTTTATCATAA
>NZ_CVSU01000065.1 GCF_001180205.1 Candidatus Pelagibacter communis | reverse complement strand
CATTAGCAATATTAATCATTATCGGAAGTAGAACAGGTCGATTTAGAAAAGATAAAGATAAAAAACTATTTCAAGGAAGCAATACACCAATAGCTGCTCTTGGTGCCTTAATTTTATGGTTTGGTTGGTTTGGATTTAATGGAGGTGCAAATGGAGCAATGGATTTAAAAATTCCATTAATATTAATTAATACCTTTTTATCAGCATCATTTGGTTTAATCTTTTCAAGTGCAATGGGAATTATTGTAATGAAAAAACCAGAACCATTATTTATGATTACAGGACCTTTAGCTGGCTTAGTTTCGATTACAGCAAGTTGTGCTTATGTTAATCCATCGGAAGCAATATACATTGGAGCAATTGGAGGAATTTTATCAGGCTCAGCAATTATTTTATTAGAAAAATTAAAAATCGACGATGTTGTTAGTGCTATACCTGTTCACTTAGTAGGAGGTATATGGGGAACTTTATCGGTCGCTATATTTGGCGATTTTGAAATGATGGGATTAGATAAGACAAGATTAGAGCAATTAACAATTCAGATTATAGGAACATTTAGTATTGGTGGATTTTGTTTTATTGCAGCTTTTATTATTTTTAAATCTATAAATTATGTTTTTCCGCTTAGGGTAGGAAAAATTCAGGAGGAGCTTGGTTTGAATATTTCTGAGCACAACGCATCAACAGATACTCATGAATTGCTGGAAGTATTAACCAATCAAGCAAAAACAGAGGATTATTCATTAAGAGCACCACAAGATCCATTCACTGATAGTGGAATTATTGGCACTCAATACAATTTTTTAATGGATAAACTGGAACAAAGCGAAAAACAAAAAAATAAATGGAAAAACAGAGTTTCATCTGAAATTAAACTAGCCATGGATGTACAAAAACGTTTAATGCCAAATAGAGATTTGTCTAATTATCCAATTTATGGATTAAATATTCCTGCTAGAGAAATATCAGGAGATTTTTATGATTTTTATTTGCATGATGATCTCGTTTATTTCACTTTATCAGATGTTTCTGGAAAAGGAGTTAATGCTGGCATGGTTATGGCCAAGGCCATTACTTTATTTAAAATTTTTTCAAGATTAAAATTTAAGCCAAATGAAATCTTACTTGAGATGAACAACGATTTAAACGAAACTAATCCACCTGGCACTTTTGTTACCTCAATTGTAGGGTGTTATAATATTAAAACAGATGTTGTTGAAATAGCAAATGCAGGTCATCAACCAGCTTTGTTTAGAAATGGAAAGGATTTTGTTGAGTACCCCTCATCTTCTACTCCTCTTGCAATAGTTAAACACAAAGATGAAAATGTTTACAAGCTAGACACTTTTAAATTAGATGGAGGTAGAATTTATTGTTTTACTGATGGTTTTTCAGAGTGTATAGACGAAAATAAAAACGAAATAGGTATTGATGGAGTTAAAAAACTTCTACTTAATCATCAAAATTCGTCTTTACAAAAAGAACTTGAAAATTCTGCTGAGGAAATAAGATTAAAAAGTCTCAAAAAGGACTACAAAGAGACTGGAATTAGAGACAATGATGACATTTTAGATGATGATTTAACCATCATAGGAATTGGGAATTAAAAAAAAAATTCATAAATCAGGGTCAAAATATCTCATCAAATTACCCATTTTGGACATTAGAAATATTTATTAATTTTCTCTAACATGGTTAATTGAGGCTATGAGTACAGAAAGCTTAAAAAGAACATCTGATCCTATGGAGACCCCTTCTCAACATTCTGAAAGTAATAATGTCGTGGAATTGGATGTTCTTAAACATAAAGCTGATATTCTGAGTACTCCCACCAAGGTTAAACAAGTAGCTAAAAGAGTAAATATAGAGATTTTAAAACAAAGGCTTTACGAAGAGAAAAAAAAAGAAAAGGTAAAAAGAACAATCATTCTTTCTTCAGTCATCGTTTCTTTGGGTGCTCTAACAGTGTTAACGTATTAAGATTTCTAAATCTCTCTTTATTATATCTGGTATTGAAATTTCTTTTTTTAAATTTTTTTTATACCTAAAGAATTTATTTTGTCCTGGATACATTATATCTTTAACACCTTTTATCTTAGGAAGTTTTTTTATTGTTTTAATATTATCTTTAATTCGTTGGTTATAATTTTTTTGAAATAAATTTGCTTTAAAAGTAATAAATAAATGTCCAATATTTTGTGGACCCGAAAAATCATCAAATGGATCTTTAACTCTTCCTGCGTGATTTCCTCCAGTTAAAACTCCACTTAAAATATCTACCATCCAAGCAAGTCCCGATCCTCTAAAGCCTGCAATTGGCAATTGAACTCCCGTTAAAGCTTTTTTAGCATCTGTAGTTGGTTTACCAAACTTATCTAAAGCAACTCCCGCAGGAATTGATTGATTGTTTCTTGCTGCAACTCTAATTTTTCCTCTATTAATCATGGAGATTGATGTATCTAGAATAAATGGAATTTTAGAGCCAGTAGGGGATCCAAAACAAATTGGATTTGTTCCAAATAAAGTTTTTAAAGCACCATGTGGAGCAACTGCAGGTGGAGCATTTGTATAGATCATTGTAATTAAATTTTTGTTTACTGCTTGTTCCGCGTAATAGCCCGATAAACCATAGTGACCACTATTTTTAACTGCTACCATTCCAATACCAGTTTTTTGGGCGTGTTTAATTGCAGTTTTAATTCCTAAATCAGCTGCAACAAAACCAATACTATTATTTGCATCAATGTGAGAAATTGAAGTAGAAATTTTTTTAATCTTAATTTTTGGTTTTGGATTAATTACTTTTTTAGAAATTCGATCACAGTACATCTTTAGTCTTGATAAACCATGACCGTATGCACCAACTAATTCTGCATTAATTAATGCATCAGTAGAAATTAAAGCATGATCTTTACTTAGACCAAATTTTTGGAATATTTTAATGACTAGTTTTTTTAAAACTGGGGTCTTCATTTCATCCCCTTAACATTTATCCTTTTCCACGCCAAGGAATAGTTTTATCAATTATTTTTCTTAATGTGATATCAAATAAAAGACCCAGTAAACCCATAATAAATATTGTTATC
>NZ_CVSU01000064.1 GCF_001180205.1 Candidatus Pelagibacter communis | reverse complement strand
AGAGATGTACAAGGTGTAGACGATAATCCTTTTGATTTTGGAACAGTAAAAAAAAACATTGAAGACAGATTAAATCCTGAGTTTGAAGGACAATTTAAAATAATGTTAGTACCTAATATTACAAATATTTGTTATGGTAGGGGAGTTGGATATAAGATTGAAGAAATAGTTTTAGACGAAGAAACTCAAAAAATATCAGCTACCAAGATAAGAGCGAAAATGAGAGAAGAGGGAAAGTTAAAATAAAATTAAATGAACGATAGACTTAAGACTATTGTAGATTTAGAAAAATATCCAATACACGAATTAAATTCACCAATAATTCAAAATCTAGTTAAAAAATGTAAAGAAGAACTTGATCAATATAGTTGTTCAAAAATTCCAAATTTTATTTTACCTAAATCACTTAAGGTAATGAATTCTGAGTTAGAAAAACAATTAGACGAAGTTTATATGTCTAAAGAGAGTATAAATGCTTACTTGTATGCAAAGGACGATGCCTCATTACCAAAAGATCATCCAAAAAGAACTTTTATGAATAGATACAATGGATATTTAAATTCAGATTGTTTTCCAAAAGATTCCGAGATGAAATATCTATACGAAACTGAAGAACTATTAAAATTCGTATCTGCTTGTTTAGGTGTTTCACCTATTTACAGAT
>NZ_CVSU01000063.1 GCF_001180205.1 Candidatus Pelagibacter communis | reverse complement strand
CCCCATAGTAAATTTTAGCCTTTTACAACTTCTCTTGTATTTGCGTTGAAAGACTCTTTGAATGGAATATCCACAACCACAGCATCTACAGGTGTTCCCGGAGTGTCTAAGTATTTTTCAGGAAGATGAACTTTAAACTTAGTTCCAACTTTTCCTTTTGGAAATCCATTAGGGTTTAAAGTTCCATCAAATGGAACATAACCCATAGCAATATTAGTTTTCTTTTCTGGATGCCACCATGGTGAAGTAATAAATCCAACTGGATCTCCACCACTTTCTGGTGAAACTAACCAAAAATCAGGCGCATAATCATCAATAGGTTTACCACCCAACTCCATTCCAACTAATTGAAGTTTATATGGTTTTTGACCAGCTTTTATATCTGCTTTCATTTTCTCTAAAGCAGCTTTGCCAACATAGTCAGCCTTTTTATTCCATTCGCCTTTACCAGATAATGAAACTTGATAACCTAAATTACATTGAAACGGATTATGCTGTTGATCCATGTCTTGCCCCCAAGAAAGAATTCCTGCTTGTATTCTTCTATGGTGTGCAGGCGCAATAACCATTAAGTTATGTTTTTTTCCTGCATCCAGTACAGCATTCCACATATCTTCAGCATATAAAGTTGCATTTCTTAAGTATATCTCATAACCAGCTTCTCCTGAAAAACCAGATTGAGAAATCACACAACTTCTTCCACCAATTTTTGCTTCTGCTAATCCATAAAAAGGCATATTATCAAAATCAACTTGGTCTCCACAAAGATCTTTCATTAAAGCTTTTGATTTAGGACCCTGAATTTGTACTGGACATGCATCAATTTCTTCAATTTTACAATTAAATCTTCCATCTGCATTTACACCTTGTAAATACATTCCAATATCAGAGTCTGATAATGAAAACCAGAACTCATCTTCTGAAATTCTTAAAAGAATTGGATCATTTAAAACTCCACCATAAGCATTACACAAGATTACATATCTTGCTCTCATAGGAGAAATTTTTGTTGCATCTCTAGTTATAACGTAATCAGTAAATTTTTCTGCATCAGGACCTTTAACTCTTATTTGTCTTTCAACAGCAACGTTCCACATTGTTACGTGGTTTACGATTGCATCGTATTCAACCATAGCTCCACCATCTTCAGGTTTTACATAACCTCTTGGGTGATAAATTCGATTGTATACAGTTGCTCTCCAGCAGCCTGCCTGCATTGATAAATGCCAATAAGGTGACTTTCTTACCCTTGTTGAAATTAATAATTCAACTTTAGTTGGCCCACTTTGTCTTAAATTGTATGGTACTTCTCTATCAGATTGATCAACAGAAGTAACATGTTGTACTTTAGTATAGTCAAATTCTTTAGACATAACTATTCTCCTTCAACCACTTGTTAGTTTCCTTCAAGCCGCCGAATGTATAAATGTGGAAGTTATCAGTATGCGATTTAACTTTCCCAATTAAATCATTAGGGTCTTTAGGTTTCAATAAATCTAATGCCTTACTAAAATTAGATTTAAGAAAGTTTAAGGAATTTTTTGCCCCCACAATATTAGCAAATTTAATTAAGCTAGATATTTTTAATGGCCCAGTAATTCCCACATGCACTGGTACGCTTTGTTTAGAAATAAAATCTATAATAGGCTGAGGATCAAGTAACCACTGAGTTACAATATAATCAGCATAAGGCTTTTTATCTATCATAGCTTTTTCTAATTCTGAGTCGGATATATCAGGACTCCCCTCTGGGTGTCCAGCAATTCCTATTTTCATTTTTTCAAAATAACCTGTTTCTAGAAGTTGAAATGAACTATCAAATTTACCAGCAGGCTCTCTTCCACCACCTATAATTAAAGCTTGTTTAACTCCACCATCCTTACATCTTGAGACATAATCTTTAAGTTCGTTTTCATCCTTCATTGATCTCGCTGGAAAATGAGGCACTGGATTAAAACCTTTTTTTACTAGCTCTATGGCTTTTTCAGCTGTCTCTTTATAGTCT
>NZ_CVSU01000062.1 GCF_001180205.1 Candidatus Pelagibacter communis | reverse complement strand
TTTTAGTGCCTTACATGGACCACACCACTCAGCTGAAAACTGGATTACTGAAACATCTTCATTTTTAATTTTAGTATCAAAATCTTCGTCTTTAAAATTTGTAAGCATATTTCCTTTCTATTAATTAGAGCCTTAAAGTCAACTAGGCAATTTCATATTTTTTTTCTATAGACATAATAAATTCATTTATTTCATCTAATTTTTTTAGTTCCTCTTCATCATCTCGATTTGATGCTTGATCTCTTAAGGTATCAATTTCTTGATAGGCCATTCCTATAGTTTGCCACTTTTCTCTATTTTTGCTTAAAATTCGTCTAGCAATTTCACTTTTTATATTTTTATATAAATCTGGTGGCAAAATATGCGGTGCTTCTTGATAAATAATTTTTTGTCCAAACCAACTACATCTTTTATCTTGAAACTTATCCAACATTCTTAATTTATCTTCCCAAGAAGAACTATGCCAAGTTTTAAATAATTGGGTGTCTTTATTGGGAATGAATTTTTCATATAAAGTTTCTTCAGGTAACAGATCTTCCTGGGTTTGAGTTTGAGCTTTTTCTTCAGCGGCCTCTCTATTAATGATTTGAATATTTTTACAAAAATTTTCACTATTTCTAACCATTTTTGCTCTTTTATGGATTGTTTCTAAATCTAAGTCAGCATATGCCTTCTCTTTTAATGCATACTTTTTATCTAAAACTACAGGAGCTTTATTGGTTTTGATTACTCTAAGTGCTTTTGGACTAAACTTTTTTAAATAAACTTTGAGATCATTTATTGATAAATTTAACAAAGGTTCAGGATCTCTTCTTAAATCAAATAAATATCCCCAAGATGCATATGATGGATGAAAACAATGATCTGGATGCAATGTAGAGACAAGATACATCATATTTTTTCCCTTAACATTTTCGAAAATTGAATAAATCCCCTCACTTTTTAAAATAGTTTCAACGCTATTTTTTGTAGATGTACTTAAAAAATTTTCCCAATTGTCTTTATGTTTGTTTTTTATAATTCTTAGAATTTTTAAGCTTGTGAATGCATCATGATAAGCAGTGTGTTGTTGAGATGTATCAAATCCTTGTTGCCTAGCTAAACCTTCTAAAGCTAGACTTTCATTTCCAGCTTCTGTTAATTCAGTCTTTAATGTTTCAGGTTTCAAGGTTTGTGCTACTCTTGCAACATGTAAACCGTCATGTTCTTTATTTGGTGATGAATGTGTAATGTAAGGATATCTATTCCCTTTAAAAAAATTAAAATGAAACATTCGTCTATCAAAATTTAAGTTACTCCAACCCATAAACAATGCTGGACCAGCTTTAGAGAAAAAATTTTCTACTGCACCTAAAAAATCGTAATGTGAGTAATTGCCTTTAGTAAGTAAATCAATACTTGTTGAATTAACTAATAAAGCCTTTGCACTTGGAACCTCACCCTCGGGCATTCTGCCACGAATATTTAGCTTACCAATTTCTTTTAAGTTTTTATCAACAACTACAGCACCTACTTCAATTATTGAGCCCCAAATTGTACTATTTGTTGTTTCTGTGTCGTAAATTACTATTTTATCCATAAAATCCTAAGTTAAATCCGATAGCTCATTAAATTTTTTTAATCTTCCCAAGAACAAATTTTGATAAACAATTAAATCATGCCCTTGAATTTTAAACTCTTGGAATAATTTATCTACTGTGCAAACCAAAATTACACAAGAAGTGATATTGGAGTTATACACAATGTTATGCGCTAATGAATATGCACTTGTTTGAAGAAGCCATGAGTCTATATATTCAGCCTTTTTAGGTTTATTACTTTGTTTAAAATCTATTATTGTTTCTTTTCCTTCATAAACTCCAACACAATCAGCAGTTCCTGCATACTTCTCTGGGTAATAAAGAGTGCACTCAACACCCCAAATTTCATCCAATCTATTTTTTAAACCTTTTTCTATTATTTCTTTAGCCATTAATTTGTATTGTTCTTTATCTTCAAAAAAACTTAAATTTTCTCTTCCAAGTAAATAAGACTCTAAATAGTTATGCATTTGAGATCCCCTGCTACTAGCTGCTTTTGTAATTGCTTCAGCTTCTTTTTGCCCAGTTCTTTCTCTCCAATTTGCTAATGCCGCTTTATCTTCTTCAGATCTAGTTGCATCTAAAATTGAAGTGACACTTGGTAATTTTGTTTCCCCTAATAAATATCTTCTAATGCCATCAACTGTTGCTCTTGATGATTTTGGATAATCATATTTTTGATTCCACTGCATGAGATTTCTTATAGACGTTATTAAAGAAAAAAAGAAATTAATTTTTAAGTTGCCTATTTCTTTCAACAAATTTTTCCACGTTTTCAGTTTGTACAGCTTTCTCAACCTGCTCGGGATCTTTAATGTTTTCTAAAGTTCTTGAAATTGATCTTGCATCCGTTCCAAATTTATCAACAACACCCATAGCGTCTTCTAATTTTTTTCTAAGAACTACAATGTTGTCAAAATGTTTAGAAAACCTTGTACTGATTGTTTTTAAATGATTATAAATTTCTGTTGCACCTTTTTGTACTTTCAATGATTGAAAACCCATATGTAAAGACTGTAAGTAAGCAGAAAGAGTATTAGGCCCACATATTACTACTTTATATTTTTTCATTAACTCTTGAGTTAATAATTCTTTTGTACTTGGATCTTGGTATTCAGTTAACTCTTTGTATAAGCTTTCTGTAGGAGCATACACAATTGCAAAATCGGTAGTTTTTGGTGGAACAATATATTTTTCATTAACACTTTTAGCTTTTGCTTTAAACGCTGAGGCTAATTTTGCTCTAGCATCTGCAACAGCCCTTTTATCTTCCGCGTCATGACCATCGGTAATTGCTTTAAATTTTTCTACTGGAAAATGACTATCTACAGGAACTAAAACATCTCCCTGAAGCTTTATTGCAAATTCAACATTTTCGCTTGTATCCTCTTTCATTTTTGTATTCGTCATGAATTGAGAAGCTGGCAACAAATCTTTAATAAGGGCGTCTAAGCTAAATTCTGCAAGAGTACCATATTTCTTAACCCCAGCTAAAATTTTAGTTATCCCCTCTTGGCTTTGATTTAACAATTGTACTTGTTGGTTAAAATTACCAACTTTTTCCTCTACCTTGGTTAAAGTTTCAGTCATATCTTTAGTAACCCCAGTTGATAGATTATTAAATGAAGTCGACATTGCACCAAGTGAGCTATTGATTGTAGTGTTTAAGGTATCTTTTAAACTTGATATTTCTGATTTTAAATTTGCTATTTCCTCAGCTTCTTTGTTTTCATTTTTATCTTTTGGCTTAGTTTTTAAATTTAGATAAAGAATAGTTAAAACGCCACCTAATAACAAAACTAGTAAAATTAACAATATATTATCCATGATTCTAATTTTTTATTTTATCGTAAATATTTGATTAATGTATTTAAATATTTAAAAATACTTTATGGAACTAATTTTAGTATTAAAAATATTCTTAATTATTTGTGTTATTGTTGCACTTTATGCAATTATTAGAAATCTGGATATTATCAAAATTATACTAATTTATTGGAAAGACTTAATTTTAAGAAAGTAATTTTACTATTTTTTTTAGACCCATTTTATTATTGGATGACTTAGAAATCATCATGCAGGCTTCTGATCTTAATATTTCTCCATCCTTTAAAATACGTAGATTGTTTGCTTTTAACGTTTCTCCGGTAGAAGTAATATCTGTAATTATCTCCGAAGAGCCTGTGAAAGGGTAAGCTTCAGTTGCACCCAAACTATCAATTAATTTGAATTGGGTAACACCCTTTGAAAACAAAAATTCCCTTGTTAGATTTGGATATTTTGTTGCTACTCTTAATCTTTTCTTTTTCTTGTCTTTAAATTCAAATGCAATTTCTTCTAAATCTGCAACTGTTTGTACATCTATCCATGGATCAGGAATTGCGACTACTAATGTAGCCTTACCAAAATCATATCTTTTTAAAACATTAATTTTCTTTTGAGTGTTAATTTCACTTTCCTTTAATAAATCAAAGCCAGAAAAACCTATATCCAAAGATCCATCTCCAAGTCTTTCAATGATTTCTCTTGCATGAAGATATAAAATCTTAATATTTTTATATTGTTTAATTGATCCTAAAAGATCTCTTTCTCCTCTTTCAGATATGAGGTTTAATTTATTTTTTTTAAAAATATTTAAAACATCTTTTTTAAGTCTACCTTTACTTGGAATTCCAATATTTAGAATATTTTTTATCATTAGTAATTTAAATTTAAAGCAGCACCTACTGCTGGAGTTTGCTTTTTTGATCCTAAGTCTGAAATTAGACCATCATAACGACCACCATTAATAATATTTTTTAATGATCTTTTGGATTTAATGTCAATTTTAAAAACCATTCCGGTGTAATATTCTAATTGCCTTCCAAAGGATGCTGAAAATACTACATTTAACTTTGAAACCTTTTTATTAGAGATTGGAAAATATTTTTGATCTACAGCTAGATTTATTTTGTTTTTTTTAAAAAATTTATTTAACTCAATTGCTGCTTTATTTATGGGACATTTAATTTTTAAGAAATCTTTAATTATTTTTGAAACATTCTTTCCTTTACTAGCTCTTCTAGGATCTTTTATTTTCTGATCAAACCTTTTTAATATTTCATTAATTGTTCTTCCTGCAACAATATTTGATAAATCATCTTTAAGCATTTTAACGTAACGTCTTTTATCTATTTCTACAATTGTTGGATCAACATCTGAATTAGTTTCTAATCTTTTTAATAAATCATTAAAATATTCTTCTCTCCAAAAGTGCCTGGACAATCTTAGCTTCCATCTCTTTGGAATATCCAATTTTGAAATTAACAAATTAAATATTTCAACATTTCCAATAGTGAGTGTTCCTGAAGAATATTTGATATTTTGAAGTGATTTAAGAGATGTATTTATAATTTCTTTATCGTCATTTTTCTCATCTTTAGATCCTAAAATTTCAAATCCAATTTGATTTCTAATGATTGAGTCTTTTTTGTTTTGTGATTTTCGATAAGCTTGACCACTATAAAAAATTTTTTCCTTACCTTTTAAATTATTTTCCAAATACCTTAAACAAGATGCAATTGTTAAATCTGGTCTTAAACACAACTCGCTTCCATTCTGATCAGTAAAAGAGAAGATAAACTTTCTAAAATTTTCTCCTGATCTTTGAACAATGTGATTAGCCTCAATTACTGAAGGTAAATCAATATATTTAAAACCCTTAGATTTTACTGATCTTAGGATGTTTTCAGATAAGTTTTTTGACTTCATCGATTAAATTTTCTTTTGGAAATGTTTTATTGTTTTCACCCTTAACGCCTTTGAGACTTTTTATAGTGACTGTATTTTCATTAAATTCATTTTCACCACATATTATTGCAACATCCAACTCACGTTTATTTGCTAGGGTTAGTTGCTTACCTAAATTTTTTTTTGTATCTAAAAAAATTTCAGCATTGATATTATTATTTCTTAATAGATCTAAAATTTCATAATAACTTTTAAGATATTTTTCATCCATTACACAAACTAAAACTGGTTTTTGATTATCTACTTTTACTTGATCCAATTGCATTAAAGCAAATAACAATCGATCAACTCCAAAACTAATTCCAGTGCCTGGAATATCCACACCTTTAAATCTCGAGATTAATTTTGCATAGGCTCCTCCAGAACAAATACTGCCTATATCGACCTCTTTGCCTTTGTTATTTGTGACTTTAAAATTTAGATTTGTTTCAACAATGAAATCTGAATAATAAGCCAATCCCCTAACAATTGTAAGATTTGTTTTGACCTGATTTAAATTTGAACTGTAACCCAATACTTCAAATAATTGTTCCAACTCCTTTATACCTTCTTGAGACAATGGATTTTTTAATGTTTCTTTTAATTCTTTTAAATCTTTAATTTTTAGAAAATTTAGTATTTCAGATGCTTGTTCATCGTTTAAATCTGCACCCTTAGTGATTGCACCGCTTATATCTTTTCTTTCTTTTTTAAGCAGATCTTCAACACCTTTTAAACCAAAACCTGGTTTGTCTAATTTATCAATTGCTCTAATTACTTTAATTTGCTTTTCTTCTGATATTTTTAAATTATCAATTAATCCTTGAACTATTTTTCTGTTACTGATGTTAATTGTAAATTGATCTTTTTTTAGACCACAATCCAACAAAGTACTTGATATTAAATTACAAAGCTCAGCATTTGCTTGGGCAGGATTAACATTTCCAACGATATCAAAATCTGCTTGCATAAATTCTCTGTATCTTCCATTACCAGCCTTTTCATTTCTAAAGACATTTTGAATGGCATACCTTTTAAAAATTGATGGAAGCTCTTGATTATTTTGAGCAACAAATCTAGCTAGTGGGCTTGAAAGATCATACCTAAGAGTAATGCTTTTTTCTCCATCCTGAAATGAGAATATATCAGACATAGGATTAGCATCATCTTCTGCCAAAAAAGATCCTATATTTTCACTTATCTCAAACGATGGGGTTTCCAGAGCCTCTGCTCCAAATTTAATAAAATTATTCTCAATAGCTTTCAAAAGCTTTTTTTTGAGAAGAAGTTTTTTGTCCCAACGATCTTCAAATCCTGAAGGTAATCCAGGAATTAATTTTTTTTCTTTATTCATTTTTTGGTACCCGGGCTGAGAGTCGAACTCAAACTTAAAGTTCCACAAACTTCCGTGCTAACCATTACACCACCCGGGCTTGTCCTATTTGTTTTTATCTTATTTTATGTGAATTTAAAATTATAATATAAATAAATAGCCTACTGGCTATGGAAACAGTTTCTGTGAGTACTTCTAAAAGTCTTTCTATATGCAAAATTTATATTCATGAGCAGTCTTTTAGACAAAAAAAATTAATATTCAAGATCTAATTAGAAAAAGGACGTTTATCTATTTGACAGATAAAACGCCCTTTTAAATAATTTCTGAATTAGTCTATTTTTTTTAAATTAACTGCAGAAGGACCTTTGGGACCATCTTCTAATGTGAATTCAAGTTTATCACCTTCATTGAGATATCTCATACCAGCAGCTTTTACCGCTGAAGCGTGAACAAAGGCATCTTTTTCTTTATCATCTCTTTCAATGAAGCCATATCCCTTTTTACCATTATACCATTTAATTTTTCCTTGTAGTGTACTCATCTTATTTCTTAGTCCTTTTGTTATTTATATTCTATTAAAATTAATTTCTTTTACGATTATTTCAAGATCAAACTTTGTGATGGTGGCTGAGGAAGGATTCGCACCTCCGACACAAGCCTTTTCAGGGCTCTGCTCTACTCCTGAGCTACTCAGCCTTATTTATCCCCTAAAGATAATTCTTCCTTTAGTAAGATCGTAAGGTGTCATTTCAACTGTCACATTATCACCTTGGAGAACTCTAATTCTGTTTTTTCTTAGCTTACCAGCTGTATGCGCAGTAACGGTATGTCCATTTTCTAATTTTACTCGAAACATAGCGTTAGGAAGTAGGTCTGTCACTGTACCTTTAAATTCCAGTAAGTCTTGTTTGGACAAATTTATTTTCTCCTTATTCGTTTTACTACAGATTGAGCGTGTCCAATCAACCCTTCGTAATTTGCAAGTGTTATAACTGATGGTCCAAGACTTTCAATACCCTTTTTTGATAAGTTTATGTATGAAATCCTTTTATAAAATTCATTTACACTTATACCGCTTGAGTATTTTGCAGAACCATTTGTTGGCAACACATGGTTTGATCCAACATTATAATCAGTCATTGCCATCACTGCATATTTTCCTAAACATATTGATCCTGAATTTTTTATTTTTGGAACTAACGATTTATAATTTTTAATATTTAATTCTAAATGTTCTGGTGCAATTTTATTTACAACATTTATTATTTTAGCATCTGAAGAAATATACATAAGAATTCCATTATTAATTAAACTTCTTCTTGCAACAGAAGCTCTTGGAATTTCTTTTAATTGTTTAGTAATTTCGATTTTTACTTTATCTATCAAATTTTTATCTTTTGAAATCAAAATACATTGTGCAAGACTATCATGTTCAGCTTGTCCAATTAAATCACTTGCAACCCACTCAGGATTTGAAAATTTGTCACAAACTACAGTTACTTCTGAAGGACCTGCAGTCATACCTTCAATCCCAACAACACCAAAAACTTCTTTTTTTGCTGCTGCAACATATGCGTTTCCTGGACCAACTATTTTATGAACTTTTTTAATTTTTTTAGTCCCATAAGATACTGCTGCAATAGCAGAAGGGCCACCTATAGAATAAATTTCTTTTATTTTGCATTTTTTTGCGGCGTATAATACGGCTGGATTTTGTTTTCCTTTATGGCCTGGATTAATCATAACTATTCTCTTAACACCTGCTACAATTGCTGGAATAGCATTCATCAACACACTCGATGGATATGAAGCAGTAGAACCAGGAACATAAATTGCAACAGACTCTAAAGGCACATATTTATAATCAAGTTTGTTTTTCAATTTATCTGTATAAGAAATATTTTTAAATTTTTGAAGTGAATGAAATTTATAAATTCTATTATAAGCTATATCGATTGCTTTCTTTACTTTTTTATCAAGTGAATTTATAGATTTTTTTATTTGTTTTAAGCTTGGAATAATTACTTTGTTTTGATTAAATCTTTTCTCATATTTTAATAATGCTTTATCTCCATTTTTTTTAACATCTTTAATTATATTTGTTACAGAAACAGAGTTTGATTGAATTTTTTGTTTTCTCTGTAAAAGCAAATTCTCTAATAATTTATCAAAATTTTTATTTTTACTATTTAGTATCTTCATCACTATTTAATTTCACTTTGATCCTCTAATCTTGCTTCGATAGTTTCTGTAGTTAAAGCAATATGAGCATTGTTATTAAAAATAAGATTTATTTCATAAACATCGTTATTTTTCAAATAATCTATACCTATTAGTTCTAAAACTGTTTCTTGATTTGATTGATCAATGTTCTTTGATCTTACTTTATCAACAAAATCAAACCTACAAATACTATTGATTTTTTTATCTTCCTGATCACTTTCAACCTTGGTTCTTTTAATTGATAATAAAAAAACTTTATTAGATGCGAGATATTTTATATCTGCAATTTTAACCTTAGCTCCTGAACTACAAGCTGAAATCATTTGTAACCCTTCTTGGTCGCTTGCTATTATTTTTGCTAAATATTTATTCACTATTTTAATCTTTTAATTTTAACACCTATTTTTTTTAATTTATTTTCTATTTTTTCATAACCTCTGTCTAAATGATAAATTCTGTTAATATATGATTTACCATTAGAAACTATAGCTGCTAGAACCAAAGCAACAGAAGCTCTTAAATCACTAGACATTAATTCGGCACCAATGAATTTAGTATTCCCTTCTATTGTGGCAGTATTATTTTTAATATTTATTTTTGCTCCTAGTCTTTGCAATTCTGCAACATGCATAAATCTATTTTCAAAAATACTTTCGGTTATTAAGCTTTTGCCATCTGCCTTACACATTAAAACCATCAATTGTGCTTGAAGGTCTGTAGGAATGCCTGGAAACTCTTTAGTTTTAATACTTTTTATTGATTTTATTTTTTCAGGTCCTTTAATTAAAATTTTATTTTCACTAGTTTTAATTTTAGCACCAACTTTTTTTAATAAATTTATTTCTGTGCCAATAATTTTAGGATTTAAATTTTTTATTTGTAAGTTACCTTTTGCAAGTGTTGCGGCTACACAAAATGTGCCAGCTTCTATTCTATCAGCCATTACAGAATATTCAGTTTCATTTAAAGAATTTACACCTATGATTTTACAAACTTTTCCTGTCCATTTTATTTTCGCTCCAGCTTTATTTAAAAAATTTGTAAGATCTTTAATCTCAGGTTCTATTGCACAATTTTTTAAAACTGTTTTTCCTTTTGCTAAACATGCTGCTATTATAGAATTTTCAGTTGCCCCTACACTTATCTTTGGAAAATTTATAGTTGTTCCACTAAGTTTTCCTTTTGATTTTGCTAAAATATATCCATCTTTTAGTTCATATTTCATACCAAGTTTTTTTAATGCTGTTAAATGATAATTAACTGGTCTAGCACCAATTAAACACCCTCCGGGTAAAGAAATTTTAGATTTATGGTATTTTGAAACAAGTGGACCTAAAACTAAAATAGAACCACGCATTGTTTTGACTAAAGAATAACTAGCAAAGGTTTTCATATTTCTTTTATTTATAATTTTTGCTGTTTTTTTATCTCTTGATAAAATTATTTTAGAACCAAGAGACTTTAATAAATTAAACATTGTATTAATGTCTCTTACTCTTGGTAAATTTTTGATAACTACAGGTTTATCAAATAATAGTGTTGCAGCTAATATAGGTAGAGATGCATTCTTCGAACCTGAAATTGAAACATTGCCCTTGATTTTACAAGGGCCATTAATCAGAAATTTATCCATAAATTACTTTTTAATCTTAGCAACTTGAATTGTGGTTTGACCCTGATATTTACCGTTCTTTGATTTATAAGTTGTTTCTGGCTGAGTATCTGATTTGAAAAATAAAAATTGTGCTATTCCCTCGTTAGAATAAATTTTTGCAGGGTTAGGTGTTGTATTACTTAGCTCAATTACAATATTGCCCTCAAATTCATTTTCAATTGGAGTAACATTACAAATAATTCCTGTCCTTGCATAAGTGCTTTTTCCAACACAAATACATAATACGTCTTTTGGTATTCTAAAATATTCTACAGTTTTGGCTAGAACGAATGAATTTGGTGGTATAATACAGTGTGGTCCTTTTCGTTCTATAAAGTTATCATCAGAAAAATTCTTTGGATCAACCAAAGAACTATTAACATTAGTAAAAATTCTATATTCATCCGAGATTCTTACATCATATCCCATGCTACTTAATCCATAAGAAATTTTTCCTTCAGAAACTTGATGATCCAAAAATGGCTCTATCATATTGTGCTCTTTGCACATTTTTTTAATCCAGGAATCAGGTTGAATTGACATTATTTATTTTTCTTTTTATTTTTTTTTTGGAAAAGTTTTCTTTTCTTCAAATTTTTTCTAAGCGCTAAGCTTAAACGCTCATTTTTTTCTTTTGAACTCATTCTTTATTTGGGTTAGTCAGGAAATCTAAAGAAATTGGTTTGTTAGGATCCAATATAGGTGATTTGTTTTCTTCTTTTTTTTTTGGACCTTCTTTAGCTAAACGTTTAGCTTTTTTTTCAGCAAGCTTTTTTTCTCTTTTAGCCTGCTTTTCCATAAGCTTATTGCCTTTTGTTGATTTATAATCGTAATGAATTCCCATAACATTTTCCTAAAATAGATATAAATCATATTGATCAAAAAATTAAGGCAATAATTTGAAAAAAATGCTTTATTATCAATAAAATACAATTTGTCTCTAAGCTCCTGTAGTTAAATGGTATAACAAGTCATTGGTAATGACTAGTTCCCTGGTCAGTACAGGGTGGGAGCACCACTAATCTTTAAAAAAAAAATTTTTTAAAATGATTGTTAGGAGAACTAATAGAAAAAATGCCAATAATGGTAAGTATATCTCTGGAGAAAAAATAATATCCTTTAAGCTAGGCACTACCTCATTTTGATCTATTATTTTTTCTAATCCACTCCCAATTGAAACAGGTATAAAAATTCCTGGTACAATTCCAATTAATGTAGCAAAAAAATAGTTTTTAATTTTAACATTAAACAGTATCGGTAGTAGACATTGGATTTGCCATGGAATTCCACCTACAAATCTATAAAGTAATAAGTATATAAATTCTGATTTTTTGAATTTACTTTCAAGATTTTGAAATTTTTTAAGAAATGTGTTCTTAATAAAGTCTTTTAAAAAATAATTACCAAAAATATATAAAAAAGTTGACCCAATTGTTAAACCCAAAACAACTAAGATTATTCCTATCCATTTTCCAAAAATAAAACCTCCAATTAAACCAACTGGAGTGCCAAATCCTAGGAAAGGAAAAACCCAAAGAATAGTAGAAATTAAAAAAATTATAGACAGTAAGAATAAGTTTGACTCTTTAAGTTCCAATAAATAAATCTGATTATTTTTTATAAAATCATAAGATGTAATTTCTTCAAAGCTAAATTTTGAAAAAAAGAAATACAAAAATAAGCAAACAATTAATAAATAAGATAAGCCAATAAATAATTTAATTTTTTTTGTATTTTCCATGATTCTTCTTATTTTAATGCTTAATCTTCTATTTGCTATTTTAATTATTAATAATATAAAGGTCCAAAATTATAAAAAACTATATCAAATCTAATTATGAAAAGAACTTATCAACCCTCAAATAAAAAAAGAGCTCGAAAACACGGCTTTCGTTCAAAAATGAAAACTAAAGGTGGTAAAAAGCTTTTGGCTAGAAGAAGAGCAAGAGGAAGAAAATCACTAACTGTTTCTGTATAAAATAATGAAAAGCAAAATACTTGCTCTTTCAAAAAACGAAGAATTTAAAAATTTACTTAAACAAAAAAAGATTACAAATAAGTATGTAAGTATTTTTTTTGGAAAATTATTAAACAAAGATAAAAAAAGACTAAATATCAGTTTTGTGACTAAAAAAAAAATTGGTAATGCAGTAAAGAGAAATAAAATTAAAAGAAGATTAAGAAATATTATGAATGAAGCTGTTAAAAAAGTAGAGATAAACTTTGATTATTCATTTCTTGTTATAGCCAAGTCTTCTATGCTAAATAATGAATACAAAATTATAAAAGAAACTCTTTTTCAGGATTTTGCAAAAATAAAATAATGAATATATTTACTTTAATTTTAATTAAATTTATTAAAGCCTATAGATATTTGATTAGTCCATTATTAGGTCATTCTTGTAGATATTTACCAACATGTTCTGAATACAGCATTGATGCTTTAAAAGAATACGGTTTTTTAAAAGGTCTATTAAAGAGTTTAAAAAGAATTTTATCCTGCCATCCAATAAAATTTTTAGGGGGTGGTGAAGGGTTTGATCCAGTTAAAAAAGAAATAAAGGATAATTAATAATGGAAACGCGAAATATAATTGCTGCCATAAGTTTATCAGCTGCTGTAATTATATTATACTCGCTATTTTTTGCACCACCTCCAGTAACCAAAGAGGAATTAACTGAGAAAACTAAGACTGAACAGAATTCAGATGCACCTAGTCTTGATCAAAAAGAAAATGTAACTAAAATTTCACGGGAAGAAGCGTTACAACAAAGTGAAAGAATTCAATTTGAGAACAAAAGTATTTTTGGATCTATTTCATTAAAGGGTGCCGCAATAGACGATCTAACTTTCAAAGAATATAATATTAGTTTGGAAAGCGATGAAAAAGTAAAATTTCTTTCACCACGAAGCTCTGAAGAAGGGTATATAATTGAGAGTGGTTTTATCACTCCTGATAAAAATATCGATATTCCAAATGCAGATTCAATTTGGTCAGTTTCTGGAAATAATAAATTAACTGATCAATCTCCTATAAAACTAAGTTGGACTAATGATCAAGGCATCACTTTTGAAAAAGAAATTAAATTAGATGATAAGTTTTTATTCACAATAAAACAAAGAGTTATAAATTCTACTGATAAAAACTATGACTTCTATTCTTATGGACAAATTATAAGAAATCAAATCCCAGAAGGTTTAACCGATTTTTACATTCTTCATGAAGGTCCTATCGCTACATTAGACGAAGAATTAATTGAGGAAGATTATGACGATATAGAAGAGAAAAAATTCTCAAGAACTGCCCAAAAAGGATGGTTAGGTCTTGGAGATAAATATTACATATCAACTCTAATTCCACCAAGAGAAAAAGAATTTAAAACTACGATGGATTACAAAAATAAGTACAGAATAAACTTTGTTACAACAGAACCATTAGAGTTAAATGGGAATTCTTCTATAGAAGAAAACTTACAAGTAATAGTAGCTGCAAAAAGAGTTGATGTAATTGATGGGTACGCAGAATCATTAAAAATTGATAAATTTGATTTAACAATTGACTGGGGCTTTCTGTACTTTTTGACTCGACCTTTGTTCACTGCTTTAGAATATTTCTTTAAAATATTTGGTAATTATGGATTAGCAATTATTGCTGTAACCGTTTGTATTCGTGTAGCATTTTTTCCACTTGCTAATTTTTCATTTAGAAGCATGGCTAAGATGAAAGCTCTACAGCCTGAGATGGCAAGACTTAAGGAAGTACACAAAGATGACAAGATGAAATTGCAACAAGCAATGATGGCTCTTTACAAGAAGGAAAAAGTAAATCCCATGTCTGGATGTTTGCCAATTCTGATTCAAATACCAGTATTTTTTGCTTTGTATAAAGTTTTATTTGTAACGATAGAAATGCGTCATATGCCTTTTTATGGTTGGATCCAAGATTTAAGTGCTAAGGATCCTACTTCTATATTTAATTTATTTGGATTGTTTCCTTATGACGTACCTTCTTTCCTTGTAATTGGAGCATGGCCAGTTGCTATGGGGGTATCAATGTGGGTGCAACAAAAGTTAAATCCCGCTCCAACAGATCCAATGCAAGCAAAAATATTTATGTTCTTCCCTTTATTTTTAACAGTAATTCTTGCACCATTCCCAAGTGGACTAGTAATTTATTGGACAGTTAATAACATTTTAACAATGGCTCAGCAGGTTGTAATAATGAAACGTACAACAGTTAAAACTGCAACCTAATTAAAAAAAAATAAATGGACCTTGAAAAGATATTACCTAAAGATGGGCCACCAATTAATGAAGTAACTAAATATATTGAAAAATATAAAAATGATTTAATAGTAATTAAATACGGTGGAAACGTTTTAATTGATAGAAACGTATTTAATAATTTTATAACTGATCTAAGTATTTTAAATAAATTAGGCCTTGCAACTGTAGTAATTCATGGTGGTGGACCTAGAATTAAAAGAGAACTAGAAAAATCAAATATTCAATCAAAATTTATAAGAGGACTAAGAGTAACTGATAAACATATAATTGATATTGTTGAGTCTGTTTTGATTGATTTTAATGATGACATTGTTAATTCTTTAAAAGACAAAGAGACAGAGGCAATCTCTATTCACACGAAAAATAATAATGTTATAAAAACTATACCTGAAGCAGAAGAGCTAGGATTTGTAGGAATACCAAATGAGATTAATAATGAACAAATATTAAATATAATTAATCAAAATAAAATTCCTATAATTTCACCATTGGGATTGGGTAAAGAAAATCAAACATATAATATTAATGGAGATACTGCGGCAATGGCAATAGCAAAATCTTTAAAATCAAGAAGACTTTTATTGATGACGAATGTTGATGGTGTTTTAGATAAAAATAAGAAATTAATAGAGGAAATTTCTTCATCTGAGATTATGAAAATGATTAAAGATGAAACTATTACAGAAGGCATGATACCTAAAATAAACGCATGCTTAGACGCCGTGAATAATGGTGTAACTGCAGTAGGTATAATCAATGGCACAAAGCCACATTCGTGTTTATGGGAAATATTCTCTGACAAGGGATCTGGGACCCTAATAAGACAATGAAAGAATTAAAGAATATCAAAAACATATTATTTGATTGTGATGGGGTACTCTATAGTGATCTTGAAGGAGTATTTGGTCAAGTAAGTAAAAAAATGACTCAATATATTTCGAATAAATTAAATGTAGATTTAAAAGAAGCAAAAGAATTACAAACAAATTATTTTCATAAATATAACACTAGTCTTAATGGTTTGATGATACATCACGATATACCTCCAAGAGAATTTTTAGACTACGTGCATGATATTAATTTAGATTTTTTAGAAAAAGATACTGCTTTAAGGAATGAGCTAGAAAATATTAATCTGAACAAATTTGTGTTTACAAACGGTAGTAAAGAACATGTTAAAAATATCACTACTCACTTAGGAATTGAAGATCAATTTGATGGAGTATTTGATATTGTTGATGCAGAATACAGTCCAAAACCTGAGGCAAAAGCATTTGATCTAATGGTAAAAAAATTTCAAATTAATCCAACTGAGACACTTTACATTGAAGATATTGCAAAAAACTTATCTATTGGAAAAGAAAGAGGAGCAAAAACAGTTTGGTTAATCAATGATGAATACTGGGGCAAAAAAGAGTCTGAACAAGAATACATTGATTACAAAATAGAAAATCTTTCTTTATTTTTAAAAGAAATAAGGTTATTAAAAAACTCATAAAATTATGAGTATAGAAAAAATTATAAATGAAGCTTGGGAAAATAAAGACCAAGTAGGCCAAAATTCAGATAAATCTTTAAAGGATGCTGTTAATCAAATTATTGATGATTTAGACAGTGGAAAAGCAAGAGTAGCTGAAAAGATCAATGGTGAATGGGTTACTCATCAACATCTAAAAAAAGCTATCATGTTAAGCTTTAGAATGTACCCAATGGAAAATTTAAATGGTCCATACAGTAGCTGGTATGACAAAGCTCATTTACTTAAAGGAAAAACAGCAGGATGGACAAAAGAAGATCATGAAAAAGCTGGTTTTAGAATGGTGCCTAATTCACCTGTAAGAAAAGGATCGTTTGTTGGAAAGAATGCAGTTTTAATGCCCTGTTATGTAAATATTGGTGCATATATTGATGAAGGAACAATGATGGATACATTTAGTCGTGCAGGAAGTTGTTGTCAGATTGGAAAAAATTGTCATATCTCAGCTGGTACTGGAGTTGGAGGTGTATTAGAACCTGCTCAAGCATTACCTACAATTATTGAAGACAATGTTTTCTTAGGAGCAATGTCAGAAGTAGTAGAAGGTGTAATAGTTGGAGAAGGCTCTGTTCTGAGTATGGGAATGTATATTGGACAATCAACAAAAATTGTTAATAGAAAAACTGGTGAAATAACTTATGGAAAAATCCCACCTTATTCAGTGGTAGTTCCAGGATCCTTGCCAGATAAAAACAATACACAAGCGCCATCTTTGTATTGCGCGGTAATAATTAAACAAGTTGATGAAAAAACAAGATCAAAAACATCAGTTAACGATCTTTTAAGAGATTAAACATGCCAATAATAAATGAATTACAATTAGCTAAAGAGCTAATTAGGTTTCCATCTGTTACAAAAACTGATGCTGGTGTAATTAAATTTTTAGAAAAAAAATTAAAAAAACTTGGCTTTAAAACTAAAATACTCGAGTTCAAAGATAAAAATAGTTATCCTGTAAAAAATCTTTATGCAAGACTTGGTACCACAAGTCCAAATTTTTGTTATGCAGGCCATTTGGATGTAGTACCACCTGGTAATTTAAATGATTGGACTGTTAATCCCTTTAAACCTGCAGTTAAGAAAGGATACTTAATTGGTAGAGGTGCAAATGACATGAAAAGTTCAATAGCTGCATTTGTTGCTGCGGTAAGTAACTTTTCTGAGGTAAACAAAAAATTCGGTGGCTCCATCAGCCTTCTAATTACTGGAGACGAAGAAGGAATTGCAATTAATGGGACAAAAAAAGTTGTTGAGTATTTGAGAAAAAGAAAAGAAAAAATAGATTTTTGTTTAGTTGGAGAACCTACTAATCCAAATAAATTAGGAGAAATGATTAAAATCGGTCGTAGAGGTAGTATGAATGGAAAATTGTCTATCATTGGTATTCAAGGTCATGTAGCTTACCCTAACAGAGCAAACAATCCATCTACATCTTTAGTCCAAATACTAAAAGAGTTGAAAGAAATTAAATTTGATAAAGGAACAAAAGATTTTCAACCTACAAATTTAGAAATAACAAAAATTAATATTGATAATTCAGCTGATAATGTAATTCCAGGATTAGCTAGTGCATCCTTTAATATTAGATTTAATAACAAACACACATCTTACAAATTAAAAAACAAAATTAATAAAATAATAAAACAAATTTGTAATAAAAATAAATCAAAATATAAAATTGAATATAGTGTTTCTGGTGAGGCCTTTTTAACTAAGCCTAACAGAACCACATTTATGATACAAAATATAATTAAGAAAATTACTAAAATTAAACCACATCTATCTACAACTGGTGGTACATCAGATGCAAGATTTATAAGAAAAATAGCTCCATGTTTAGAATTTGGATTAGTGGGAAAAACTATGCATAAGGTAGGCGAATGTGTGTCCTTATCTGATTTAAAAAAATTAACTTTAATTTATACTAAAATCTTAGATAACTACTTTAAGTGAAAACTGGTTTAATTACATCAGATACATCTCAAAATCATGATACAGGTCCTGGGCATCCAGAGCAAATAGCAAGAGTATCAGTCATAATAGAAAATTTTAAAAAACTTAATAATAAAAATCTTATATGGAAGAAACCATCTAAAGTTTCAGATGATATTCTATTAACCACACATGAAAGTAATTATTTAAATTTAGTAAAAAGTTCTTTTCCAAACAAAGGATTTTCTTCACTTGATGGTGATACGATCATTTCACCTGGAAGCAAAGATGCAACTTTCGATGCAGTTGGATCAATAATTACTGCAATTGATGGAGTAGAAAAAAAAGAATTTAGAAATGCATTTTGTGGTGTTCGACCTCCTGGACATCATAGCTCACAAAATAAGGCTGCTGGTTTTTGCATTTTAAATTCAGTAAGTATTGGTGCAAATTATTTGTTAAAAAAATATAAATATAAGAAAGTTGCAATAATAGATTTTGATGTACATCATGGAAATGGAACACAGGATATTTTTTATGAAAATGAAAATGTTCTTTTTATATCAACACACCAATATCCTTACTACCCAGGAACTGGTTCAGAACAAGAAAGAGGTAAATTTAACAATATCTTTAATATACCTTTGCCAGCTGGCATAAGTTCAGAAGAATATTTAAACGTATTTGACCGTGTGGTGAAAAAATTAGAAGAGTTTAAACCAGAATTTATATTAATTAGCGCTGGTTTTGATGCCCATGAAGATGACCCTCTCGCTCAATTTAATTTAAAAACAGAGGATTATTTTACTATTACTAAAAGAGTATTAGAGACTTCTAAAAAGTTTTGTAGTGGAAAAGTTGTTTCAATTTTAGAGGGCGGTTATGACCTAAATGCACTTCGAGACAGCACTAAAAGACACGTTGATGCTCTTTTAGAATTTAATTGATAATTCTTAAGAAAACTCTAAATAAAAATTTCATGAAGTTATATAAAATAAAAAAATCTGGCATTGATAATAAAGGAAGAGGGCTTTATGCAACTCGTGACATTAAAGAGGGAACAAAAATAATAGACTATGTTGGAAAACTTATAACTAAAAAACAAACACAAGACTCTGATAAGTACGATAATAGTAAACCAATATATTTATTCACAATAAATAAAAGATACGATCTAGATGGAGATTTTCCATGGAATACCGCAGGTTTAATTAATCATTCTTGTGATAATAATTGTGATTACGATGGAAAGGGATTGAAAATTTGGGTCAAAGCAATCAAAGATATTAAAAAAGGTGAGGAGTTTACCTGTGATTATGGATTTGGTTATGATGAAAATTACAAACAATTTCCTTGTAAATGTAAATCAAAAAACTGTTGTGGGTATATTGTAAGAGCTGAGTCTAGATGGCGAATAAATAAAAAGTTTGCTATGAGCAATAAAAATAAATTAATAAAGAACTCTAAATAAAAATAAACCACTTGGTGGTGCTGGAGGTGCACACAGTGTTCTTTTTTTTGACTTAAATCTTTTTTCAAAAGTTTTCAAATCCCATTTAGTTTCTCCCAAGTATTTTAAACAACCAACCATAGATCTAACCTGGTGTTGTAGAAATGATTGAGAACTAAATTGAAATTCAATTTTGTTTTTTGATGATTTAATTTTAATTGATTTAATGGTTTTAATTGGGCTTTTAGCGTGACAGCTTGAAGATCTAAAAGTTGAATAATCATTAGTTCCTAATAACTTTTTTGCACCCTTTTTCATTAATTCTAAATTTAAAGGCCTACGAACATGCCATGCTCTATTTTTTTCAATTATTGGTTGGCTTATTTGATTAAAAATAAAGTATTTATAAATTCTTTGTTTTGCTGAAAATCTCGCATGAAATTTATTATTTCTTTTTTTAATATTTTTAATTGCAATCTCTTTTAAGTTCAAAAAATGATTAATGGATTTTAAAAATTTAATTTTATCGGTTATTTTATTTTTGCAATCAAAATGTGCAGATTGCTCAAATGCATGAACCCCTGCATCAGTTCTTCCTTGACCATGTAAAACAATTTTTTCTTTTAATAATTTTGATAATTTTTCTTGAATTAATCCTTGAATTGTTGGGCCCTTTTTTTGAATTTGCCATCCTCTAAAATTTGTTCCCACATACTCAATAAGTATTTGATATCTATTCATTATATAAATGAACCTTTTTTAATTTGTGTTCCTAAAACAAATTCTCCAATACTTTGAGGCTTTTTTCCTTGTCTTTGTATTTCTTTAATTTTTATTGATTTTTTGTCTCCACACGAAATTTCTAAATAGTCAGATAAAACCTCGCCTGGTTTTCCTTGCGCTTGTCCAATTTCTGCTTTTAATATTTTATATCTCTCACCGTTAAACATGAAATAAGCTCCCGGAACTGGATATAGTCCATTTATTTTACCAATTATAATTTTAGCATCCTCTTTCCAATTAATTTGCCCCTCTATTTTTTGAATTTTTGACGCGTATGTTGCTGATGAGTGATCTTGTTCTATAAAGTTTGCTTTATCCTCATATATATCATCTATATTATCTAAAATTTTCTCTGCAGCCAAACTTGATAGCTTTTCATTAATATCTTCAGCATTTAAATTATTTTCTATATTAATTTTATAAACATTACATACCGGTCCTGTATCTAGTTCCTCCCCTATTTTCATAATACTAATTCCTGTCTCTTTATCTAAATTCATAATTGATCTTTGAATAGGGGCAGCGCCTCTCCACTTTGGAAGAATAGATGCATGTATATTAATAAATCCTTTTTTAGTTAAATTTAAATATGACTTTGGTATAATTTGACCATAAGCAACAACTATTGCCAAATCTGCCTCTAAAGATTTAAAATATTCTAATTCATTTAAATTTTCTTTTAATGAATTTGGTGTTCTAAATTCTATATTTAAAGTCTCTGAAATTAATTGAATTGGTGACTTGTTAATTTTTTGACCTCTTTTAGATTTTTGAGGTGGTTGTGTATAAACACAAGAAATAGGATATCCATTTTGATAAAGTGATTTTAAAATTGGAACAGCGAACATGGGAGTACCCATAAAAACTATTTTTTTTAGCATTGATTAAGCTTCTACAGAAGTGGATTTTAATTTTGATAATTTTTTAATTATCATTGACCTTTTTAATTTTGAAAGATAATCAATAAATAGGATTCCCTCTAAATGGTCCATCTCGTGCTGAATACATGTTGCCAGAAGACCATCAGCCTTTAGCAATTTCTTTTCTCCATCGTAATCAAGATATTCTACTTCACACTTACTAGGTCTATCTATTTCTGCAAACTGATTTGGCACAGAGAGACATCCTTCTTCATAAGTTGCTTTTTCTGGATCTTTATTTTTGATAACCGGATTTACGAAATATCTTGGCTCTTTTTTACTCTCATCTTTACTTATATCCATTACAATAATTCTCTTTGGTACACCAACTTGTATCGCCGCGAGACCAATTCCGTTTGCGTCATACATTGTCTCTAGCATATCATCCATTAATTTTTGTTCTTCTTTACCAACACGATCAACTGGTTTAGAAATTTGTCTAAGTAATTTATTAGGTTCTGTTATTATAGTTCTGATAGCCATAACTTGATTTTATTATAATTTTTATACTTTTAAAGGAAGAACTTTTAGCAATAGTTTATTTCTAATTAAATCAACATTTAATTGATTTAAAGTATTGATAATAAAATAAACTGTATCTTCGTCAATATTTTCAATTTTGTCAGGTCCAATTACCTCAATTATTCTCAACAATGCAGCACCTATCTCATTATTGTCTATCATTGTTTGAATATCAGCAGGCATTTCTGATTGCTTCACCTCATATAGACTATCATATTTTTTTGAAATTTTAACTCCATCAGATTTAAGTGCCTCTAGAAAAATTATATCTTTTTTTGATAAAAAATATTTTTTATCTTTTTTAATTTTCTTTAAAAATTTATCTAGATCCTCTTCAATTTTAGATTTTGCATAATCCCCATTAAAATAATTTATAAGTTTTGATTGATGTAAAATTTTACTATTATATTTAATCTTTTTATCTGCCGTCTCTTTCTTGTTTAGATTGCTATTATAAAATGTTGTAAAATTTGATGGCACATCCTCAACATTAATTTCACTTAAAAATTTTTTTAATTCCAAATCAAAAGCATCACCAATATCATCAGATATAAATAGATCTTTTAATATCTTTATAAATTCTAATTTGATTTTTGGTTCTTCAGTTAAAAGAGTTCTTTGATATAAAAGAGCGCGTCCCTCGATTGAAGATAAAGATTTATATGCCTCTTTTGCATTCAAAAATTGATTAATATTAAATTGGAATTTTTTATAAAATTCGAATAACTCCTCCTCAGAATAATTTTTATCATTAACAGCTTTTTCTATTGTAGAAATTTTTTCTACATCAGTAATCTCTATATCTTGAATTTTAAAAAGTAAATTAGCAGCTGAAAGATATTTCCAAACTATTTTAGGTGTATTGTCACTTGGTTCATAAGAAAACTCGGGGTTAGTTCTATGAGCTAAATGAAAATCTAAAATTGAATTTATTGATATTTCTTTATCTGCCTCATCTAAATATCCAAATAAATAATTTATTTTGTTTTCGTAATAACTATCTTCAAAACCTAACTCTTTTTTTAAATCTAAGATTAGTTGTGCTTCTTCATTTTTTCCATAATTAATTAAACAATATAAATTAAATTTTGATAGATATTCATCTTGAATGGGTTCAGAATTTTTAGAAAAAATCTCACATGATTTTTTTACGTTTGATTCTGATAAATAAGTATCTACCAAATATTTTGTTAAATTTGGATGCAAATTTATTATTTGATTTTTAATTAAATATTCTTCTATTAATTCTAAGTTTGCATCTTTTATTAACCAATCAGATTTAAAGCTCATAAATTCTTGCTCAGTAATATTTTGAGTTGGAGAATAAGCGTTGGTTAATAAAGATATGTGCATTATATCAGATGCATCCTCTGAAAGATTAAACTTATTAATATTCTGAAATAAATTTTTTAATTTAGTTCCATCAGAATTTGACCACATATCCATACTCAAACCGTATTCACTAGGATCATATAGTCCAACAATTTTAATTTCTTTTGATGAAAATTCTTTATCTAGTTTTATAGTATCTGTTTGTTTGTTTGTTTGTAGTTCGTAAACACTATTCTGAGTAGTGCCACTAGAATTTTCACTTGAAATATTTGTTTCTGAAATTACTTGATTATCTTTCTTTTCTATATTCCAAATATCAATCGGTTTCTCCTCTGCAAACACGGGTGTAAAAAAAATAAGACAAACTAATTTAATTAAAAGAAGTTTCTTATTTAACAATTTTAAAATTTTCATTTGGAATAATTTTTTCAATTTCTTTTTTAGGTGCAGGAAAATCAATTGTACTTAGAAAAAAAATAATACCTAAAATAACCCCTAATCCGATTATAGATTTAATCACAAGTCCTATGATACTTGCTTTGCCTGAACTTGTGTTTTTAATGAATTGCATATACTTTTAGATAATTTCAAATTAAGACATATTTATGTTTTTTCAATAAAGAAACTTATGAAATCAAAAGAAAATCTAGTTTTTTTGGGGATGATGGGTTCTGGCAAGAGCTCTATTGGATCTTTAGTAGCTAAAAAATTAAAATTAAATTTTGTCGATATCGATAAAGAAATTGAAAAAAATTCAAACATTACAATAAAAAAAATCTTTGAAGATAAGGGTGAGAATTATTTTAGAAAAATTGAAGAACAAACAACTTTAAAAAAACTTAAATTAAGCTCTACTGTGATTTCACTTGGTGGGGGGGCTTTTACAAATATCAATATTAGAAAAGAAATTTTAAAAAATCATTTATCTTTTTGGCTAAATTGGGATGATAAAACATTGTTAAATAGAATTAAAAACAGTAAAAAAAGACCATTAGCGATTAATGCAACCGATGCTGAGTTAATTGATTTAATTAAGAAACGCTCTAACATTTATTCTAAAGCTTTATATGAGATAAAGTGTGATAATCTTTCTAAAAGTGAAATAGTAAATGAAATTGTAAAAATTTATGAAACAAACTAGATTAAATATAGTAACTAAAACCGAAAAATATCCAATAATTATTGGATCAAATTTAACCTCAAGCATATCAAAAATTTTTAAATCAAATTCAATTGGTTTTGATAAATGTTTACTTGTTGTTGATAAAAATGTTCCAAAAAAATTTGTCTCAAATATTAAAAGGTCTTTTAAAAATAAAAGTATTTTTGTGTTATTTTTTAATGCTAGTGAAAAAAATAAAAATATTAATAGCGTTAATAAAATTCTAGGATTTTTATTAAATAAAAACTTTTCAAGAAATGATGTTTTAATTTCTTTAGGAGGAGGAATTACAGGTGATGTAAGTGGTTTTGCGGCTAGTCTTTTCAAAAGGGGCCTAAAGTTTGCAAATATTCCAACAACTCTTTTAGCTCAAGTTGATTCATCAATAGGAGGAAAAACTGGGGTTAATTCTAAGTATGGTAAAAATTTAATAGGAAGTTTTTATCAACCATCATTAGTTCTCTCAGATATTCAATTTCTTAAATCTTTATCAAAAAGAGAGATAATTTGTGGATATGGAGAAATATTGAAGCATTCATTAATTGAAAATAAAAAATTTTTTATTTTCTTAAATAAAAATCTTAAAAAGATATTAAGTCTTTCATCTCCATTTATTGAAAAAGCTATCTATGAAAGTTGTAAAATTAAAAAAAAGATAGTCGAAAAAGATGAAAAAGAAACAGCACTAAGAAAAGTATTAAATTTTGGCCATACATTTGCCCATGCTTATGAGGCAGGCTTAGGATACAGCCATAAACTAAATCATGGTGAAGCAGTGATACTTGGAATGAAAACAGCACTGAGTTTTAGTTTTAAGGAAAACATGCTAAATAAAAATGAATATAATTTAATTGTAAATCATATTGATAATTCTGGTCTACCTTCATCTATAAAGAAATATTTTTCTATAAAAGATTTAAATAAGATTTTATCTTTTATGATCAAAGATAAAAAAAATAATTCTAAAAAAATTAACTTAGTTTTGTTAAAAGAAATTGGTAAGCCAATTTTCAACAAACAATACTCCAAAAAAAAGTTAAATTTATTTCTGAAAAATTTTTTAACTAATTAAAATTTGGATTGAGTGAATAAAATCTTTTAATTCTTGATCCAAAATCTTGTAAATTTTTTTATTACTTTCAATTTTATTCATTTTTTTTAGCTCTTCAGAAACAATAATTAATTTTAAATGATATTTTCCCTCTTGATTTCCTTTGTGATTTTTATGAAGAAAAGATTTATCTTCAACATTTATACTTTCAATATTGATTTGATTTAATAATTTATTTTTTACAATTGTAATTAACTCATTTATATCCATATATGTTATTATATATCATGAAAAATATTTGTGACTGGAATAATTGCAATGAAATAGGTGAATATAAGGCGCCAGTTGAAAAAGATAATAGCAGAAAATTTAGAATGCTTTGCCTTGAGCATGTAAAAGAATTTAATAAAAATTGGAACTATTTTTCAGGAATGAATGATGACCAAGTAATGGATTTTTTAAAATCTGACATGACTTGGCACAAACCCACACAAAGCTTTAGCTCTTCAGATAATTTTTTCAAAGTGTTATGGAATACAACTTTGAGAGATGAGTTAGATAAAGAAAAAATAAATGGAGAATATAATCATATGCGTCAATTTAAATTTGATCATAAAGATATAAAAGCTTTTGGAATATTGGGGGTTTCTGTGGGTTTAAATTGGGAGAAAATACAAGATAAATTCAAATTACTTGTGAAAAAATTTCACCCTGATATGAATTCTGGAAATAAAAAATACGAGGAAAAACTTAAACTTATAACACTGGCTTACACCCAATTAAAAAATACCTATAGAGAAAAAATTGACACCAAATCTTAACACTGAACCAGATATTAAAGTTTCATTAAAACAAACTTTTGGAATTGACTCAGAAATGGAAGTTGACGCATTTTCAAAAAAAAATGAATACGTTCCTGAAATTGATAAAAACTACAAGTTCGATAGAGATACTACTTTAGCCATTATTTCAGGATTTGCGTTTAATAAGAGAGTTTTAGTTCAAGGATATCATGGCACTGGAAAATCTACTCACATTGAGCAAATAGCTGCAAGATTAAATTGGCCCTGTATCCGGGTAAATTTAGATAGTCATGTAAGTAGAATTGATTTGATTGGAAAAGATGCGATCGTTCTTAAAGATGGTAAACAAGTAACACAATTTAACGAGGGAATTTTACCATGGTCTATACAAAATCCAGTTGCACTTGTTTTTGATGAATATGATGCAGGTAGACCTGATGTAATGTTTGTAATTCAAAGAGTTTTAGAGGCTGAGGGTAATTTTACATTACTAGATAAAAACAAAGTAATTAAACAAAATAAATTTTTTAGATTATTTGCTACTTCAAATACTGTGGGACTGGGCGATACGACAGGTCTTTATCATGGTACACAGCAAATTAACCAAGGTCAGATGGACAGATGGAATATCGTTACAACATTAAATTATCTTAGCCTGGATAGAGAAATGGATATTGTGTTGTCTAAAAATAAAAATCTAAATAATGCAAAAGGTAAAGAAAAAGTTGCCAATATGATAAAAGTTGCGTCCCTTACACGTAAAGGATTTATAGCAGGAGATATTTCAACGGTAATGAGTCCTAGAACTGTATTGCATTGGGCTGAAAATTCTGAAATTTTTAAAGACACTGGTTACGCTTTTAGAGTAACTTTTCTAAATAAATGCGACGATATTGAGAAAAATACTATCGCAGAATATTATCAAAGATGTTTTGGAGAAGAATTGCCAGAGTCTTTGGTTAATATTCAAATTTAAATGAGCTCTAAAGAATCAAACTTAAAAGAAAAATTCAGAATTGCTTTAAATTCAACAGCTAAAGTAATTTCTGATGATTTTGATTTAAATAAAAAAAACTTTGAAGAAAAAAAAGCTAAAGATATTATTTCATTAGAAATCGACAATCTTACTAATCCAAGTGACTTTATAAGACTACGTGCAGAGACCGACTCAAGCGCCCTTAAAAAAAAATTTTCTAGTGAATTAATTTATAAAAAAAACTTACCTAGCAACAATTCATCTAGATCACTTTATAATATTGCCGAAAAAATTAGATATGAGGCCTTGGGTGGTAAAATGCTTAAAGGTATTGAAAAAAACTTTCATGAAAACTATTCACAAATAATTAATCGCAAAAGAAAAGATCAATTAAAAACAAAAGAGGATGTACCTGTGGCGGAAGCTTTTGAATTATATATGCTCAAAAACTTTCATAAAATAAAGTTAAATGCTCTAACTTCTAGGATGTTAAATTTTTGGGAAAAAGATTTTGAAAATTCTATTGAAAAACATAAGGAATTTTTGATGAATAATCTAGAGGATCAAAATACTTACTCTTCAAAGTTTTCTCAAATATTGGAAGAAATGGATATTTTTCAAAGTGATGAAGATAACGAAAAAGAGCAAGAAAATCAGGATCAGGGGCAAGAAAATCCTTCAAATGATGATCAAAACAATGATAAAGATGATAGCAAAGATGATAACAATGACCAGGAAACCCAAGCCTCTCTAGACGCTGATTATAGCATTGATGAATTTAACTTAGATGAACAGCTCGACGAAGTTGAATCTGATGAACAAAGTTCTGAACAAATTGTAAAAAAAAATATAGATAATATAAATCTTGATTATAAAATTTTTACTACACAGTATGATGAAATAGTAAAAGCTGAGAATTTAGAAAATGCTGATGAAGCAACTAAACTAAGAAAAAGTTTAGATCAACAGCTAATTGGTTTCCAAGATGTTATAACAAAATTAGCAAATAAACTTCAAAGACAATTGCTTGCAAAACAAAATAGGGCTTGGGAATTTGATTTAGAAGAAGGATTATTAGATAGCTCTAAACTTCCAAGAATTATAATGGACCCTTATAATTCTTTATCTTTCAAAAAAGAAAAGGACTTAGATTTTAAAGATACAGTAGTAACTTTATTAATAGATAATTCTGGATCTATGAGAGGAAGACCAATTACTATTGCAGCTATATGTGCGGATATCTTGTCTAGAACTCTAGAAAGATGCTCAGTTAAAGTTGAAATTTTAGGTTTCACAACTAAAAACTGGAAAGGTGGACAGAGTAGAGAGTTTTGGACAAAAAATTCAAAACCTAAAACACCAGGTAGATTAAATGATTTAAGGCATATTATATACAAAGGTGCAGATACTCATTGGAGACAAGCAAAAAATAATTTGGGACTGATGCTTAAAGAGGGTTTGCTTAAAGAAAATATTGATGGAGAAGCAATTTATTTTATTATCAATACTTTAAATCAATTAAATGTT
>NZ_CVSU01000061.1 GCF_001180205.1 Candidatus Pelagibacter communis | reverse complement strand
TCTATAAATCTATCTCCATCCTCCTCTTTAGATCCAGGCAAACCTCCTGGTAAATGATCTCCGTGGTCAAAAAAGATTTCTGAGCAAGGGCCGCATGGACCTGTCTCTCCCATTGACCAAAAATTATCAGAAGTTGCTATCCTTATAATTCTATCATCGCTAAAACCCGCTATTTTCTTCCAAAAATTAAAGGCCTCATCGTCTTCATGAAACACGGTTACATAAAGTCTGTTTTTATCTATTCCAAAATCTTTAGTTATTAAATTCCATGCGTAATGAATAGCTTGCTCTTTAAAATAGTCTCCAAATGAAAAATTCCCTAACATTTCAAAGAATGTATGATGACGAGGTGTGTAACCTACATTTTCTAAATCATTATGCTTACCACCTGCCCTTACACATTTTTGTGACGTTGTAGCTCTTACGTAATCTCGTTTTTCTAATCCAGTAAATACATTTTTAAACTGAACCATTCCAGAATTAGCAAACATCAATGTAGGATCATTATTAGGGACCAAATTACTAGATTCCACAATCTTATGTTCGTTTTTTTCAAAATACTTTAGGAAAGTATTTCTTATCT
>NZ_CVSU01000060.1 GCF_001180205.1 Candidatus Pelagibacter communis | reverse complement strand
TATACTCGTCATAGATTTCCTTAAAATCTTCCTTTCTCGTATCAACTTCTCTTTTAGGTGGAGTTTGTTGACCTATTTTAACAAATTTGAGCATTTTATCTGGCATAATATTATTTAAGTTTCGGCAAAATATACCTTGATTTATGTATATAAAGCATAAAATAGGTCATACATATTGACCTTAATTTTTAAATTATTAGCTCTAATACACAAGTTTTTAATTATTGCATAGCTATTATGCTTAAATCGAATTGTTTCAAATAAATACTTTATGAGTTACGTAGAAATAATGTTTCAAAATATTATAGAAGTTTTAATTCTCTCTGCAATTCAAGGAATATCAGAATTTCTTCCTATTAGTTCCTCTGCTCATTTAATTTTGGTTTCTACTTTATATGAATTTAAATCTAGTTCCTTGCTTATTGATATCAGCCTCCATCTAGGCTCTCTAATAGCAATAATTTATTTTTTTAGGAATGAACTATTTGATGCTAGAAAAAATAAAAGACTTTTAAGTTTAATTATACTTGGATCTATTCCATTAATAATTGCTGGATACATACTTTATAGTACAAATTTAATTTATCAATTTAGAAAAATAGAAATTATAGCATGGACTACTTTAATATTCGCAATAATTTTATACATCTCTGACAAAAATAGATTTGATAAAAAAATTTCTTCAAATTTAAATTTTCAGTCAATAATATTTATAGGTATTTTCCAAATTTTCTCTCTTGTACCTGGAGTGAGTAGGGCAGGAATTACTATAACAGCTGCAAGAATTTTAAAATTTAATAGAGTAGACTCAAGTAAGATATCTTTTTTACTTTCAATCCCAGCATTGGCTGGAGCAAGTGTCTTAAGCTTAAAAGATGTTTTTGAACAGTCAATTCAGTTTAATTACTTAGTTTTAATTGCAATTATATCTTCTTTTATTTTTTCTTTTCTAACAGTTAAATTCTTTTTAATTTATATAAATAAATTTTCAATGAATGCTTTTGTAATTTATAGAGTAATAATTGCATTGATTTTATTTAGTTTAGTTTATTAAATATATTTCTTCTTAATTAAAGGG
>NZ_CVSU01000059.1 GCF_001180205.1 Candidatus Pelagibacter communis | reverse complement strand
GTGCAATCTGATACTATGGCACAAGGTTATGGTTCTTTAGGATTGATGACGAGTACATTGTTAACTCCAGATGGAAAAGTAATGGAAGCAGAAGCTGCACACGGAACAGTAACTAGACATTATAGAATGCATCAACAAGGAAAAGAAACTTCAACCAACCCGATCGCATCAATTTTTGCTTGGACAAGAGGATTAGCTCACAGAGGTAAGTTAGATAATAATGAAGCACTAATTAGATTTGCTCAAACTTTAGAAAAAGTTTGTATTGAATGTGTGGAAAGTGGATCAATGACAAAAGATTTGGCAACTCTTATTGGCCCTGATAGCAAGTATTTAACTACCAATCAGTTTTTAGATGAAATTGACGGTAATTTAAAAAAGAAATTAAATTAAACCCTTAAGCTTTTCAAAAGCTTCTTCAATTTTTGACTGGTCTTGTCCACCAGCTTGGGCAAAGTCTTTTCTTCCACCACCGCCTTTACCACCAATTATTTCAGATCCAACTTTAACAAATTGAACTGCATCAAATTTGCTTGTTAATTTATCTGTTACTCCAACAGCTAATCCAACCTTGTCATCTTTATTTGCAAATACTACTACAATACCTTCGCCTAAATCTTTTTTACCTTTATCTACAAGTTTTCTTAATTCTTTTGGAGGCAATCCATCTATTTTTTGAAGTCTTAACTTAATTCCATTAATTTCCTCGTCTTTAATAATATTTTTAGATTTATCCTCTAAAATTGTATTTACTGAGATTGCCTCTAATTGTTTAGTTAAATTTTTAATTAAAGTCTTTTGATCAGCTTCTTCTAAACTTGGCTTTCCGCCAAGTTTTATAATTTGTTGACTTAAATCTTTAATAGTTTCCTCATCTTTTTCTGCAGATAGGTTTGATAATTTTTCTTTATTTTTTAAATATTCCTCTAATTGCTTATCTCTCAAAGCCTCAATTCTTCTAACCCCCGCAGCAATTGAAGACTGGCTGACAATCTTAAATTTACCAATATCACCAGTGTTTTTTACATGTGTTCCACCACATAATTCAGTTGAAAAATACTTTCCATTCTCGTCTCCCATTGAAAGAACCCTTACTTCATCTCCGTATTTTTCCCCAAATAATGCTAAAGCACCATTTTCAACTGCTTCATCAGGTGTCATTAATCTAGTTTTTACATCAGATTTTTTAGAGACCATTGTATTTACAAACTCTTCTATTTTATCTATTTCCTCATTCAAAATTGGCTTCATGTGACTGAAATCAAATCTTAATCTACTTGGCTCTACCAAAGATCCCTTTTGAGTTACATGGGTACCAAGTACCCTTCGTAAAGACTCGTGCAATAAATGGGTTGCTGAATGATAAGCGCGCGTATTATCTCTTCTTTCAACATCAATTTTTAATTCCACACTTTCCTGTAATTTTATAGATCCACTCTTTACCTTTCCATAATGGACAAATAAATCTCCAAGTTTTTTTTGAACATCGGTGACTTCAAATTTAAAATCATTCGATACTATTTCACCAGTATCACCTACTTGTCCTCCAGATTCGCCATAGAAAGGAGTTTGATTTACTATAATCATTCCTTCATCATTTTCTTTTAACTGATCTACCTCTTTGTTGTCTTTTAAAAGAGATAACACGACACCTTCTGCTTGATTAGTTTCGTATCCTAAAAATTCAGTTGGCTCAATTTTATCTTTTATGCCAAACCAGATATCTTCAACCGCTGCATCTCCAGAACCTTTCCAATTTTTCTTAGCAAGTTCTCTGCTTTCCTTCATCAAAGAATTAAACTTTTCTGTATCAATTGACATTGATTTGTTTCTTAAAATATCTTCGGTAAGATCTAACGGGAAACCATAAGTGTCATATAATTTAAAAGCTACCTCACCTGGTAACACTTTATCTATTTTAGATATTTCATCATTTAAAATTTTTATTCCTCGATCTAAAAGAACTAAAAATTTTTCCTCTTCCATTTTTAAAGTTTCTTTTATTAAAGACTCTGCTCTAACTAATTCTGGATAATTTCCAGACATTTCATTTTTAAGAGTATCAAATAAATTATAAAAAACTGGTTC
>NZ_CVSU01000058.1 GCF_001180205.1 Candidatus Pelagibacter communis | reverse complement strand
CGAGTATCGAAGGCTACTACAGGTGGTCGTTCAATGCGTTTTAATTCTGTTGTTGTTGTTGGAGATGGAAAAGGACATGTAGGCTTAGGATTTGGCAAGGCTAATGAAGTGGCGTCTGCTGTTAATAAAGCACGTGAAAATGCCAAAAAATCTATTTTTAAGGTATCACTTATTAATGGTACAATCCCTCATAAGATTGATATTAAATATAGTTCAGTTCGTCTTATGTTAAAGCCAGCTTCACCTGGTACAGGTGTTATTGCAGGTGGTCCGGTTCGCGCTATTATGGAACAATTAGGTGTTGCAAATATACTTTCAAAAAATACAGGATCAACCAATGCAATTAATGTAGTAAAAGCTGTTGCATATGGCCTTAAAACTTTAAGAGATCCCTTGACAGTAGCACGACAGAGGGGAATTACGCTAAAAGAATTATTTAATTAAAATGGCAGAAAAAAAAGTAAAAATTACTCAAATAAAATCTGCGATTGGATATCGCAGACAGACAAAATCTACCCTAAAAGCCCTAGGAATTAAAAGAATGAATGGTAGTGTAATTAAGAGTATTTCACCTGCTATACAAGGTATGATTACTAGTATCAATCATCTACTAAAAGTAGAGGATATTAAATGAGTTTATCAAAATTAAAACCTGCTAAAGGTTCTATTAAAGATTCAAAGCGCATTGGTCGTGGTAATGCTTCTGGACAGGGGCGTACAGCAGGGAAAGGTCATAAGGGCTATCAGTCTAGATCAGGAACAAAAAATAGATTTCATTTTGAAGGTGGCCAGACACCTCTTATGCGACGTCTTCCAAAAAGAGGATTTTCAAATTATGGATTCCGTAAAGTTGTACAGATTGTCAATTTAGATAGGATTTCAAAATTAGGAATTGATATAATAAATCCTGAAATACTTGTTAAAAATGATGTCATTAAATTTGATAATATTCCAGTAAAAATATTAGGGAATGGAAATATCGATAAACCTATTGAAGTCACTGCTCATATGTTTAGTAAATCTGCAATTGAAAAATTAGAGAAATCGGGTGGGAAGGCTATTTTTCAATGATAGATAAATTTCTCAACATTTTTAGAATCCCAGATTTAAGGAAAAAACTGATTTTTACAGGGTTACTTCTCCTTGTTTATCGTTTGGGAGGAAAAATTCCGATTCCGGGTATTGATAAAACTGCCTTAGCAGCTATGATGCAGGGATATGCTAATTCTTTATTGGGACTTTATGATATGTTTGCAGGAGGATTTTTATCGCAGGCATCTATTTTTGCACTTGGAATAATGCCATATATATCTGCATCAATCATTATTCAGCTCTTAGGTGCTGTTTTACCTTATTTTCAAAGGTTACAGAAAGAAGGAGAAGTAATATTACCCATGACAGAACCTAAATAATCTTCTGGGACTACAACCTCAAGCCCCATTAAGGGTTCTAATAAAGTAGGGCCTGCTTTTTTAGCTGCATCACGCAATGCCATACTACCAGCAACTTTAAATGCAATCTCACTTGAATCAACATCATGATATGTTCCATCAATTAATGTAACAATAATATCTTCTAGAGGATAGCCAGC
>NZ_CVSU01000057.1 GCF_001180205.1 Candidatus Pelagibacter communis | reverse complement strand
AGCAGGCCCAAATAATTTTATAGTCCGAGTTTGTTGAATCTTAAAACAATCCTTAATTATTATATTGTCAGAATCTTGAGGGCATTGGAAAAAATTATCTACTTCAGCATTATTCTGGTTACAAATTACTTTTCCTGATTGTAAATCCACATAGCCAATCGTGTAGGGAACTGCAATATTATCAAGAGATACTACATAATCAGTTGATATTTCATAATCCCCTGTAGGTGTAATAACAACCGAATCAACATGAGTACTATCACCTTCTCTTAATGATCCCATTATAGTACGTAATATTGTTACTTCTTTCACGGATTTTTCAGCCCAAAATTGTGTAATATATCCATAATGTTTAAAATAAATCGGATGTGTTAATTGAACAATATCGCCATGCGATTTCTGCCTAAAACTATGGTAATTATAATCGTATCCAGCATCTGTGACCCATCTAGATTTCATAATCAAATAATCCATGGCAGGCTCTATCCATTGTTTATTTGCATTTTGACAATCAACTTGTTCTGTATAAGCAGAATCAGAACAATAAGCAATTAATTCATTATCTAATTGTTCAATCAATACATTTGAGTAAGTGGTTTCATAATGATCAATAATATCATAAGTTTTACTATAGTAAGCAGGAACATCATATTCTGTAATTATTGGAGGCAATGCATAATGTTTATAAATTTTCCCTGTATCTGTAGAATAACCAGCCTTAATAACAATATTGGTAGGTACTAATTCACCACTAATTGTATCAATAATACCATAATTCAACTCTTCAAGAGCAATAGGCGCTGGCTGAATAATATCTTGATAGTCAACAATTAAGTTATTAAGACTAGTAGTTCGTTTAAAAAATGGTTCATTTGGGTCCCAATTACTTGCCAATGTATCAATATCTATAATGAGATCGTTTTCTATATTGTAAAATAAAATTTCAGAACCTTCAGTCCACTCGTCATCATCCCAAATACCATTACCAATATCACAAAAACCACCTTCAAAATCCGTTCTAAAAATACCTTGTACCCAAACAGACCCAT
>NZ_CVSU01000056.1 GCF_001180205.1 Candidatus Pelagibacter communis | reverse complement strand
AGGGTAGTCGCTATCGATCAAAACCTTGCCTATTTCAATTTCATTATTATAAATACTGTATGGCCTTCTGCATTAATTGTCTCTTTTGCCTCTTCTGAAATTTGTCCAATCTTTTGTATTTTTCCATCTTTTATAGCAACATCTACATCTTTTAACTCACCATCGATGTAACATTGTCCATTTTTAATTATAAGATCTAACATTTTGAGAAATTGTTATTATATTACATTCTATAATTAATCAATTATGAATATCAAAAACGTTTATATTTTAGATGACAGAGCAATTCTTTATATTAACGGAGAAGATGCAAAAGAGTTTCTTCAAAATCTTATTAGTAACGACATAAACAAAGTAAGCGATGTAAATAGTTGTTTTAGTTCATTACTTACACCCCAAGGTAAATTTTTATATGAATTTATAATTGTAAAACATAAGTCTGGATATCTTTTGGATTGTGAAAAACCTCAGGCAGAGGAGTTATTCAAACAATTATCGCTATATAAATTAAGATCAAAAGTTGAAATTCTAAATTTAAGTAATGAGTTCGTTGTAGCAGCATTTTCTCATGAAAAATTTTTAACTTTTGATGCTGCAAAAGATCAATATGGATAC
>NZ_CVSU01000055.1 GCF_001180205.1 Candidatus Pelagibacter communis | reverse complement strand
ATGAAACGGGAGTTTTCAGAAAATAACACTATTGAATCCCTCATAAAGGTCTTAGAACCAGCTATGAAAGGAAGAGCGCTTTCCAAAGACGAACTTATCACTGATATAATCTTTGAAGAAGCTGGAGTTTTCTCAATTGCCAGTCAAATTCTGATAACAGAAAATGGGGAATCAACATGGGAAAAATTCAAGAAAACAGCAAATAAAATGGACTCATTATACCCTGATGAACAAATAACCCAAAAAATGCAGGAGAAACTTGACAGTAAAGAACTTCAAACATATCAAGATTTAACTTCGCTTATGGAGAAAGCTCGTGGATTCAGAATAAATCAATTGAAGAGAATCTATACCCAAATTACAAGTGAACAAACAAAAAAGCAGAAACCTAAAGAAATATGCCATTCGCTGACTATCTGGATAAATACAAATAAAACAAAAATCCAAAAGGTAAAAGATACCATTTCAGTAGAGTTATCAAATTTCCGCATGGATGAACTAGATAATATAATTGTAACAGCACTGAAAAATGAACTTGAC
>NZ_CVSU01000054.1 GCF_001180205.1 Candidatus Pelagibacter communis | reverse complement strand
AAAAAAATGTTAAAAGAAGAAGTTGTTTCAATGAATAGAAGACTTTCTGGAAAGGAGTTCTCGCTAAATGCTCAAGTTGGAGAAGACGGCGATGAATGGCAAGACTGGTTGGTTGATAAAGAACTTGATCATGACTTAAAATTTGCTCACCACGAGGAAATGGAACAAAGAAAAGATTTATTAAAAGATTCTATTAAAGTTCTAAACGATAGAGAAAGAGAAATTTTATACTCAAGAAGACTAAATGATGACCCAACTACACTAGAAGATTTAAGTAAAAAATATAAAATTAGCAGAGAAAGAGTTAGACAAATAGAAAATAAAGCATTTGAAAAACTCCAAAAGCACATGCTTCTATTAGCTAAATCAAAAAATCTTTTACCCGCAAACTAAACCTCAAAAGGGCTTTCAATTAAAATAGTATCGTCTCTTTCTGGGCTCGTTGAGATACTTGATACTTTTGCACCAATAAAATCTTCAACAGCAAAAATATATTTTTTTGCATTTTCAGGTAATGAATCCAGATTTTTAACTCCATTTGTAGAAACTTTCCAACCTGGAAAAGTTTCATAAATTGGTTTTATTTTTATTTGATCTTCTACAGCAGCAGGTAAATAATCTAATCTTTTACCATCAAGCTCATAAGCAACACACATTTTAATTTCATCTAATTCATCGAGTACATCTAATTTCGTTAAAGCGATACCATTAATCCCTGAAACTTTAATAGTTTGCCTTACCAAAACACCATCAAACCAACCGCATCTTCTTTTTCTACTTGTAACAGTTCCAAATTCTTTTCCACGTGTTCCTAAAAGTTCA
>NZ_CVSU01000053.1 GCF_001180205.1 Candidatus Pelagibacter communis | reverse complement strand
GTATTAGGAAATAATCCTATTTTTAAAGATGGAAAAGTTGTTGGAAGAGCAACTGGAGGTGAATTTGGATTTAGATTAGATAAATCAATAGCTCTTGCAATGGTTAAGCCAGATTGTTCAAATGTGGGCGACAAATTACAAGTTGATATATTAGGTGAAATGTACGACGCTACTGTCTTAGATGAAAGTCCTTACGATTCAGAAAATAATTTATTGAGAGCTTAATGAAAATTTTAGTAGCTGTAAAAAGAGTTATTGATTACAACGTTCAAATAAGAGTTAAAGAAGATGGAACTGGTGTAGTTACAGACAATGTTAAAATGTCAACTAATCCTCCTGATGACAATGCAATAGAGGAAGCTGTAAAAATCAAAGAAGCAGGTAAAGCTACTGAAGTAGTTGCTGTAACCGTGGGTGAAGAAAAAGCTCAAGAAACAGTTAGGAAAGCTTTAGCGGTTGGTGCGGACAGAGGTATTCATGTTAAAGTCGATGGAATTTTAGAACCACT
>NZ_CVSU01000052.1 GCF_001180205.1 Candidatus Pelagibacter communis | reverse complement strand
TATAAACAGGTAGGCTCCGATAGAATTACTAATGCCATAAGTTTAATGAACAATAAAAATAATTTTATAATTTTAGACTTTGTATCCCAAACCTGAATATTAATCATTCTCGGTTCTGGTGTTGTTATACTTCCAATCTGATTAATTGGCATTTGTTGTCCATAAACATCAACTTTAATTAGATCTAGCATGGATGCGTTTGCTCTACCAGTACGTAATGAAGATAGTTCTTTAGAGAAAACCTCAATGGCTTTATCCATTTTAAGGTTGTATGATTTCTCATCAAACATTTAATCTCCAATCTTTATTCTATAGAACTCTTTTATTTTCAAATCAGCTATAGAAAGTTCTTTTAAAACATCTTGAACTTTTTTCTTAGGTTCCATAACCCAGGCTTGAGTTAAAAGAGAATTTTCCTCTTTAAATTTATTCATTTTACCTAAGCTTATTTTTTTTGCAATATCCTCTGGTTTTCCCGAGTTTTTTAACTCTTCAGTAACTAGCTCTTGCTCTTTGTCTATAATAGCTTGATCAATTGAGCTAGACTCTAAAGCTAATGGGTTTGATGCTGCAATATGCATTGATAGTTGCTTGCTAAATGTTTTAACCGTATCTGAATTATCTTTAGTATCTAATGAAACCATAACAGCTAATTTTGCAACATTATCCTTTACAACTGTATGAAGATAATGGTTGTTTACTCCATCAGAATTTTGAATAGTTTTAGCTTTACCAATTGTAATTTTTTCACCAATTTTCGCAATTAAAGCTACTAGATTGTCCTCAACTGTTTGTCCATTTTGCATTTTAGAAGTCTTTAAATCTTCTACGTTTGAATTATTTTGATTATTTAATTCACTTAACTCTTTAACGAAGTTAATAAAATCATCATTTTTAGCAACAAAATCTGTTTCACAATTTACCTCAATTACAGATGTTTTGGTTTCATCTCCACTTACTACAACAACACCTTCCTTCGCGTCTCTAGACATTTTTTTTGATGCTTTAGAAATTCCTTTAACTCTTAAAATTTCAATTGCTTTGTCTAAATCTCCATTTGACTCTTTAATAGCCAAATTACAATCTTTAAAACCAGCACCAGTTGCTTCTCTAAGTTTTTTTACTTTCTCAATATCACTCATTAGTTTAATTTCTCCTTATCATCTTTAGAAAATTTTTTTTCTAATTTTTCTCTATCTAATTCCTGAATAGTTTTCGTTTTATCGTCATCTTTAATTTTGTCTTTTTTTTTCTCAACTGCAGGTAAAGATTTTTTAGCAATATTGATAGTTTCTTTTATTAAATTGCAATAAAGATCAATTGATCTTCTCGCATCATCATTACCTGGAATTGGGTAATCAATTTTATCTGGATTAGAATTACTATCTAAAATGGCAATAATTGGTATTCCCAATTTAGCAGACTCAGCAATAGCTAGTGACTCATAATTTGTGTCTATAACAAATACTAAATCTGGAACTTTTTTCATTTCAGCTATACCACCTAAAGATCTTTGGAGCTTATCTTTTTTAACACTCATTTTTAAAAGTTCTTTTTTGGTAAAACCTCTATTTTCTGCAGTTAAATCTGTTTCTAATTTTTTTAATTTTTTAATTGAGTTTGATATTGTTCCCCAGTTAGTTAGCATGCCTCCTAGCCATCGATAATTAACAAAATACTGATCAGTTTCTTTTGCTACTTCTGCTATTGCTTCAGAGGCTTGTTTTTTTGTAGAAACAAATAAAATTTTTCCATTATTTGAAATTGTTTCATATACTTTTTCCAACGCTACTTTTGTTAATTCAAGAGTTTGAGTTAGATCAATAATGTGGATAGAATCTCTTTTTCCAAAAATATATTTTTTCATTTTTGGATTCCATCTTAAAGTTTTATGCCCAAGATGAACGCCTGCTTCTAATAATTGTTGTATTGTAACGTTAGGTATTTTCATATTTATTCCCGGTTAAGCCACCACAGTAATTTCCAATTAAGGACCGGAGGTATAAAACCAAAAACTGTGTGCGTGTTAATTTAATTTAGAGATTATTTACAAATATTTACTAAATTTAACAAGTGATTATTTAATTAATTTTAGCCTTAATTTCTTGATTTCTTAGAAGATTTAGGGCTCTTCTATCTAATTTACGTGTATTTTTTAATCTAAATTTAAGAATATTATCTCCAGAATTAAGATTAATATTTACAATTGTTTTACCTTTGCCTTCTAAAATTGTGGATATTTTTTTAATTTCTAACTCAGATTTAATTTCAAATGAAACCTCATTTATAGGACTATTAAATAAATCTTTAAGTGAGGCTATTTTTTGAACATTTATTCTAGTTAATCTATTTTCATCATTCGAAATATTTTTAAACAATGTCAAAATTAACGAATTTCCTTCTTTTAAAATTTCTCTATTTAATTCTAAAATATCTGAGAAAACAAATAGTTCAAATACACTTGATAAGTCTGTTAATTTTAAAACAGCATAAGAATTGCCTTTTGCAGTTTTTCTCTCTTGAACTTTTAATAATGTTGCAGCTATGTTTGAGTCTTTTAAATCATCTTTTGAAACAAAATTTGAATAATCTGTTATTTTGTAATCATTAAAAATTTCTGTAAATTGATTTAATGGATGGTCTGAAATAAAAAAACCTACTGCTTCAAATTCTTTTGATAATCTTTCTTCAAATTTCCAATCTTCAGTCTTTATTAAAATATCATCCTGCACACATTGATCTTCTGAGAATAAATCAATCTGATTAGCAGATTTATTATCAAATATATTTTTACTTTTAGCTATCAAGGCAGGAATAGAGTCATACAAAGCTTGTCTATTTGAGTTTAAATTATCAAATGCACCTGCTTTGACTAAACCTTCTAATTGAAGTTTGTTTATATCTTTTGGATTTATTCTTTTTATAAAATCATGAATTGACTCAAATTTTCCGTTTAACATTCTTTCCTCAACTATATTTGATATTGCCTCATAACCTACAGCTTTAATTCCTCCTAATGCATAATAGAATTTATTATCATTCGTTCTAAAATCAGCAAAACATTCGTTTATATCTGGGCGCACAACTTCAACATTTAATCTTTTTAATTCTTCGTAAAATTCACTTAATTTATTTTGATTAGATATATCCATAGACATTGATGCTGCAATGAACTCTTTTGGATAGTATGTTTTTAAAAATGCTGTTTGGTAAGAAATAATTGCATATGCAGCAGCATGACTTTTATTAAAGCCATATTCTGCAAATGGTTCGATTTTTAAAAAAATTCCAGCGGCAACATCTTTTGCTATTCCATTTTTAATTGCACCAGCAATAAATCCTTGCTTCTGTTTTTCAAGTTCTGCTCTTTTCTTTTTACCCATCGCTCTTCTTAAAAGATCAGCTTGTCCTGCCGTAAATCCTGATAATTTTTGTGCAATTTGCATAACCTGTTCTTGATAGATAATTACACCATAAGTTGGTTTTAAAATATCTTCTAAAAGTGGGTGTAAATAATCTGGTTTTTGTTTTCCATGTTTGCAATCATTATATGTTGGTATATTGCTCATTGGTCCTGGCCTATAGAGGGCAACTAATGCAATAATATCTTCAATATGATTTGGTTTCATTTGAGTTAAGGCTTCTCTCATTCCAGCACTTTCAATTTGAAATAAACCAACTGTTTTACCTTTTGACATTAGATCAAAAACTTTTTGATCTTCGTAACTTATTTTTTCTATATCAAAATCTTTAGTTTTTTTTCTTACAAGTTTTTGTGTATTGTTAATAACAGTAAGTGTTTTTAAACCCAAAAAATCAAATTTTACCAAACCTGCATTTTCTGCTGAGTACATATCGAATTGAGTAGAAGGTAACAGTAAATCTGCTGTAACATCTTTGTATAGTGGAACAACTTCAGTGAGTTTTTTATCTGCTATTACTACTCCAGCTGCATGTGTTGCAACATTTCTATTTAGACCCTCTAATTTTAGTGAGAGATCAGTAAGTTTCTTTATCCTTGGATCATCATTTATAAGTTTTTGTAATCGTGGCTCTCCAGCAATGCACTGACTTAAATTTTGTGGTCTAGATGGATCAAAAGGTATCATTTTAGATATACTGTCAACAAATCCATATGCTAATCCCAAAACTCTTCCAACGTCTCTAATTACCATTCGTGCTTTTAATTTACCAAATGTTATAATGTGAGCTACACTGTCTTTATATTTTGTGGTTAGATACTCAAAAACTTGATCTCTTTTATCCTCGCAAAAATCTATATCAAAGTCTGGCATTGAAATTCTATCTGGATTTAAAAATCTTTCAAAAATAAGATTAAATTTTATTGGATCTACATCTGTAATTGATAAACACCAAGCTACTAATGAGCCAGCACCAGAGCCTCTTCCAGGGCCTACAGGGATATCATTATTTTTAGCCCATTTAATATAGTCAGCAACTATAAGAAAATAACTAGAGTATTTCATTTTTACAATAATAGAAAGTTCATGATCAAGTCTATCCTTATATTGGTTATAAGACTTGTTATTTTTCAATTCATCATCACTTAAATTAAAGATCTTATTGAATTTAACTTTTAATCCCTCTATGGAATCTTTTTTTAAAATTTCATCTGCATTTCCATGTTTATCGCTGCTAATATTAGGCAATATTGGGTTAGAAAATAACGGTCTATAACTACATCTTAATGGAAAATTATAATTATTTTCTAAAGCTTCAGGTAAGTCATTAAATAATTCGGACATTTCTGAATTAGTTTTTAAATAATGTTGGTCAGTAAATCTTAATCTATTTTTTTCGTTTACATATGTTTTGTTACCGATACAAATTAAAGCATCATGGGCTTCATGCATTTCTTTATCTAAATAAAAAACTTCATTAGTTGCAATAATAGGTATTTCTAAATCTAAAGATTTTTTTAAATTAAATTTTTCAAATTCAGTTTCATTTTGGTCATTATGTCTTTGAATCTCTAAGTAAAATCTGTCACCAAAAGCATTTTTAATTTTGTTATAAAGCTCATCAATTTCACTAAACTTTCCTTTATCGAATAACTTACCAAATAAACCAAAAACAGTTCCTGAAAATACAGCAACACCTTTGGAATTGCTTAACAATAATTCAAAATCTACATGTGGATCTGACAATTCATCGTTTTCTAAATACGAAAAAGATGAAAGTTCTATTACATTTTTATATCCAGCTTCATTTAGAGCAAACAAAGGGAGTAAACCTGTTGTTTCTCCGATTTTAAAATTAATTTGAGTTCCGATTATTGGTTGAGTTCCAGACTTCGAGATCTTTTCAGCAAATTCAAGCGCTCCACATAAATTTGAGGTGTCACACAAACCAAGAGATTTTATTTTATTTTTCTTAGAATATTCTTGTAATTCATCAATTCTAGCTGCTCCTTCGCAAATAGAATATTGAGTATGAATTTTAAGATGATTGAAATTTTGAGAATGAGACTTAGACATTGGATGATTTTATACTACCACCTATCATCTCCAATAGGCAATCTGCCTTATTAGCAAAGAATCTATTATGAGTTGCAAATATAATAAGTCTATCCGACCTTTTTTGTTTATATAAAAGTTCAAAAACATCTTTTGCAGTTTCCATATCCAAACTTCCGGTTGGCTCATCTGCTAAAATAATTTCAGGATCATTTACGATTGCTCTTGCTATGGCAACTCTTTGAGCCTCACCACCTGATAGTTGAGATGGAAAGTGATCTGCTCTCTTAGAAAGACCAATTTTTTTGAGTAATTTTTCTGCATTAGATATTGCTAATTCTTTATTGTCATTAATTGCAAGTGAAGCCAAATATATATTTTCTAAAGCAGTAAAATCTGGGAGAAGATTATTTTGTTGATAAACAATTCCTATTTTTTTGGATCTATAAACATCATTTTTTTCAGATTCATTGAAATTTACAGGAATTTTATCAAAATGGATTGACCCAGATGATGGTCTATCGATCAATGAAATTAAATTTAGAAGAGTTGATTTACCAGACCCAGATGGCCCCATTACAGAATAGCTTTTACCTTTATCAAATTTTTGAGAAAGATTTTTTAATACTTTAACTGTTTTTTCAGTTTTAAAAGTTTTAAATATTTTTTTTAATTCAAGAAAATTATTCATATTTTAAAGATTTAATTGGGTCCAGTTTGGCTGCTTTAAAGGCAGGAAAAATTGAAACTATTATTGTTATTATTATTGAACAAATTGATATTAAAAAAATTGATGTTGGGTCTATTTCTGAAGGCATCTTACTTAGAAAATAAATCTCTTCTGGAAATAAACTTATATTAAATGTTGAGCTAAGAAATTGTCTAAAATTCTCTATGTAAAGAGAAAACGTTACACCTAAAAAAATTCCAAAAATAGTAGCTGATGTTCCTATTATAACGCCTACTAAAAAAAATATTTTTACAATTGATTTATTTAACACGCCAATTGATTTCAAAATTGCAATATCTCTTGTTTTGTTTTTAACTAGAATTGTTAACCCAGAAATTATATTAAAGGCTGCAACAATAATTATTAAAGATAGGATAATAAACATTACATTTCTTTCTACTTTTAAGGCAGAAAATAATGAACTATTCATATCAGCCCAACTAACAACAAATTCTTCATCAAAAATTTCTTGAACAATAAATTTTTGCTGCTCAATTTTATTTGGGTTTTTTAAATAAATTTCTAAATTTCTATCCTCTGACTTATAGTCAAAAAAATCCTCAAGAGTATTTAAGTTAATAAATGCTATATTATTATCAAACTCAGCTAAACCACTATTATAAATTGATGCTACCAAAAAAGTTTTTTGTTTTGGCATACTGCCAATAATTGTATCTACCCCTGATGGTGAAAGTAAAGTTAATTCATCACCTATTTTAAGATCTAAAGAAAAACTTAATTCATTCCCTATAGAAATATAGTTTCTATTTAATTGACCTTTGTTCCCTTTAAATTTTTCATTTTTAACAATTTCTAAACTTGCAAAGTCATTTGTTTTATATCCACGTAATACTATGCCTTTTGATGTATCATTTTTAAGTATAATTGCTTCACCAGAGTTGCTTAAAATAATATTTTCTGAAATTAATTTTAAATTTTTTTTATTTATTTTTTTTTCGTCAATTGGATTTCCATAAGTTTTTACAGTTATGTGTGAGTTAAAGCCTACTATTTTATTAATTAGCTCAGTCCTAAATCCATTCATAACCGACATCACAATAATAAGAACTGCAACTCCAAGACTTATTCCTATAAAAGAAAAAATAGATATAACATTCAAAAAACCATCTTTTTTTCTGGCTTTTAAAAATCTAAAAGTAATTTCTTTTTCTAAAGTAGAAATCAAATCGAATTTTTTTGTTTAGTTATAATTTCTATAATTTTAATTAATGGTAAATTTTGAGTTTCACCACCAGTTTCCTTGAACTCTAATAAATCACCCTCGCTTTTGTTACCAATAATAATTTGATATGGGGCACCAATTAAATTCATTTTTTTAATTTTTGATGAGAAATTCTCATCTGTATCATCAATGATTGCATCAATATTATTTTTGAGTAATTCTATATTGATATTATTTGCTTTATCTAAAGCTGAGGTGTCATTTTTATTTATCATAGGAATTAAAGCTATATCATAAGGAGCAACAGACAATGGCCATTTCATGATTTCATTTTTGTCATCATATTTTGCCTCAATTATAGCCCCTACTAACCTTGATACACCAATTCCATAAGAACCCATTTTAACAAAATCTTTTTTTCCTCCTGGTAAATCAACAGATGCTCCCATTGGTTTTGAGTATTTTTCACCAAAATAAAATATATGACCTACTTCGATACCTTTTGTAATCAATTGATTTTCCTTAGAAACAATTTTTTCAAACTCTTCTTTATTAAACTTTTCATCAGTTACAGCATAAAACTGCTCATATTTTTTTCTCATACCTTCCAATGATGCTTTTTCTATTTCAGTATCATCACTATCAAGTTCGAATATTCTTTTATCTGTGAAAATTTTACTTTCTCCAGTATCAGCAAGAATAATAAATTCATGAGATAAGTTTCCACCTATAGGTCCTGTATCAGCAGCCATGGGTATTGCTGTCAAAGATAATCTTTTAAATGTTCTTAAATAAGAAAGAAAGAATTTATTATAAGAATAAAAAGCTTCTTCATCTGATACATCAAATGAATAGGCATCTTTCATATAAAACTCTCTACCGCGCATAATTCCAAATCTAGGTCTAATTTCATCTCTAAACTTCCATTGAATATGATACATAAGTTGTGGGAGTGATTTATAAGATTTTATTGAAGATCTAAAAATTTCAGTAACTTGCTCTTCATTGGTTGGTCCATACAACATTTCTCTATTTTGACGGTCGGTTATTCTTAACATCTCTTCACCATAATCGTCATAACGACCACTTTCTTTCCAAATTTCGCTGGATTGAATTGTTGGCATTAATATTTCTTGAGCTCCAATTTTATTTTGTTCTTGTCTGACAATGTCTTCTATTTTTTTCATGACTTTAAAACCTAAAGGTAACCATGAATAAATTCCTGCTGAGGCTTGCTTAATCATGCCTACTCTCAACATCAATTGATGAGATTTAATTTTTGCTTCTGAAGGATTATTTTTTAATATTGGTATAAATGAATTTGATAAAAGCATCTTAATTAATCATATTTCTTAAATTTAAATATTCAAATTTAATTAATAAGTAAATTATTATGAAAATGACAGTAGTAATTCCAGTGCAATAAAGGAATTTTTTCAGCATTTTTGGATTTTCAGGTGAGCCAGGATCCTCACCATCAATTTTTACAGTCTTTGTTCGATTCACATCAATAGGTAGAATAGCAAAAAAAACTATCCACCATATAATTATATAGATAATAGCTAAGCCTGTAGCGCTCATTAAATTCTTACTAAATTGATATTGGTAAAAGGTTTTTTTCCTGTTCTTTCTTTAGAAAATTTTCTACAGGCAATTTTTAATGCATCAATAAGATTGTGTTCTTGTTGTTTGCTTCCAATTTTAAAAGTTCTTGAGGTTTTCTCTATTTCCTCTTCTAATCCATAAACAAAATCATCTGGATCAACTACAGGTAAACCACGAAATGAAAGAATAGGGTTGTTGTGTATATTACCTTTAGGTGTAATCATAATTGTTACCTCGAGATATCCATTTGCACTTAAATTTTTCCTATCTTTTATCGATTGTGAATCTGGATCAACACTAACACTGCCATCTAAATAGAGTCTACCACTTGGAGCCTTATCATATACTTCAGGTTTTTCACCTGGATATAACTTAACGATATCACCATTTTCAACTTGAACTGGATGTGGTACTTGCATTTCTTTTGCAAAATTAATGTGTTCTATCATGTGCCTATGTTCACCGTGTACAGGTATTACACATCTTGGTTTTACCCATTGATACATCTCTTTAAGGTCTTCTCTATTTGGATGTCCAGAAACATGAACAAATTCAGTTTCTTCAGATATTACTTCTATTCCATCTTTAACAAGTTGATTATGAAGTTTATAAAGTTTTTTTTCATTACCAGGTATAATTTTTGAAGAAAAAATTACAGCATCACCTTTTTCAATAAAAACATCTGGATGTACATAACTAGAAATTCTCATCATTGCACCCATTGGTTCCCCTTGGCTTCCAGTGCATAAATATACAATTTTTTCTCTTGAGAAATTTTTAGCTTCTCTTGGATCAATTGGTTCAATAGTATTTTTTAAATATCCACATTGACGTGCAGCTTTATAAATACGATGCATTGATCTACCAACTAAAGATATTTGTCTTCCTGTTTGTTCTGCACAATAAAAAGCTGTCTCCATTCTAGCTACATTTGAGGCAAAAGAAGTTATGATAATTCTTTTTTTTAATCGAGACATAACGTTTAACATATTTTTTCTTACATCTAATTCTGAACCTGATCTGCCAGCGCTAAAAACATTTGTTGAGTCACAAATCATTGCTAGCACACCTTCTTCACCAATTTCCTTTAATCTTTTTTCGTTTATATTGTCTCCAATCAAAGGATTTGGATCTACCTTCCAATCACCAGTATGCAAAATAACTCCTGCAGGAGTTTTTATTCTAAGTCCGTTCGGTTCTAATATAGAATGCGTTAAAGTAATGTATTCAATTTCAAATGGATCCAAGGAAACCTTTCCATTTAACTCAACAATCTTTAAATCATTAGTTATATCGATTTGCTTTTCTCTAAATTTTTCTCTAATTAATACTGCTGTAAAAGGTGTTGCAAAAATTTTACATTGTAATTTTGGCCATAAATGAGCAATTGCACCAATGTGATCCTCATGAGCATGTGTTAAAACTATTCCTAATAAATTATCTTTTCTTTCTACTATAAATCCTGGATCTGGATAAATTAAATCAACACCAGGAATAGTATCATCAGCAAATGTTACCCCTATGTCGACCATAATCCATTTGTGATCACTAGGTTGTCCATAGCCAAACAAATTCATGTTCATACCTATTTCACCTGATCCACCTAAGGGACAAAATAATAGTTCATCTTTCATATTATTTAATTAATTTTGAAATCTTTATTAAGCCTTTAATTGTAATATCTTGGTTATGACTTGCTTTCGTTTTTATTGAGTTTTTAAATAAATTTGAAAATCCACCAGTAACAATTACTTTAAAAGATTTTCTGGTCTCTTTCTTAATTAAATTAATAATATTGTCAATTAAACCCGCATAACCCCAAAAAAAGCCTGATCTAACAGCTGAGATTGTGTTGTTGCCAATGACTTTATTAATCTTTTTTAATTCTATTTTTGGAATCAAAGTTGCTTTATCAGACAAGGTATTAAGAGACAATTTCACACCTGGGGCAATTATTCCTCCATAATAAGTATTTTTAATTAGAACGTCGAAAGTAGTTGCTGTACCAAAGTCTAAAATTATAAAATTATTTTTATTGTTCATTAAACTTATGGCATTAGTAATTCT
>NZ_CVSU01000051.1 GCF_001180205.1 Candidatus Pelagibacter communis | reverse complement strand
ACTGAAAAAGTTGATGCTGTATTTGGTAATCCGGAAAGAGCTAAAGGTGGAACACACTGGGTAATTGTCGGTAGTAGTGCAATCCTGATGCTATGGCTTTATTATTCATGGGACATAGCAAAAGGTTTTTATCCAAAATCAGCAAATGAATTATGCCAGGTTGCTAAAATTAACGAGTCGTTATTAGGTTTAAAATATCAGTTCCCTATTGAAGAAAGGGAATTCAAAAGTACATCGATTATTAAAATTGAAAATAAAAACCTTGTAAAAATTACAAACGAAATAAAAGCATCTAAAGATCTAAATGATCAACAAAAAACAATCCTTGTAAGTTACATTGATAGAACTTCCGAATTAATTCCATTTTTAACAAGTGAAGAACTAATGGAAATGGATACCAAAATTAAACTTCAGGAAATTACAGAAGAAATAAAGCTTCTGAGTTCTGATTTTCAAAGGAAAGATTATCCCTTTGAGACAGATGCTGAAAAAAATGAAAGACAAAAACTTATTGATGAACAAGGTGGTTGGGGAATTACAACAATAGACTCTGGGAGTGGTTCTATTGAAAATACTATTGAAATACCAACTGCACCACAAACTAACAAAGGCTTAAAATTTCATGCAGCTGCAGCAGAACTAAAAAAAATCGACGACAAATTTTTTAAATTAAAAAACCATAACCCACAGTTCAAAAACGCAATCAAACAACTTAAAGATGATATTAAAGCTTACAGAAAAGGATTAAATGATAGTGAAGAAATAGCATCTGACTATGCAAAAAATATTGTTAAAATTGCAAGAAGAATAGAGTTTGCAAGCATCTATCCTCCTAATGCATTAAATGAAATGCAAGCAGCAATAATTGAGTTTGATGAATTGCAAAATAAAGAGCAAGGCGGATTAAGATTAATTGATATACTTTTATTCCCAGCTGGAACAATTGTAGCAAGTGGACCAACATGTTCGGAACAAGGCTCAGGTAGATGGTTACCTAAACCATCAGATACATTTAATAAGTTTATATTGATGTCTAAACCAAGTGTTGGATACAAAAATATTCCTCTTTTATGGATTGAGATGGTTGATGTAAGTAAAATGATTGGATTTATTTTACCTGATTGGATCGCAGATATGTTACCTGGTGAATATCCAGTACATTCAAAAGATGGAATTGTAAAAGAAAACTTTAAAAGTAACGTTTTAAAAGTTGTTACGGGTGACTTCAAATTATTTAAAGTACCTGTTCCATACGGACATATCTGGGACTCATTCTTAAGGGTATTTTTAGGTTTAGTTTTTGGAATTCTTATTGGGGTGCCACTAGGATTGTTTATGGGTCTAAATCGATTTGCTAAAGGGTTCTTTGATCCTTTAATAGAATTATACAGACCTGTTCCACCGTTAGCTTGGGCGCCATTAATTATTTCAGTTCTTGGAATAGATAATACGGGTAAAATATTTTTATTATTTATGGTCTCACTTTCAATTATGATAATCTCTGCAAGAGCTGGTGCATCAGGAACACAGCTTTCAAAAATACATGCTGCACATTCATTAGGAGCTACTAAAAAACAAATTTTAAGATATGTGATTTTCCCTAATTCACTTCCTGAAATT
>NZ_CVSU01000050.1 GCF_001180205.1 Candidatus Pelagibacter communis | reverse complement strand
CTTTCATTGAAATTAATATTTTGAATAAAATCTTTAAGTATTTGTCTCTTAAAAAAAGGTGTATCAACAGGGAAAGTTGCTATCCATTTGAAGTCTTTTTGATTTTCTTTTATCCATTTCATAGCTGATAAAACTCCTCCTAACGGACCAAGATTTTTTTCAAAATCTTCGATTATTGAAATTTTTTCTGACTTATGAAAATTAATTTTATTATTTGATACTATTAAAAGCTCCTGGAATTCATCAATTATTTCAGTCAACATGTGATCAATTAATAATTTACCAGCTAACTTTACTTGAGATTTATCTTCTCCAAACCTTTGTGACTTACCGCCTGCTAGCACAGTGCCTAAAATATTGTTATGATCCATCTATAAAATATAAAACATTCAAAGTTGAATTAAAGAAATTAAATGGATTTAAGAATTTTAGAAATAGCAGCCCATACTGAAAATAATAAAGTTGTTGAAAACTATACTCATAAGTCAAAACACAAAAATCCATTATGTGGTGATGAGATGGAAATAAGCTTAATTGTTAAAGAAGATGTTGTAAAAGATATGGGTTATCAGTGTAAATCGTGTGTTTATTGTCAGGCATCAGTCAGTCTATTATCCA
>NZ_CVSU01000049.1 GCF_001180205.1 Candidatus Pelagibacter communis | reverse complement strand
ATAAGCAATTAAATATCCATTTACTGCACCAATTAAAGTACCTGCAAGTAGAGCTAAAATTATTGATACCCAAACGTACACTCCTTCAAAATATGAAGCTTTGGAATACCATTCGGGTAAAAATTGAGCATCCAAAAATAAACCGCATATAACTCCTGTGACACCCATAATTGACCCAACTGACAAGTCTATCCCAGCTGTAATAATCACAAATGTCATTCCAATTGCCATTATTCCGATGAAAGAAAAGTTTCGTGTAATATTAAAAAGATTATCTTTGCTAGAAAAAGCATCTTCTACAAAAAACATAATAAAACAAATCCCAAATAAAGCTATTGTTACCCAAAAGGATTGTTCAGAAACAAGTTTTTGAAATAAATTTTTTTCTGTCTTGGAGATTATTTCCTGATTAAATTTTACTGAACTCATACTTTATCTATTGCCCCTGTAATTAAGCCTGTTGCTTCTTCTGTAGAAGAATCTTTTATACTTTTTTCACAAACTTTTTCACCTCGTCTTAATACCACTAGCTTGTCACATACCTCAAATATATCTGGCATTCTGTGACTAATTAACATTACAGCTATTCCTTGATCTTTTAATCTTTTTATA
>NZ_CVSU01000048.1 GCF_001180205.1 Candidatus Pelagibacter communis | reverse complement strand
CGTAAAATACGTGAACGCTGACTCTCAAGCAGTTTATGAGTCAATTAGAATTGGAGACGTAACTATTTCTCACGAAGTATGGGAGTCTGCATTCGGTAAGTCATTTACAACTGCTTTAGATAAAGGTGGTTTATTAGATTGGGGTGATCATGAGGCAAGAACTCTTGAGGATATGGGATATCCAAATTGGGTTACTGAAAAAGGATTATGCCCAGGTCTACCAGATTGGACAGCTTTAAAAAATCCTGATTGTGCTAAAAACTTTACAACACCTGACTCTCCAGATGGAAAAGGAAGAATGTTGGAAGGTCCACAAACTTGGCATGGTGACTTAATTCCACAAAGGGTTGATGCATTAGGTTTAGGTGATTTATGGTGGGTTAAATTTGCTGGAAGCGCTGATGCACTTTGGGCAGAGTTAGCTGCAGCTGAAAAAGAAGGAAGAGGTACAATTATCTTCAACTGGACACCTAACTTTACAGATGGTGCTGGTTTTACATTTATTGACTTCCCTCCATACACAGCTGGTTGCAGACCAGAAGATGGCGGAGATGGTAAATGTGGTTCTCCTGATGGATACTTGAAAAAAGCAGTTCATGAGGATTTCCCAAAAACTCATCCAAAAGCAGCAGCAGCATTTAAAAAATTGTCATTCTCTACAAGTCAAATTGGAGCAATGGCTGCTTTAGTTGATGTTGACAAAATGACTCACGAAGATGCAGCTAAAAAATGGTTAGCTGATAACAAGTCAGTTTGGCAAGCTTTTACTAAATAAGGATAAAAGTTAAAATTTTAAATCTCCCCCAACATTGTTGGGGGGGATTTTTTTTTAAATAATTTTGTGTAAAATATGTTTATGAA
>NZ_CVSU01000047.1 GCF_001180205.1 Candidatus Pelagibacter communis | reverse complement strand
CTTTACCTGCTACAAGCATTAAATCTGACATCTCATCAACGACTACCACAATATAAGGCATAGGAAGCTTATGTTTTGTATTATAACCATCAATATTTCTAACACTTTCTTTGGTCATTAATCTGTATCTACTTTCCATTTCTTTAACTACCCATCCCAAAACTGATGCTGCTTTTTTTGCCTCTGTAATTACAGGGCATAATAAATGTGGTATCCCTTCGTAAGTAGATAATTCTAACATTTTTGGATCAATTAAAATAAATTTACATTTTTCAGGAGTATGTCGATAAAGAAGTGAAAGAATAATTGTATTTATACATACAGATTTTCCAGAACCAGTTGTTCCGGCAATTAATAGGTGTGGCATTGAAGATAAGTCTCCAATAATAGGGTTTCCAGAAATACTTTTCCCTAATGCTATTGGTAATTTAGTCTCTCTTTTTTTAAAATCAGAATGATTTAAAATTTCACTTAAAAAAACATTTTCTCTAGAATTGTTTGGCAGTTCAATGCCAATTGTATTGCTACCTGGTATAGTTGCAATTCTCGCGGACTCAGAACTAGTATTTCTGGCTATATCATCTGACAAATTAATTATTTTTGAGACTTTTACACCTGCTGCAGGCTCAAATTCATTTAATGTAACCACAGGTCCATGGCTAACTTTTTTAATATTACCATTAACACCAAAGTCTAATAAAATTTTTTCTAAAAATTCAGGATCTTGAGTTTCATTTTTATCTTTATTAGATTTTCCCTTTTTATCTGGGATCGTAAGTAACTCTAAACTTGGTAATTTAAATTTAACTCTATTTTCATTTTTATTTTCAACTTTTATAAAAGGTAAATCTTCCTGTATAAGATTTTTAATTTGTTCTTGAGGTATATACTCTTTAATTATTTCATTTTTATTTGTGTAACTTTTTTCACCTACAGAGACGAATATTCCTAGTATTTTTTTGATTGTTTTATAAAATCTCAAAGGATGAAAATTTATACTAACTAAAAAGAAAGTTAAATTTAAGATTATTAAAACATAATAAAATATTGTTTCATTAATTTGCATCAACGAAGTTAAAAAGGTTTGTTTTAAGTAATAACCAATAAATCCACCATTTCCATTTATATAAAGAGTGAATGAATTTGAATAAAAATATTCTAAAAAAAACGATCCAATTAATGAGTAAATTATTGTAAAAAAAATATTTTCTATAACTAAAAAAAAA
>NZ_CVSU01000046.1 GCF_001180205.1 Candidatus Pelagibacter communis | reverse complement strand
GCCAAGGTGGAACAGGTACTTTTGTTATTGTTGGTGGAACAGGAAAATATGAAAATATTTCAGGAAGTGGCAATTCAAGTCGACAAAATATAAGAGGTAAAGCTGGTATGGCTCACTCTATGAATCAAATGAGTGGTGAATATACTTATTAGAAAGGAAATATATGAAAAAATTAATAATCACTTTATTTGGGATATTTTTTATAACCAATTCAGTTTTAGCTGATGGACATGTGAAGAGAATTATATCTACAAGTCAAACTGGAATGGGTAACGAAATAAAATATCCCTCAGGTAAAGCGATGATAACAGCTTTTGAGTTTACTGTCCCTGTTGGAGGTCCAGTTGTTGCTCATACTCACTCCTTTCCAGTGTTAATAATGATTCAACAGGGAGAGATTGAACTTACCCAAGGCGGTAAAAGCTATATCTATAAAGCTGGAGATGCATTTGTTGAAGATGTAGGTGTAGTCCATGAATCAAAAAATATTGGAAACGTCCCAGTTAAAGCTATGGTTGTTGCAATAGGAGTTGAAGGTCAAAAAATTATGACACCAGTAAAATAGAAAGAGAAAAAATGAAAAAAATAATTTTTACGTTTTCATTGATTTTGCTAACAGCAACTTCACATGCAAAAATAAGTAATAAAGAAATATCCGATTCTTTAAAATGTGCAGGAATTTTTACATCTACTCAATTTATTAAACAAGGTGAGCTTCCAAATGGAGATTTAGCTTACAAAGAAAATAGTTTGGCTGCAGCAAAGGTTACTAGAGAATTTCTTACAAATGAGGGTGTTTTAGAGGATAAAATAAATTCAAGTATAAATTCTACTGTTGATGAAATGTTTGGTAAACCTTATCAAAAAACTTTAATGGATAATTGCTATGCGTTTATTTTCAAATTAATACCAAATGGTAAAGAGAAAGTAGAGGAAACTTCTAAAACAATTTATGGAGGATAAAATATGATTATAAAAATAGAGGAAAATATAAAATCGTTTTCAGCATGGAGGGATATGGTTAAAGATAATGCTGAAAAAATTAAAGGATTTGGTGCAACCATTATTTTTGCTGGTGTATCAAAAGAAGATGCTTCAAAATTTACAGTAATTGTAAAATATGCAACTATGGAGGGGTTTGAGGCATTTAAAAATGATAAAGAACTTCACGCTGCAAGAGCTGCAGCTGGAGTTGATTTAGATTCTGCAAAAATCACTCCCATGGATGGAGACTTTATGGAAAATTTTTCAGGATAATAAAATAGGAGGAAAAAATGGAAAAAGAAATGCTAGTAGTAGCAAAGTTAAAAGAAGGTACTTTTGAGAAATTCATGGGATTTATGCAATCACCTGAAGGACTTGCTGAAAGAGCAAAAGTTGCAGTCGTTGAAAAAACAATTGGAACTGTAACTCCAGACAAAAGTACTGTAATGTTTAAAATATTTTGCACTGATGAAGCTGCACTTCATAAGTTTATAGAGGGTACAGAGGTATCAAAACCAATAATGGATGAAGTGTTAGACAGTTACTCAATATATAATTTAACTAAGGTTAAATAGAAAGCTGAGGCTACACATACTGACTAATCTCTGCTAGACTTAGTAACTAAATTATTAGTAACAAGGAGGAAAAATGGCTGGAATAGAAGTAAAAAGTTTTGATAAAGCAGATGAAGTAAATGATAATTTTAATAATGCTAAAATTGAAGCTGTCAAAGTAGGAAACCAAAGATTGATGAAACTTACTTTGCAACCTGGTTGGCAATGGTCAAAAGATATAAAACCAACAGTTGGTGGCGATAGCTGCCAAGCAACACATCTTGGTATAATTATCTCAGGTGCTGTTTGTGCAAAACATAATGATGGAACTGAACTAACTTATAAAGCTGGTGATGCATATTCAATACAACCAGGTCATGATGGATGGGTTGTTGGAGATAAACCAGCAGTAGTATATGAATTTCATGGAATGTGGGGCGAGTAATGTCTAAATTTTATGTAATTGGAAAGGCAAGTCCTGAGTTATTAAAAAAAATGCATGCTGAACCTGCTGCAGATAGAGGTGCAGTAATGAAATCTATGTGTGATAGCTTAGGAGTAAAAGCTGTAAGTTATGAGTGGTTAAGAGGACGTTTTGATGTTCTTTTCTGTGTTGAAGGAGATTATGAAAGTGTTCTTGCTATGAAAGTAACTGTTTTAAATAGTGGAATGATGTCAGATCTGATGGTTCATGAAGTATTTGATTACAACAGTGCATTTAAAAAGGCAGCTGATGTTTCAAAAAGTTATAAAAAACCAGGTGAATAAATAGAAAGGAATAATATGTCTATATTAGAAAAATATAGTGCTGCAATAAAAAATAAAGATGAAGCAGTGATGAATGATCTTTTGCATGATAATTTTAAATTTACAATGCATAAGTCAGGAAATGTTTTAGGCAAAAGTGATGTTATCAAATGGGCGATGAGTGGTGACATAAATCAAGATAAAGTAAGAGTTGTTTATGAAAATGATGAAGTTGGTGTTCATCATTCATTTGTCACTTTTGATGATGGAAATGTAGAGGCTGTAATGGCAGTTTATAAATATGATAATGGAAAAATTGTTAGTCTAGAAACTGGTGCTACACCTATGCCAAAGTAAGTGAGTGATATTGATTTTTATTTTTCGATAGGGAGTACTTACACCTATCTTTCTGTAACAAGAATACTTGATGTTGAAAAACAGCATCAAGTAAAATTTAATTGGAAACCCTTTTCAGTTAGAGCAATTATGAAGGAAATGAATAATATCCCATTTCCAAAAGATAAAATCAATAAAGTCAATTACATGTGGAGAGATATTGAAAGACGAGCAGAAGGATATGGTTTTTTTGCTAAGACACCAGTTCCCTACCCTCTATCTGAATTCGATTTAGCAAATCAAATAGCAATCCTTGGTTTTGAAAAAGGCTGGGGAGAAAAATTTGTAATGCTGACTTATAAAAAATGGTTCCAAGAAGGCAAAGAACCTGCAATTGAACCTAGCCTTTCTGAGGTTTGTACTGAATTAAATTTAAATAAAGATGAAATAATATCAGAAGCAAAATCAGAAAATATAGAGGTAAAATACAACGAAAACACAAATTCAGCTCGTGAAAATAAAATTTTTGGTAGTCCATCTTTTATAGTGAATAATGAAATTTTCTGGGGAGATGATAGAATGGAAGATGCTATTAAATGGTCTCTTAAATAATTCTATATATTCTCTCAAAATTCATTTAAAGTCATTGTATGAGTCTTGCTAGTTCATACTTATTTTTAGGTATTGCGGTATTTTTAGGTGTAACTTCTAATAGTTTTGCAAAAAGTGCTGAGGGTTTTACACTTCTTGTTCCAAGCATAATTACAGCAATTACAATTGTGTTGTGTATGTATGCACTTTCATTAGTAATGAAAAATATTCCTATGGGAATTACTTACGCCTCTTTTGCGGGACTTACAATTATAGCGACAGTCATTGTTGGTGTAATTAAATATAATCAAGTTCCAAATTTATATTCTATGATAGGCCTAGCATTTATTATAGTTGGGGTATTAATGGTAAATTTATTAGGAAATCAATAATATGAAACCTTTGTTGGGTTATTTATTTTTAGCTTTAGGTATTTCTTTTGGAATTGCATCAAATAGCTTAGCCAAAATTTCTGAAGGATTTACAAAATTAACTCCTTCTGTTTTATGCATTCTATTTATGTGTATTACAATGTTTTCAATTGCAAAGGCAATGCATGCTCTTCCAGTTGGTTTTGCTTATGCAACATATAGCGGGCTAACTGTAACGGGGGTTGTTCTATTTGCAGTATTAAAACTTAATCAGGTTCCAAATATTTACGGAATTGTAGGAATAATATTAATTATTGTTGGTGTAATTATGGTTAATTATCTTGGACGGCTAAACTGATATTTTTTTAAAATCTCTGGAAGTCTATGATATCCATTATCATTTAATGGCAACTCAAACTCTTCCTCAACATTTGTAATATCTAAAGGCGAATATAAATGTGGATACATATCTCCATTTGAAGCTTGTTCCCATAGTAAGTGCTCAAGTTTAAATGCATTCACTTTTAATAAAAGTAAATTTTCTTTTTTTAGATAATGTCTTCTAAGCGTTTCCTCTACTTGATCTTCCTCTGAGAAATGTATGTAACCGTCTTCAACATCTTTTTTTGATCCTCCATAGGTTCCGGTTTGTTTGGCTTTTTGCCATTCATCTTTATCAATAATTTTGAAAATAAACTCTAAATTCATTTTACCAGGAAGAGTTTGGACCTTTTAAGAATTCTTTTTCTTCTTCAGTAGATTCTCGTCCTAAAATTTCATTTCTATGTGGATATCTATGAAATAATCTAATAGCTTTTGTATGATCCTGCCAAAACTTTTTAATTTTATTATATTCTTCATGCTCTCTTAAATATTTATTTAATAAATAATATGCCATTTCGTGATCACTAATTTCCTCACTATGAATTAAAGGTAATAGCATAAAAAATCTTTGATCAACATTCATTGTTTCTAAATAACCAGAGTAAACTGCATCATTTACAATTAATCTTGTTTTTTGGTCCTGATCAAAAGCTCTTTTATTGCCTCTAAATAAATTTCGGGAAAACTGATCAAACAAAATTACAAGAGCTAGACAGCTCATTGGGTTATCTTGCCAATCGTCATACTCATTATTACATGCAAGCTCATAATCTTTTTGAAAATTTTCTCTGATTTTTTTATCAAAGATGTCATCTTTTTTGAAACGCATTTCAAAAGGGGTTTCTTTAAACCAAAAATCTAAAATAACTTGTGCTCTTTCTGGTATCATTTAGAGACTGGTTTCAATAATTTTAGAAAATTATTATGAATTTTTTTATTTGAAGAAACTAAGATATTTCCAGCGTTAGCGGCATCTCTATTATCCCAAGTACTAATGATACCACCTGCTGCCTTAATAATTGGTATAAGTGGGTGAATATCCCAAATTTTATTTGAGCACTGTATTACTATGTCTACTCTTCCTTCTGCTAAGTGAGAATAACTTAAAGCATCACTGCATGGAAATTGCATTAATTTCAAAATTTTTGGAATTTTTTTTTGTTTATTTAATGACAACCATCCATGAAATGCTGCAGAAACCTTTACATTTTTAAATGTAGCTTTTTTATTTACTGATAATTTTTTCTTTTTTCCTTGAGAAACAACATAAGCAAGTTTGTCAGAATAATTTAAATAATATTTTTTAAGAACTGGAAAGTTTGCTAATCCTAAAATTGGTATTCCTTTAAAATTTAATGAAATTAAGTTACTCCAAGTTGGGTTTCCTATAACGTAGGATCTTGTTCCATCTATAGGGTCAATTACCCAAGTATAATCACTTTTTGAATTTGTTGAACCATACTCTTCACCAATAACTTGGTGTGTAGGAAATTTTTTTTTAATCCTTGAACGTATAAATTTTTCAAAAGCCCTGTCTGAAGTAGTTACTGGATCATAACCTTTACCTTTAAGCTTGTTAGATACTTTAAAGGTTCTGTTCAATTTTGAATTATAGAACTTAGTTAAATCCTTTGCTAATTGATTTAAAAAACCAGCATATATAGGGTATTTTTTTTTATCAAAATTAATCACACAGAACTCTTACTATTTAATTTATGTTGATTAAAGTTAAATTTTAAATAATCCTCAGGTAGTAATTATGAAAATTGAACTAAATCAAAATAAGGTTTTTTACAATAATGGATCCGAAAAAAAAGAAATTCACCCATTCTGGTTACGTGAAAGAGTAAATGGTGAAGAATACTTAGATAAAGGAACTCAACAAAGACTTTTCGATCCTACTTCCTTAAATAGTAATATTTCAATAAATAAAGCAAATATTAATGAAAAATATTTGGAAATTGATTTTAATGATGGTGTAAATTCAAAGCTAGAAATTGATAAAATTGCTTTAGAATTTTCTAAAGAGGATATTGTTATTAAATCAATAGAAAAAACTAAATGGGACTCGGGACTTAAAAATATTAAAAATTTTCAGTATCAAAAAGATTTTTATGAAAGTAAAGAAATGCATGATTTACTCGTTTCTTTTTATAAATATGGATTTGTTATTATAAAAAATATTCCAACATCAAAAAACTATATTGTAGAATTTGCAAATTCTATTGGAAGTGTACGAAGAACAAATTTTGGAGAATATTTTAATGTAAAATCTAAACCAGACCCTAATGATCTTGCTTATACGTCTTTAGCCTTAGCTCCTCATACTGATAATCCTTATAGAAATCCTGTGCCTTGTATTCAGTTATTACATTGTATTGAAAGTAAAGTATCAGGCGGACTGTCATCTTTAGTTGACGGTTATACTGTTACGGAAGAATTAAGAAGTAAGTTTCCAGAATTTTATGAAATTTTAACAGAAGTAAAAGTTAGATTTAGATTTGTAGATAAAGAAGTAATATTAGAAACCATCTCGCCATTAATTGAGCTTAACGATGATAAAAGTTTTAAACAAGTTAGATTTAGTCCTAGACTAGACTACGTTCCAATTTTAGATAAAGAAAAATTAGATCTTTATTATCGAGCAAGAAAGAAACTATCTGAAATGTATAATTCTGAGAAATATAGAATTGAATTTAAACTTGAGCCTAAAGACTTAATAATGATGGATAATCATCGATTACTACATGGTAGAACATCTTATGAAACTAAAGAAGGTGAAAGATTTTTACAAGGTTGTTATATTGATTTTGATAGCACCGAAGGGAAACTTAGACATTTAAAAAGAAAATTTAATCTTTAAATAATTTTTCTATTTGTGCCTCTGCATCACTTATTGATTTTTCATAATCTAATGCCATTTGATCTGCACTTATAATATCTACTTTTTCAATTCCAAAAAAATTCAGGATAAATTTTAACCAAGGAGTTAAGAAATCTTCAGAGCTGTTCAATTTGGTTCCTCCAGAGGTTATTACTAAATAGGCATGTTTATTTTTTAATAACCCTTCCCGTCTCCCATTAGGTTTAAATCTAAAAGTTTCTCCAATTCTAGCTGCTAAATCTGACCACGCTTTAAGTGTTGCGGGGGGACCATAATTGTAAATAGGAGCTGAAATTATAATCACATCACTTTCTTTTAACTCTTTTACTAGTTTGTCAGAAAGTTCGAACATTTTTTTGTGGTGCTCTGTCTGATCTTTTTCATCAATTTTCATACCTGACTCTGTAAGTCCGCTTACAAAAAACATTTCATCATCTAAATCACGATAAATAACCTCATCTCCAGATTTTTTAATTTTCTCTAAAAGTTTTTTAGCCAGTGCACGTGAGGTTGATCCTTTTTTTCTAGCACTTGAATCTATTTGATAAATCTTCATTAATACCTTTTATCCGAATTTTTGCATAAAAGGAAAGATTTCAATTATATAAAATCCAATCGCTTGTAATTGGTTAGTTAAGATCAAAATACCTGTTACTAAAAGAATAATTCCACCAATTTTTGATATTAAATTAATATTTTTCCTAAAGTTCTTAGAAAATAATAAAAATCTTTGAATTAAATATCCTGATAAAACAAAAGGAATTGCAAGTCCTAATGAGTATAAAATTAATAATATGACTGCTCTAGATAAAGTTTCTTCAATAGATGCTAAAGCTAAAATTGAACCTAAAATTGGACCAATACATGGTGTCCAACCAAAACCAAAAGCAACACCAATTATATATGGAAAAAGAATATTTCTTGACTCTTTAGCATCAAATCTTTTTTCAAAATTTAAGTAGGTAATATTGATTATTCCTATTAATTGTAGAGAAAAAATTATTATAACTATTCCAGCTACAATTCTTAATATTTCTGAATTTTGTAAAAGTGTTTGACCTAAAAATGATGCAGAGGCTCCCAGAAGAACAAAAACTGTTGAGAACCCTAAACAAAATAAAATTAACGGTAAAAAGTTTATTTCTTTTTTATTTAATATTTCTTGTAAGGATTGACCAGAGATATAAGAAATATATCCAGGTATTAAAGGTAAAACACATGGAGACAAAAAACTTATTAATCCTGCTCCAAAAGCAATTAAATATTCAAACATTTATCCGGTATTTTTCATTGCAGCAGATATACCTGCTATAGATGTCATTAAAGCATCATCAAGAAATTTTTTATCTAACTTTTTGTATTTTTTATTTGTTAATTTATTCATTATATTTGCCTGTAAAATGTTTAACATCTCCGTATAATTACTCCTAATGAACAGTGCTTTTCTAAATTTTTTTCTTTCTTTTACCACCTCCCTTGGAGTTATTTTATTATGCAATTTGACCAGTGCATCAAATTGATATCTTAATTTTTTACCAATTCTCCTTAATGGAGCATCAGCCAAATTATTTTCATAAATAACTGATATTTCTGGATCGACTTTTGAAATTACCATGTCTAAAATATCCATAGTAGAAACAAAATATGGCCAGTTCTTTTCCATATCTATCATAGTTTTTTTAAATTTTTTTATTGATCCATATCTCAAAGCCTCTGTTGTTCCTAACCAAGCTGGTAACATTAATCTAATTTGTGTCCATGCAAATACCCATGGTATTGCTCTTAAACCCTGAATATTATCAACATTCTTCCTTTTTGTTGGTCTGGAGCCTATAGCTAACTTTCCAAGAGACTTGTGAGGTGTTACTGTTTTAAAATATCTGATAAAGTCTTCGCTTTGATTTAAATATTTTCTATAAGCAGATGTTGAAATTTCAGACATACTCTGAATTAACTCTCGCCAATTAGGCTTTGATCTAGGGGGTGGATTTAAAGAGGCATCCATAACCGCTCCGATGTAGCTACAAAGATTGTATTCAGCTATAGGTTTGTATCCATATTTTTGTTGAATTACTTCTCCCTGATCAGTAATTCTGATTTTACCATTTACAGTTCCAGCTGGTTGAGATTTTAATGTTGCCTGAATTGGACCACCTCCTCTTCCTGGAGATCCTCCTCTACCATGGAAGAAAACCAAATCAAACTTATATTTTTTAGCTAGACCTCTTAATTCTTCTTGAAGTTTGTATTGATGCCAGCTAGCTGATAATTTGCCTGCGTCCTTACTTGAATCTGAATATCCAATCATTACTTCTTGTTTAGCACTTGTCATTTTTCTGTACCAAGAAAGTTTGAATAAATTTTTCATAACACTGTTTGCATTTTTTAAGTCTTCTAAGGTTTCAAAAAGTGGTACAACTCTTAAAAAATTCTTTATTTGCGCTTGTATTTGTAAAAAATAAACTGATAAAATATCAGATGCTTTAGATGTCATTGAAATAACATAAGCACCCAAACATTCGTTGGGGGATTTTGATATCTGTTTAAATGTATTCCAAACTTCCTTATTTTCTTTGTCAGTTATTTTTATTCTATCAACAAAATATTTTTTTTCTTTAATTGATTTATTTAATAATTTTATTTTTTCTTTTTCACTTAAAGAATTGTATTTAATATTATATTTTTTTCTAAAAAGTTCATTTAGAAGTTTACTATGTCGATCTGCTTCTTGTCTTATATCTAATCTAGCAAGATTGATACCAAAACATCTTACTCGTCTCATTAAGTCTAGTAAATCTGCATTTGCAATATGGTCTCCCTTATTTAATTTTAAAGAATTTCTTACTTCTCTCAATGGAAGTGTAATTTCATATTTATTTTGTATCAATTTCTTTTCATCTAGTATCGAATTATTATTTAAATGATTTTCGATTAGCTGATGTGTTAATCTTACTTTATCTCTGATTGGTCTTAGAAATACTCTATACGGCTCAAAACTATTTCCAGTTACTTTTTTAATTTTTGGCGAACATTCTTCCATTGATAAATCTTGTATTAATTTTGTAAGCTCTTTGTCGTATAATTTTGCAGCCTGCCATCGAGAAAATAGCAAAACTTTCTTAGTGACCTCAGCAGTCACATTTGGATTTCCATCTCTATCTCCTCCCATCCAGGATCCAAATTGAATTGGATTAAAGTCTCTAGGTAAATCTTTCTTTAAATTTTTTCTAAATATATCATTAAGTCTCTTATAAACTTTGGGTATTGTATCCCATAAACTATCCTCAATTACTGCTAAACCCCATCTTGCCTCGTCTAGTGGGGAAGGTTTAGTCCTTTTAAGTTCATCAGTTTTCCATATTATGGCAATTTCCGAGTATAACTGTCTGTCTAATTCAATAATCTTAGATGGATATTTTTTATAAAGATGCCTTTGTTCCAGAATATAAATTAAATTTGCATATTTTTGAATTAAGGTCCTTCTTTTTACTTCTGTAGGATGTGCGGTTAAAACAATTCCAATATCTAGATTTGTAGCTTGTTTATAAATTTTTTTATCAGATATTTTTTTATTTTTAAAAAGACCTTCAATTAAATCCTCAATAAATAAATTTTGATTTTTATTTTTAAAATATGGATTTTCGTATTCATTAAGCTTTCTTGAAGCATCAATTGATTCTGCTAGGTTTAATAAATTTAGAATATGTGAAAATGCTCTTGTTAATTTAAATATATTTTCAGGTGAAAGCTTTTTTACTTCTGTTGATATTTTTGAAAAAACTTTACTTTTATTTTTATCTGTTAGAGTATTCTTTGATAATAACCTAAATTTTTCAACAATATTAAAAAAAATCTTTCCTTCTTGATCTTTTATTACTTTACCAAGAAAAGTTCCTAACAATCTAAAATCTTCTCTTAAAAGCTTTGTGGGTATTCGCTCATAGTAAAGATCTCTTTTCTTCATTACTTAAAATAAATTTTTTCTGTAAAATTCCTTTCGAGTTAGTTTTTACACTAAAAAAGAAGCCAGAATATCTAAATTTTCGCAAATCTGCTTTGTTCATTCCTTTTGTTGCTGTTGAAACATAGAGTTCTTGATTATTTTTACCTCCAAATGCACAGTTAGTAATGTTTTTAGCTGAAAAATGAATTCTATGAATTAATTTTGCTTTATTGTTAAATACTGAGACACATGCCCCATGAAAATGTGCAACCCATAAATTTTTATTTTTATCTAAAGTCATTCCATCTGGAACTCCTTCCTTAGGAGAAAACTTTTTAAATATATTTTTACTAATTATTTTATTTTTTTTATTAATCTTGATTTTATAAATAGTTTTTTTCCGACTATCAGTGTGGTAAAGGTTATATTCATCAATAAATGCTGGACCATTTGTAATTCTATAATTTTTGTCAACTTTAGTTAATCTAAGATTTTTATCTAACTTATACAAAGATCCTTTTTCAACATTTCTTTCTAAATTATCCATGGTACCAAACCAAAGATTTCCAGCAGGATCTGTTTTACCATCATTTATTCTATTTAACTTTATTTTTGGCTCTATAGGTATTGATTTTAAAACTTTTTTTGATTTTAAATTTTGAATTCTTAATTCTCCCTGAAGACCTAAAATAAAAATATGATCTTGAATATGAGCAATGAAGCCTATTTCTTTATTAACTCGGAATATTTTCTTTTTTTTACTTTTAATATTTAAAGAA
>NZ_CVSU01000045.1 GCF_001180205.1 Candidatus Pelagibacter communis | reverse complement strand
ACAATCGAGGAAGCGATTGAAGCATCCACTGCATTTCCACCTATTTTGAGTATTTTTAATGCTTCCTCTGTAGCTAAAGGATGTGAAGTTGCAGCCATTGCATTTGAAGAGCGTGCATCTTTATCTTTTGTTGACTGATTATTCATAGTACAGATTAATTCTCAAAAATTTATAAATGATTACTAAAGTAAATAAAAGCATTATCATATTTTGTGTTTTCGCTTTTGGATTTTTACTATCTAATCTGGTTAGATCTATAACTGCAACTTTAACTCCTGTTCTAACCTCCGAGTTTGATCTAACTGCAGGAAATTTGGGATTATTGGCAGGGGGCTACTTTATTGGTTTTTCGATAATGCAAATACCTGTAGGGCTTTTATTAGATAAAATTGGTCCAAAAAAGGTAATTGGTTGTTTTTTAATGATAGCATTGATTGGAACAATATCATTTGCACTCGCAAAAAGTTTTACTGGATTATTTATATCCAGAGTATTTATTGGTGTAGGGGTTAGTGCTTGCATGATGGGACCCCTTACTGGATATAGAGTATGGTTTGCAGAGAAATACCAACAGAGAGCAAATTCTTGGATGTTGATGGTAGCAAATATTGGATTTGTGTCGTCAACTTTACCGGTTCAAATACTATTACCGTATATTGGATGGAGATGGATCTTTATTTTAATAGCTATACTCATTTTATTAAGCATAATATTAATTTTTTTGTTTATTCCTAATTGGGACCGAAAAGAAAATACCCCAATAAAATCTGAGAAAGAGTCATTAAGACAAATATGGAAAAATAAATTTTTTATAAGCATGATTCCTCTGGCATTTATTAATTATGGAGGTATTCAAGCAATTCAAACTTTATGGGCTGGTCCATGGATGTTAAATATTTCAGGTTACACACCCCTTCAAAGTGCTACTGGTTTATTTTGGATAAATATTACTATGTTAATTTCATATTTTATTTGGGGATATATTTTACCAAAAATTTCAGAATACGGTATTAGCAGTATTAAAATAATTAAATTGGGCCTGCCAATTAGTTACTTTTCGTTATTCCTTATTATTTATCTTGGTAATAATGCAGGAGCATTTTTATTTACTTTATACATAATGACATCAATTGTTATTTCTTTAACTCAGCCAGCAATTGCGCTAAACTTTTCAAAAAATCTAGCCGGCAAATCTCTTACTTCATTCAATGTATTTCTTTTTTCTGGAACTTTTTTTGTTCAGTGGGGCATAGGATTAGTTATTGATTTATGTAATAATAAAGGATTTGATATCTTAAGTAGTTATAGAATTTCATTTTCACTTTTTTTGTTTCTATGTGTATTAAGTTATATTTTCTTTATCTATTTAAATAAAAATGAAAATTAATACAAAAATGACATTAACCAATATATTTTTATTTATATTTGCAATATATAATTTAATTTGTATTTTTCTTTTCTTTTATCAAAGAAATTTAATGTACCATCCTGATGAGAATAATTATTTCGGAGATAATTTAGAGGTTAAAATTGAAAAAGTAAGTATACAAACAACAGACAATATTAATCTTTTAGGCTGGTTTCATAATAAAAATTTAAAAAGTTATAAAACAATAGTTTATTTTCATGGAAATGCAGGGACACTTGAAAACAGAATCCATAAATTAAATCATTTTAAAGACATGGATGTTAATTTTTTAATTATTGCATGGAGGGGGTTTAGTGGAAATAAAGGAAAACCAAGTGAGGAAGGTCTTTATATAGATGGTGCTAGTGCAATAAACTGGCTAAAAGAAAAAGGTCTGAAAGAAGAAGATATAATTATTTATGGAGAGTCATTAGGAACTGGAATTGCTACTGAAATTACTCAGAATAAAAATTTTGCAGGATTAATCTTAGAAACGCCCTTCACATCAATGATTGAGGCTGCAAAAAATTTTTATCCATATATTCCAGTAGGTTTAATTTTAAAAGATAAGTATGAAAATAATGAAAAAATTAAAAATATTAATATTCCAGTATTAGTAATGCATGGCGAGGCTGACCAAATAGTTCCATTTTGGATGGGTAAAAAAATTTTTAATTTAGCAAGTGAACCTAAATATTCATATTTTACAAAATATGACGATCATATGATGGAATATGATGATAAACTTGTATTAGCTCTCAAATCGTTTATTGATAGTTTAAATTAAGCCATAATCTAAACAAAGATAATTCAAATTTTTTTTTTAAGTTAATTTATGAAAAATTTTTTCTTATTTTTTATTGTTCTTTTTTCTTTAAATAATTTATCAAATGCCAAAGAAAATTTAGCATCTGTAGACAGCCTTTTTCATATTGATCAAATGAATTCACACGATGAAAATTTTGCATTATATTTTAAAACCCGTGAAAAAGCTGTATTAGCTCGAGGAGAAAATTCAAATTATATTAATGATTTTCCAAAAGATCTTTATATTTATAACTATAAAACGAAAGAGTCCTTGCCATTGATTTCTTATGAATGGTTTCCCAAAACTGCAAAATATTATTTACAGGAATATGATTTTCCAGTTTTTCCAGATGACTTTGCATATTATCTTTTAAAAGATAATAAAACTTTAGTGATGATTAGTGCTGTAAAAAGTTTAAAAGCTAATTTTAAATTTGATATAATTGAGAAAAAACTAGAGCTTTATCCTGTAAATGGAAAATTTGATTTTATTATTTCTTCGATAGCAAAAAATTGTGGACATTATGAATTTAAAGAACACTACAAATGTAGTTTTTATAAACCTTTAATTTCAAGTACCTTAATTAATTAATTTGAGTAAATGCCTCTGCGAATTTTTCGGCCTCAAAAATTTGTAAATCATCTTCTTTTTCACCTAATCCAAGTGCAATAATTGGTAGTTTATATTTTTTAGCAACAGCTAAAAGAATACCTCCTTTTGCTGTGCCATCTAATTTTGTCATAATAAGACCAGTTATCGGAATAATTTTGTTAAATTCTTCAACTTGATTAATTACATTTTGGCCAGAAGTTGCATCCAAAACTAAAATAACATCATGTGGAGCATCAGGATCAATTTTTTTAGCAACGTTTGCAATTTTTTTATATTCTTCCATCAAATTTTTTTTATTTTGTAGTCTTCCAGCTGTATCAATTAAAACTTGGTTAAAATTATTGTTTAATGCTTCTTCAACAGCCTTATAAGCGACTGATGCAGGATCAGAACCTTGAGATGATTTTGTAATTTGAACATCAACTTTGTTTGCCCAATTTTCTAGTTGTTCTATAGCTGCTGCTCTAAAAGTATCTGATGCAGCTAGCATTACCTTGTTTCCATTACCCTTTAATATTTTGCTTATTTTTCCAATAGTAGTTGTCTTTCCAACACCATTGACACCTGAAATTAATGTTGCATTTAATTTTTCTTTTTTTTTGAAGAATTCAATATTTTCTAAAGGTTTCATAATTGAAATAATATAATTTTTTAAAATATTATTTATTTCGTCGGTTAAATCTTTATTGGGATCAATTTTTGTTTGAGAAATTATTTCTCTTATTTCTGAAGCCGAAACAATACCAACATCTGATTGAATTAAGTAATCTTCAATTTTGTCTAGTGTTTTGTCATCAATCTCTTTTTTTACAACTATATCTCTTAAACCTGTTGTAAAAGCTGAGGCACTTTTTTTAAAACCTGATTTAAATTTTTCAAAAATTCCCATTAAATTTTAAAATTTATCTCCTCAATATCTGAAACTGGTCCTTTCATATGAATACTATTGTTTTCATCAATTGAAATTGTCAATCTACCTGTAGAAAATTCAATATCCACTTTATCATTTACCAGTCCGTTTTGTTTTGCAGCAAAAGCTGTTGCGCAAGCTGCAGTTCCACAAGCTTTGGTAAGTCCAGCTCCTCTTTCCCACACTCTAACTTTTATCAATTCTTTATTAACAACAGTTGCTAAAGTAACATTACATTTTTCTGGAAATAGTGAGTGGGTTTCAATCTTTGGTCCAATTTTTTCAATTTCAAAATTTTCGTTACTATCAACAAAAAAAACTACATGTGGGTTTCCAACATTTACAGCAGTTCCACCAGAAAATTCGTTATTATTTTTGTCATTAATTTTAATTCCTAAATTATTCGTATTTAATTCTTTAGACAACGGAATCTCATCCCATTTTGTTTTTGCAACACCTATTTCTGTAGAAACCATTTTTTCTCCAACAATATTTGATTTTAATTTGCCAGATAAAGTTGTTAGGACAATTTCTTTTTTGTTATTTTCCTTGCCTAATAAATCAGCAATACATCGTGTACCATTTCCGCACGCACCAGACATTCCTCCATCTGAATTATAAAATTCTAGTGAAGCATCTGAAATATCATTTTTTTTAACCAATATTAGTTGGTCACAACCAATAAATTTTCTGTCACAAATCTTTATTATTTGCTCTTTCGTCAGATTTGTAATTGTTTGTCTATTATCTATAATGACAAAATCATTACCTAAACCGTCCATTTTAAAAGCTTTAATATCCATATATAGATATTTAACTTATTTATTGACTTTTTGAACCTCTATTATAGGTTGATGCCGTTTCCGCAAAAACATTAACTTTGCGGTGTCTTTGGAAACAAAGAGATCGACACTAGTCAGCGAGGGTTCGCCCACTAGTGCGTTACTGCTATGCGTAATAAATATGTTTGAAAATTTAACAAATAAATTTGAAGAAATTTTTTCTTCTCTGAAAAAGGCACCTTCGCTTGATGAAGCTCAAGTAGATGAAGGTTTAAGAGGCATTAGGCAAGCCCTACTTGAAGCAGATGTCTCTTTGGATGTTGCAAAAGATTTTATTGAAAAAGTTAAGCCAAAAGCATTAGGCCAAGAGATAATAAGGTCTACCTCTCCTGGGGATATGGTTGTTAAAATTGTTTATGATGAGCTTGTAGACTTACTAGGTGCAACAAATAATGAGATAAACTTAAACGCAGTACCGCCAGTGCCAATGATGTTAGTTGGGTTACAAGGTTCTGGAAAAACAACAACAACAGCAAAATTAGCAAAATTTTTAGAAAATAATAAAAAGAAAAAAGTAATGATGGTCAGTCTAGATATCTACAGACCAGCTGCACAAGAACAACTTAGATTTTTAGGAGAACAAAATAATATTTTAACTTTACCTATTATAGAAGGTCAGCAACCTGCTGATATTTGCAGAAGAGCAATAAGTGCCGCTAATTTAAATGGAGCTGAAATAATCTTATTTGATACAGCTGGTAGAACCCAAATCGATTTACAAATGATGAGTGAGATTAAGCAAATTGAAGCTGTCATTAATCCAACAGAAACTTTCTTAGTTGCAGACTCTTTAACAGGTCAAGTTGCAGCCTCAGTGGCAAAAGAATTTAAAAATACAGTTAATTTATCTGGAATTATTTTAACTAGGGCTGATGGTGATGCAAGAGGTGGTGCCGCAGTGAGTATGAAATATGTTTCAAACGTTCCAATTAAATTTTTAGGGATAGGAGAAAAAATAGATAATCTTGAAGTATTCCATCCAGATAGAATTGCAAACAGAATACTAGGTATGGGGGATATTGTATCCCTTGTAGAAAAGGCGGCCCAAGATTTAGGAGAAGAAAATCTTAAAAAAGCAGAGGAAAATTTAAAAAAAGGTCAATTCTCTATGGAAGATTATTTATCTCAATTAAGACAAATGAAAAAAATGGGTGGCATTGAGGGAATTATGTCTTTTATGCCTGGAGTTTCTAAAATTAAATCTCAAATGGACTCAGCGGGAATTGATGAAAGTATAATTACTAAAAATGAAGCTGTTATTTTATCAATGACAAAAAAAGAAAGAGAGAACCCAAAAATAATTGATGGTTCTAGAAAAAAAAGAATTGCTAATGGCTCTGGCACCGATCCGGCCACTATCAATAAATTGCTTAAGCAATTTAAAATGATGTCTGAAATGATGAAAAAGATGTCAAAAGGAAATCTGAAAGGTATGTCTGATAAAGGTATACCGCCAGAGCTATTTAACCAATTAAAGTAAAAAAGGAGAAGAAATGTTAAAATTAAGATTATCAAGAGGTGGAACAAGAAAACGTCCTGTTTATAAGGTTGTTGTTGCCGACAGTCGTTTTGCAAGAGATGGAAGATTTATAGAAAAGGTTGGTTTTTTTAATCCTCTATTACCAAAAGAGAAAAAAGAAAGGGTGGGCCTAGAAGCTGAGAGAATTAAATATTGGCTTGGTCAAGGAGCTCAACCAACAACTAGAGTAGCAAGAATTTTAGGTGAGAACGAACTAATGCCTATGCCTGCAAATGGAAATAATCCAAATAAAGCAGTGCCAAAAAAAGAGAGAAATAAAAAAGAAGAGGATAATAAAGAAGCTCCAAAAGCAGAAGCAGCTCCAAAAGCAGAAGCAGCTCCAGCAGAGGAAGCTACTAAAGAAGAAGCTCCAAAAGCAGAAGCAGCTCCAGCAGAGGAAAAAAAATAATTTAAAGATTATTTATGTGGCAAGCTCAAGTGTTTACACTTTATCCAGAGGTTTTTCCTGGTCCTTTATCTAAAGGACTTTATGGAAAAGCTTTATCAAATAATTTATGGAAACTTAAAGTTGTAAATATAAGAGATGCAGCTGATGATAAACATAAAACAGTAGATGATACACCTTATGGGGGTGGTTCAGGGATGTTGTTAAAAGCAGATGTTCTTGCAAAATCTTTAGATGAAAACAAAAATGAGAGTGAGAGAATTTTATATTTATCACCAAAAGGAAAAAAATTTGATCAAAATTTAGCAAAAGAGCTTGCTAATGAAAAATCTCTGTCTTTAATTTGTGGTCATTTTGAAGGTGTGGACGAAAGAATACTTTCAACAAGAAATATTGAGGAAATTAGTATTGGAGATTATGTTTTGTCAGGCGGAGAGTCAGCTGCATATGTAGTTATAGATAGTATTTTAAGATTGCTGCCAGGTGTATTAGGAAATGAAAACTCTAAATTAGATGAAACCTTTGAAAATGGACTTCTAGAGTACCCTCAGTATACAAAACCTCAAATTTGGGAGGAAAAAGCTGTGCCAGACGTGTTATTATCAGGTGATCATAATAAAATTAAACACTGGCGTTTATCTCAATCTGAGGCTATAACACGCGTCCGAAGACCAGATTTATGGGAAAAATATAAGAAGAATTAACTTGATAAATATTAACATGAAAACAATTGAAGAAATAAACCAGCATAACGTTAACAAAATTCTTTCAGAGAAAAAAATTCCAGTATTTTATCCTGGAGATGTTGTTAAAGTTGGTGTGAGAATTACCGAGGGTAAAAAAGAAAGAATTCAATATTTTGAGGGAGTATGTATTGCTAAAAAAAGCAGAGACCTAAACTCATCTTTTACAATAAGAAAAATTTCTTTTGGAGAGGGTGTTGAGAGAACTTTCCCATTATTTGGAACTTTAATTGACTCAATTAAGGTTATTAGATCTGGTAAAGTAAGAAGAGCAAAACTTTATTATCTAAGAGACAGAACTGGTAAATCAGCAAGGATTGCAGAAAAAATTAGAAAAAAAATTGGTATTGATATCGAGGCAAAACCAGAAACAGTTACTGAGGAAAATGTAGCTCCTGCAGTTGAAGCAACTAAAGAAGAAGCTTCTAAAGCAGAAGTAGCGCCAGTAGTAGAGGCTCCTAAAGCAGAAGCGGCACCTAAAGAAGAGGCAGCTCCAGCAGCAGAGGCACCTAAAGAAGAACAAAAATCAGAAAGCTCTACAGAAAAAAAATAATTTTTTTTTCAATGTCTACAACATTATACGATAAAATTTGGAACGATCATCTAGTTGACCAACAAGATGATGGCACATCTTTACTTTTTGTAGATAGACATTTAATTCATGAGGTGACAAGCCCCCAAGCTTTTGAAGGATTAAGAAATTCTAACAGAAAAGTTAGACATCCAAATTTAACTTTAGCAGTTGCAGATCATAATGTCCCAACAACTGACAGATCAAAAGGTATTTCAGATGAAGAGTCAAAAATTCAAGTAGATACTTTAGAGGCAAATTGTAAAGAATTCGGTGTTCAGTTATTTGGTATGGATGATAAGAGGCAAGGTATCGTTCATATTATAGGACCTGAACAAGGTTTTACTCAACCAGGTACAGTTATTGTTTGTGGAGATAGTCATACTGCAACGCATGGAGCATTTGGTGCTTTAGCATTTGGAATAGGAACTTCAGAAGTTGAACATGTTTTAGCAACTCAAACACTAGTTCAGAAGAAAGCTAAAAATTTTAGAATTAATGTTAACGGTGAACTTCCTATAGGAGTTACTTCTAAAGATGTAATACTTCAAATAATTGGAAAAATAGGTACAGCAGGTGGAACAGGATCTGTTGTGGAATATGCTGGAGATTTAATAAGATCTTTAAGTGTTGAGCAAAGAATGACTATTTGCAATATGACAATTGAAGGTGGTGCAAGAGCAGGATTAATTGCACCAGATGAAAAAATTTTTGAATATTTAAAAGGAAAACCAATGTCACCAAAAAGTGAAAATTGGGATAAAGCTTTGAACTATTGGGAAACTTTAAAAACAGACTCTGATGCTAGTTTTGATAAAGAAATTAGCCTTAATGCAAATGAAATTTTACCTATGATTACATGGGGTACGTCACCACAAGATGTAATAACAATTGATGGAAAAGTTCCAAATCCAAATAATGAGACTGATGAAGATAAAAAAAATTCAATTGAAAGAGCTTTAAAGTATATGGGTTTAAAACCTGACATGGCAGCCACAGATATAAAAATAGATAAAGTATTTATTGGTAGTTGTACTAATGGTAGAATAGAAGATTTGAGAGAAGCAGCAAAAATCGTAAAAGATAAAAAAGTATCATCGCATGTTAATGCTATAGTAGTTCCAGGCTCAGGCTTAGTTAAAGAACAAGCAGAGCAAGAAGGACTAGATAAAATTTTTGTTAGCTCAGGGTTTGAATGGAGAGAACCAGGTTGCTCTATGTGTTTAGCGATGAATGCCGATAAATTAAAACCAGAAGAAAGATGCGCCTCTACATCAAATAGAAATTTTGAGGGAAGACAAGGTAGAGGTGGTAGAACCCATCTAGTTAGTCCAGGAATGGCTGCAGCAGCTGCAATTTCAGGTAATTTAGATGATGTCAGAAAGTATCAAAATTAAATGCAAAAATTTAATAAATTAAAAAGTATCCCAGCTTATTTACCAATTGTAAATATTGATACAGATATGATAATTCCAAAGCAGTTTTTAAAAACAATCAAAAGAACTGGTCTAGGAAAAAATTTATTTTTTGAAATGAGATATGATGATCAAGGTAAAGAAATAAATGATTTTGTGTTAAACAAAGATCCATTTAATCAATCTAAAATTTTAATTGCTGGGAAAAATTTTGGATGTGGTTCATCAAGAGAACATGCTCCTTGGGCTTTATTAGATTTTGGAATTACTTGTGTGATAAGTTCAAGTTATGCAGATATTTTTTTTAGTAATTGTTTTAAAAATGGAATTTTGCCTATAATCCTTGAAGAAGAAAAAATAAAAGAGCTATCTGAATACGCAAATAGACAAGAAGAAATTTCTATTGATTTGCAAGAGGAAAAAATAGTTTACGGAAATAATGAGCTAAAATTTGAAGTTGATCCATTTAAGAAAAAATGTTTGTTAGAAGGGCTTGATGATATCGCTTTATCACTAAAAAAATCAGAAAAAATAGAAAAGTTTGAAACAAATTTAAAAAACGAAAAGCCTTGGGTATTTAATGATTAAAGTAAAAAAAAGAAAAATACTTTTACTTCCTGGTGATGGTATTGGTCCGGAGGTAATAACCGAGGTAAAAAAAATCATTAACTGGTTTAATGATAAAAAATCTTTAGATTTTGAAATTGATCAGGAGCTAGTTGGTGGTTGTTCTTATGATAAACATGGCACCCCAATCACTGATGAGGTTTTTTATAAAGCACTAGAAAGTGAAGTAATTATGCTTGGAGCAGTTGGTGGTCCTACATGGGATAACCTAGAATTTTCCAAAAAACCAGAAAGAGCATTATTAAAACTTAGGAAAGAATTAAAGCTTTTTGCAAACTTAAGGCCTGCAATTTGTTTTAAACAATTAGTCGATGCTTCAACCCTTAAGCCAGAGGTAGTTTCAGGACTAGATATAATGATAGTAAGAGAGTTAACGGGAGGAATATATTTTGGTGAACCTAGAGGAATAAAGCCAATTGAAAATGGTGAAAGAAAAGGAATTAATACTCATACATATACAACTAGTGAAATTACAAGAGTAGCTAGAGTTGCTTTTGATTTAGCAAGAAAAAGATCAAACAAAGTTACATCATGTGAAAAGTCAAATGTAATGGAAGCCGGACAATTGTGGAAAGAAGAAGTTAAAGAACTTCATGAAAAAGAATACAAAGATGTAGAGTTAAGCCATATGTTAGCAGATAACTGCGCAATGCAACTTTTAAGAAACCCAAAGCAATTTGATGTAATTGTAACCGATAATTTATTTGGGGATATGCTGTCTGATCAAGCTTCGATGTTAACTGGATCTTTAGGTCTTTTGCCGTCAGCGTCTTTGGGTGCAAAAAATAAAGATGGTGAGATGAGAGCAATGTATGAGCCAATACATGGATCGGCTCCTGATATAGCTGGACAAGGTATTGCAAATCCAATAGCTTCTATTTTAAGTTTTGCTATGGCTTTAAGATACTCTTTAGATCTTGATAAAGAAGCAGATGTTTTAGAAAAGGCAGTTCAAGATGTTCTAAATGATGGATTAAGAACAAAAGACATAATGTCAGAAGGCATGAAAGAAACGTCTACTTCAGCAATGGGTGATGCGATAATTTCAAAATTGCAATAAAACTAGAATTATTTTAAGGTTTAAATATGCCAAGTTATACAGCTCCAGTAAAAGACATGATGTTTCTCTTTGAAAAATTAAGAGACAACAAAAATTATAATGAACTTGAAAAATATAATGAAGTTAGTTCAGATTTAGTGAAAGATATTCTAGAGGAAGCAGCCAAGATAAATCAAAATTTAATTTTACCTCTTGCTAAATCAGGAGATGAAAATCCAGCAGTTTTAGAAAATGGTGTTGTAAGAACACCCCCAGGCTACAAAGAAGCGTATCAAAAGTATATTGAGGATGGTTGGACTTCATTGTCTTGTGATCCAAAATATGGAGGTCAAGGAATGCCAAAAACAGTAAGTGCATTTTTTGATGAAATGCTATCTTCAGCAAGCTTATCATTTAAATTATATAGTGAACTAAGTATTGGTGCTTATAATTGTATCAATCATCATGCATCTGATGAAATTAAAAATAAATATTTACCAAAGATTGTAGAAGGTAAGTGGAGTGGTACAATGTGTTTAACAGAACCAGTCTGTGGTACCGACCTTGGCTTGTTAAAAACTAAAGCAATTAAACAATCAGATAATACTTATAAAATCAGTGGTCAAAAAATATTCATAACTTCAGGAGACCATGATTTAACCGAAAATATTATTCACTTAGTTTTGGCAAGATCACCAGACTCTCCATCTGGTACTAAGGGAATTAGTTTATTTTTAGTTCCAAAATATATTGTGAACCAGGATGGTAGTATTGGTCCAAGAAATGGAATTTCAACTGGATCAATTGAGAGTAAGATGGGTATTAAAGGTTCAGCAACTTGTGTTTTAAATTTTGATGATGCAACTGGTTACATGATTGGTAACAAAGATAAAGGTCTTAGTGCAATGTTCACAATGATGAATTTAGAGCGAATAGTTGTAGGCATTCAAGGTTTAGGTATTTCTGAAATTGCTTATCAAAATTCACTTTCTTACGCAAAAGAAAGAAAGCAAGGAAAAACAAATAATTCTAAATCTAATAATGGTGCAGATTTTATAATTGATCATGCAGACATTAGAAGAACTTTACTTAATATGAAATCAATAATTGAGGGTGAAAGAGCATTATGTTTTTGGCTTTCCCAACAAACAGAAGTAAGTCTTTATCATCCAGACGAAAAAATTAAACAAGCTGCTTTAGATTACGTTTCATTAATGACGCCTGTGGTTAAATCACTTTTTACAGATTTAGCTATGGAAATTACTAGCGATGCAATGCAGATACATGGAGGATACGGATATACTAAAGACCAAGGTATTGAGCAATTATATCGAGATAATCGTATTACCCCAATTTATGAAGGAACAAATTCCGTACAGGCTGCAGATTTAGTATTTAGAAAATTATCTAACAAAAAAGGCGATGTTATAAATAAGTTTTTAGAAATGATTAAATCTGAATGTGAGAGCAAAAATGAAAAAGTAAAAACATTTTCTAAAGAATTAAACCATTATTTAGATATTTTATCCAAATTCACAGATTGGATAAATGATAAAAATAAAATTGAAAAGGATGATGTTAGTGCTGCAGCAAATGATTATTTAAAAAGCTTAGGTTATGTTTCAATTGCTTATGCTTGGATTAAAATTTTAGAGGTTAGTTTTAATGATTTTAATACAAATAAAGAATTTTATAGTGATAAAATAAATACAGCTAAATTTTATTTTGATAAGGTATTACCTCGGGCTGAGTATCATTACAAATCTGCAATCTCAGGAAGCTCAAATATAATGAATTTTAAGTTTAATTAATGAGCCATTACGATACAAATTTAGATAAAAACAAAGCAAATCACGTACCCCTCACTCCCTTAACTTTTTTAAAAAGAGCAAAAGAAATTTACCCAAATTATGAGGCTATAATTTATGAAGAAAGAAATTATACCTGGGCTGAAGTTTATAAAAGAGTTGTAAAATTTGCTAGTGCATTGACAAAAATAGGTATTAAAAAAGGTGACACGGTTTCATTCTTAGCTTTCAATACGCCAGAGATTTTTGAAGCACACTACTCTGTACCTATGACTGGTGCAGTTCTTAATACTATAAATATAAGATTAGATGCCAAAACAATTTCCTATATTTTAGATCATAGCGAAGCAAAAGTCTTAGTTGTGGATAGACAACTTCATGGAGAAGTAAAAAAAGCATTAAAAAATCTTAATAAAAAAATAATTATCATTGATATAAACGATAAATATGCTGACCAATCAAAATTGGAAAAAATTGGTGATTTAGAATATGAAAGTTTTTTAAATACAGGTGACGAAAATTACCAATGGCAAATGCCCGAAGATGAGTGGCAAGCTATATCACTAAGTTATACATCAGGTACTACAGGAAATCCCAAAGGTGTTGTCTATCATCATAGGGGAGCATATTTAATGTCTACAGGAAGCTCAGTTGCTTGGAATATGCCAAATAGATTAAATTTTTTAACAGTTGTTCCAATGTTCCATTGCAATGGCTGGTGTTATCCATGGACTGTGCCGATGCTAAACGGAAGAACAATATGTTTAAGAAATATAGATATTAAAAAAATTTTTGAACTTATTGATAAATATGAAATCACTCATTTTGGTGGCGCTCCAATAGTATTGAATATGATTACTGGAGCCCCAGAAAGTGATAAGAAAAAATTAAAACAAAAAGTTTATGTTTTAACTGCTGGTGCTCCTCCACCAAGTATAATTTTTAAAAAAATGAGAGCTCTCGGATTTGAAGTAATGCATGTATATGGTTTAACAGAAACCTATGGGCATGTAACTCAGTGTGCTTGGAATGATGAGTGGAATAATTTTGATGAAGAAAAACAAAACGAGATTAAAGCAAGACAAGGTGTAAAGTATCCTAATACGGAAGGTGTCGTTGTTTTAGACCCTGAGACAATGAAAGAAGTTCCTAGAGACGGAAAGACAATCGGTGAAATTATGATTAGAGGAAATGTCGTAATGAAGGGATATTTCAAAGATAAAGAGGCTACCGAAAAAGCCATGAAAGATGGTTGGTTTCACAGTGGTGATTTAGCTGTGATGCATTCTGATGGCTATATTAAAATACAAGATAGATCAAAAGATATAATTATTTCTGGAGGAGAAAATATTTCTTCAATTGAAATCGAAAATACTTTATCCAAACACCCATCTGTTTCGATTGCTGCGGTTGTTGCAAAACCAGACGAAAAATGGGGTGAAGTGCCATGTGCATTTATCGAAGCGGTTAAAGACAAACCAGTTAGCGAAAAAGAACTAATTGATTTTTGTAAAGAAACTTTAGCAGGCTTTAAAGTTCCAAAAAAGGTTGTTTTTTGTGAGTTACCAAAAACCTCAACAGGTAAAATACAAAAATTTGAACTGAGAAAACAAGTTTAGGTAACTTTTGATTTTTCAAATAGAAAATAAAAATATTCATGTATCAGATGCTGGACAGGGAATAGATTTAAATAAAGAAACAATTGTATTTCTTCATGGAAGTGGTCTTTCACATATAGTTTGGTCATTAACTGAACAATTTTTTTCTAACAAAAATTTTAATGTATTATCTATTGATTTACCTGGGCATGGTAATTCAGATGGACCCTGCTTAGATAGTATTGAAAAAATTGCTGATTGGTTAGAGCAAGTATTTGTAAAATTAAATTTAAAACAACTATTTATTGTTGGGCACTCTCAAGGATGTTTAGAGATACTTGAATATGCATCTAAATACAAAAAAAGATTAAAAAAATTAGTTTTTATTGGTGGTTCAAATAGAATGCCAGTTCATCCAGATCTAATCGATTTAGCAAAAAATGGAGATACTGATGCTGTTAAATTGATGATGAAGTGGGGTTATGAAGGTTCAAAAAAATTTATAGGAGGTAATCCAGTGGAAAGAATAATACAGTCACCAAGAGATATTAGAGAAATATTAGCAGTCGATTTAATTGCATGTAATAATTATACCAATGGTTCTGATGCTGCTAGATTAATAGACTGTCCCTCTTTGTTGATATTTGGATCATTAGACAAAATGGTAAATCTAGAGTCAGGTAAAAAGTTTTCTAGTTTCATTAAAAATTCAACAACACATATAATTGAGGGTTGTGGTCATATGATTATGATTGAAAAGGCGTTCGAAATGAGAGACAAGGTTTTAGAATTTTTAAAAAAATGAAAAGTTTTTCAATTGCAAAATCAAGAAGACTGAGAGGAACTCCTTATACCTCTAGAATAGAAAAACAAGGGGTTACGGCTTATACAATATATAATCATATGTTGCTTCCCGCAGCGTTTGGTTCAATTGAGGACTCATACCATCACTTAAAACAGTATGTTCAAATTTGGGATGTAGCTGCTGAAAGACAGGTGGAAATTTCTGGTAAAGACTCAGCGAAATTAGTTCAGTTGATGACTTGTAGAGATTTATCTAAATCGAAAGATGGAAGATGTTATTATTGTCCAATAATTGATGATAACGCAGGCCTGATTAATGATCCAGTTGTACTTAGATTGAATGAAAATAAATGGTGGGTTTCTCTTGCTGACTCAGATGTAATATTATTTGCAAAAGGGTTAGCTATTGGAAATAAATTTGACGTAAAGATTTTTGAACCTGATGTTGATATAATGGCTATACAAGGTCCAAAGTCATTTGAATTAATGGAAAAAGTTTTTGGAGATAAGATAGTTAATTTAAAATTCTTTGGTTTTGATTATTTCGAATTTGGTGGTGATAAACATTTAATTGCAAGATCTGGTTGGTCTAAACAAGGTGGTTACGAAATTTATGTTGAGCATACTGTTTCTGGATTAAAATTATATGATCATCTTTTTGAAATTGGAAAAGAATTTAATATCAAACCAGGTTGTCCAAATTTAATAGAACGTATTGAAAGTGGATTATTATCGTATGGAAATGATATCGATAATGGAGACAATCCATATGAATGTGGATTTGATAAATATATTAATATAGACAGCGAAGTTAATTTTTTAGGCAAAGAGAAATTAAAAAAAATTAAATCTGAAGGAATTGAAAAAAAATTAATGGGAGTAATGCTTGATATAGATAAAATAAGTATTACAGGATCATTAGACTTAAGTGATCAAGACAATAATATAATTGGAGAATTGAGATCAGCTTGCTATTCACCACATTTTAAAAAAGTAATCGGTATTGCTATGATGAAAAAATCGCATTGGAATATAGACCAGAACGTAAAAGCAAGCATAAATGGTGATATTTGCAGTGGTAAAGTTTGCGATTTACCTTTTATTTAGTATAACAACTTTAAAATGAACATAGCTATAGTAGGTGCAACAGGAAATGTTGGGAGGAAAACTCTTGAAGTATTTGATAAAAAAAACTTCAAGTTTGATAATCTATATTTAGTTGCCTCAGAAAAAAGTGCAGGAAAAAAAATCTCTTTTAGAGATAAAGAGTATGTTATTGAAAATTTAGAGACATATGATTTTTCAAAAGCAGATATAACTTTTTTTGCAGCAGGAGGAACAATTGCTGAAAAATTTGCAGAAAAGGCTGCCAAGCACACAATTGTAATAGATAATTCAAGTTTTTTTAGGATGGATCCAGATGTTCCATTGATCGTTCCACAAGTGAATGCATCCGAAATTAAAAATATGAAAAAAAATATTATTGCCAATCCAAATTGTTCTACAGCACAACTTGTTATAGCACTTAAACCACTACATAATTTATTTAAAATTAAAAGAGTTGTAGTTTCAACTTACCAATCTGTTTCAGGTGGTGGCAAAAGTCCAATGGACGAATTAATTGATCAAACTAAACAATATTTAGATGGAAAAAAAATAGAGTCAAAAAATTTTACTAAACAAATCGCTTTTAATGTTATTCCACATATCGATGTTTTTGCTGATGATGGATATACAAAAGAAGAGTTAAAAATGACAAATGAAACAAAAAAAATCTTAGATGATTCAATTGAACTTACAGCTACATGTGTGAGAATTCCTGTTTTAGTATCTCATTCGGAGTCTGTAAATATAGAATTTGAAAAACCATATACTTTAGAAAAAGTGAGAGATGTTTTAAGTAAAGCAGATGGTTGTGAGGTTATCGATAGAAGAGAAAATGGAGGTTATAGCACACCATTTGAAGCAGCAGGAAGTGATGAGACATTTATATCTAGAATTAGGGAAGACAAAACAAAAAAAAATTCATTAAATTTGTGGATTGTGTCAGACAACCTATTGAGAGGTGCTGCGCTTAATTCAGTTGAAATTGCTGAAACAGTTATTAATTCAAAATAATATATGGAAAACAGACCTTTATCACCACACATACAGATATATAAATGGCATATTTCTTCATTAGTATCTATTTCACATAGAATTACAGGAATAATTAATTTTTTTGCAATTACATTAATTTGTATTTGGTTTGCATTAATGCTTCTAGGAGAAAGTAATTATCAAATTATAAAAATTTTTTTAGAAACTTTTTTAGGTAAATTTATTTTAATTGGAATAACCTGGTCATTTAGTTTTCAAATGTTAAGTGAAATAAGACACTTAATTATGGATTTGGGCTATGGATTTGAATTACAAACAACAAGAATTACAGGTTTGCTAGTTATTTTTGGCTCGATTATTTTAACTATCCTAATTTATATAATTGGCAGAGGATTAATATAATGCTGCCAGTAACAAAAAAATGGTTATTCTTAAAAATTAGTTCTGCAATCTTATTACCTTTAATGCTTTGGTTTATTATAAACTTAGTGAATATTTATGATAAAAGTTATTTGGAAATAGTGAATTTTTTAACAACACAACCATCTAAATTCTTAATTGGGTTATTTTTAGTTATTGCTTATTTTTTTTCAGCTTTAACTATAAGTGAGGTTTTTGAAGACTATATTAACGATAAAAAAATCAAAAATGCCGCAAACAAAGTCCTAAATTTTTTTGCTATAACAATCCCAGTAATTACAATAATTGTAATTTTAAACTTAAATACATGAAAGCATATAATATTATAGACCATGAGTACGATGTTGTTGTACTTGGTGCAGGTGGATCAGGTTTGAGAGCGGCAGTAGGGCTTAGTGAGGCTGGCTTAAAAACAGCATGTATCTCAAAAGTATTTCCTACCAGAAGTCATACATCAGCTGCACAAGGTGGAATATCAGCAGCACTAGGAAACATGGGGGAAGATGATTGGAGATGGCACATGTATGACACTGTCAAAGGTGCAGATTGGTTAGGTGATCAAGATAGTATTGAATATCTGTGTAAAGAAGCACCTAAAGCAGTTTTAGAATTGGAGAAATATGGAGTTCCATTTAGTAGAACTGAAGAGGGAAAAATTTATCAAAGACCATTTGGTGGAATGACGAAAAATTATGGGAACGGAATAGTTCAAAGAACTTGTGCAGCAGCCGATAGAACAGGACATGCTATTTTACACACATTATATGGACAAGCGTTAAAGCATAATACAGAATTTTTTATAGAATATTTTGCATTAGATTTGTTGATGAAGAATGGAGAATGCAAAGGTCTAATTGCTTGGAATTTGAATGATGGAACAATTCATAGATTTAGAGCACATTCAGTAATTATTGCTACAGGTGGTTATGGAAAAGTTTATTATTCAGCAACATCAGCACACACTTGCACTGGTGATGGTAATGCAATGGTTTTAAGAGCTGGATTGCCGCTTCAGGATATGGAGTTTGTTCAATTTCACCCAACAGGAATTTATGGCCACGGTACCTTAATAACAGAAGGTGCGCGAGGAGAAGGGGGTTATCTTACAAATTCTAAAGGTGAAAGATTTATGGAAAGGTATGCTCCAAATGCAAAAGATTTAGCATCAAGAGATGTTGTTAGCAGATCAATGTCTATAGAGATTAATGAGGGAAGAGGTGTTGGAAAAGATCAAGATCATGTTCATTTGAACCTAAGTCACTTAGATAAAGATATTATTGAAAGCAGGCTTCCTGGAATTACCGATGCAGCAAGATTATTTGCAAATGTAGATGTAACTAAAGAACCAATCCCTGTTGTACCAACAGTTCATTATAATATGGGCGGCATTCCAACAAACTATAAAGCAGAAGTATTAACTGTAAATGGCTCAGAAAAAACTGTTCCAGGTCTAATGGCTATAGGAGAAGCGGCATGTGTCTCTGTTCACGGAGCAAATAGACTTGGTTCTAATTCTTTAATTGATTTAGTGGTATTTGGAAGAGCAGCAGCAAAAAGAGCAGCTGAATTAGTTAAGCCAGGAACACCTCATGAGGAAATTCCTGAGTCAGAAACACAAAAATGTTTAGATAGATTTGATAAACTTAGAAATGCACAAGGAAATAATAGTACTGCTGAACTTAGACTTTCAATGCAAAAAACGATGCAGTCGAAATGTGCAGTTTTTAGAACAGAAAAAAATCTTAAAGAAGGTGTTGATGAGATTAAAAAAACTTATGATGGCATGGACTCAATTTCAGTTAAAGATAGATCTTTAGTATTTAATACTGATTTAGTTGAAACATTAGAATTTGATAATTTAATAAGACAAGCAGTAACTACTGTAGAGTCTGCATATCATAGAAAAGAGAGCAGAGGTGCTCACGCGAGAGATGACTATCCAAAAAGAGATGACGAAAACTTTATGCAACATACTCTTGCTTGGTGTGATGGGAAAAATACAAAGATAAGTTACAGAGAAGTACACAAATCAACTTTAACAAACGAAGTTCAATATTTTCCACCACAAGAGCGAGTATATTAATGGCTCAGCTAAGCTTACCTAAAAATTCAGAGGTTAAAAAAGGCAAATATTTTAAAGACAAAACTGGATCTAAAAATTTAAGAAAAGTAAATATTTATAGATGGGATCCATCGACAGATGAAAATCCTAGAATTGATACATACGAAGTTGATATGGATAATTGCCCATCTAAGGTACTGGATATTCTAAATAAAATTAAAAACGAAATTGATCCGACATTGGCCTATAGAAGGTCTTGTGCTCATGGTGTTTGTGGCTCTTGTGCTATGAATATGGGAGGAAAAAATGGCTTGGCTTGTACAACTCCACATGCAGAGATAGATGGTGACATCGATATTTATCCTCTACCTCATTTAAAAGTTAAAAGAGATTTGATCGGCGATTTAGATGGCTTATATAAACAATATCAATCTATTGAACCTTGGTTAAAAAATAACTCAACAAAACAGTCAACAGAAATTTATCAGTCTAAAGAAGATAGAGCAAAACTTGATGGTGCTTATGAATGCATTATGTGTGCCTGTTGTTCTACATCTTGCCCAAGTTATTGGTGGAATGGAGATAAATATTTAGGTCCTGCAGTTCTGCTACAGGCCTATAGATGGATTATTGATAGTAGAGATGAAGAGAGAAAAGCTAGATTAAAAAAAGTTTCTGATGAATTAAAATTATATAGATGCCATACAATATTAAATTGTACAAATGCATGTCCTAAGGGCTTGAATCCAGCAAAAGCTATAGCTGAAATAAAAAAAATGTTAGCAACAGCTAATGTTTAAATAGACTATTCGATATTTTTGATCTAAAACACCGTATTCATGAAATTAATAGAACACTTCGTAAACGGTAAAATAATTCCGGGATCTTCAGATAAAAAAGGAAAAGTTTTTAATCCAGCAACTGGCGAACAAGAGTCAGAGGTAAGATTTGCTTCAAAATCTGATCTAGACAGTGCTGTTGAGGTAGCAAAAAAAGCATTTGAAAGTTGGTCTTTAAAACCTGCTCTACAAAGAGCTAGAATAATATTTAAATTTAAAGAATTAATTGAAAAAAATTCTGATGAATTAACGAAGTTAATAGTTTCAGAACATGGAAAAGTTTATGAAGATGCAAGAGGCTCTTTAACTAGAGGACTTGAGGTGGTAGAATTTGCTTGTGGAATACCACATTTATTAAAAGGTGAGTTTTCAGAAAATGTTGGAACCAATGTTGATAGTTGGTCAATCAGACAACCATTAGGAGTTGTTGCAGGTATTACACCTTTTAATTTTCCTGCTATGGTACCAATGTGGATGTTTCCAATAGCAATAGCTTGTGGAAACACTTTTATTCTTAAACCATCAGAAAAAGACCCTTCTTGCGCAATAAGATTAGCAGAATTACTTTCTGAGGCGGGTCTTCCAGAGGGAGTATTTAACGTAATAAATGGAGATAAAGAAGCTGTTGATGCAATTTTGGAAAACAAAGATATCAAAGCTGTTAGTTTCGTAGGATCTACTCCTATTGCAAAATATATTTATGAAAATTCAGCTAAAAATGAAAAAAGAGTTCAAGCTTTGGGTGGAGCAAAAAACCATTTAGTTGTTATGCCAGATTGTGATTTAGATGGTGCAGTAAATGGTTTAATGGGTGCTGCTTATGGTTCAGCTGGAGAAAGATGTATGGCTCAATCAGTTGCGGTTGCGGTTGGAGATATTGGTGACGAACTTGTATCAAGATTATCAAAAAAAGCTGAAGCTTTAAAAGTTGGTCCTGGAATGGATAAAGCATCAGAAATGGGACCTTTAGTTACAAAAGAACATTTAGAAAAAGTTACAAGTTACGTTGATTTAGGTGTCAAGGAAGGCGCAAAGCTAGTGGTTGATGGAAGAGGTTTAAAACTTCAAGGTTATGAAAATGGTTTCTATATAGGTGGATGCTTGTTTGATCATGTAAATAAAGATATGAGAATTTACAAAGAGGAAATATTTGGTCCAGTCTTATCAGTTGTTCGAGTAAAAACTTTTGAAGAAGCTGCAAAATTAATTAACGACCATGAATACGGAAATGGAGTTAGTATTTATACAAGAGACGGTGATGCAGGTAGAACTTTTGCAAGTAAAATTCAAGTAGGTATGGTTGGTATTAATGTGCCGATCCCAGTTCCAATGGCATTTCATAGTTTTGGTGGTTGGAAAAGATCATTATTTGGAGATAGTGGAATGCATGGTATGGAAGGAATAAAATTTTATACTAAACTTAAAACAGTAACATCCAGATGGCCTTCAGGTGTCCGATCAAATGCGGAATTTGTTATGCCAACAATGAAATAAAGGAAATAAATGACAAAAATATCTTTAATTGGTGCAGGCCAAATAGGTGGAACTCTTGCACATTTAATAGGAACAAAAGAATTAGTAAATGAAGTGGTTTTATTTGATGTAGCTAGTGGTATTGCAAAAGGAAAAGCATTAGATATTGCACAATCTTCATCTGTAGATGGTTTCAATGTTAGGTTTTCAGGAACTGATAACTATGAGGATATAAGAGATTCAGATGTAATTATAATTACAGCAGGTGTTCCAAGAAAACCTGGAATGAGCCGAGACGATCTTCTTGGAATTAATTTAAAAATTATTAAACAAGTTGCTGAGGGGGTAAAGAAAAATGCTCCTAACGCTTTTGTGATCTGTATTACCAATCCTTTAGACGTTATGGTTATGGCATTTCAAAAATTTTCAGGTTTGCCATCAAATAAAGTTGTTGGTATGGCAGGTATTTTAGATAGTTCGAGATTTAAATTATTTTTATCATTAGAACTTAATGTGCCAGTAAGAGAAATTGAGGCAATGGTTATGGGTGGTCATGGTGACACCATGGTTCCTATGCCAAGATTTACAAAAATTTCAGGTAAACCGTTGTTGGATCTTGTAAAGGATGGAAAGATTTCTTCAGAAAGAGTTGAGGAAATTAATCAAAGAACACGAGATGGTGGTGCGGAAATAGTTAAGTATTTAGAAAAAGGATCAGCCTTTTATGCGCCAGCAGCTTCAGGTGTTCAAATGGCAGAAGCATATTTAAATGATCAGAAAAAATTATTACCCTGCGCTGTACAATTAAATGGAGAATATGGTGTGAAAAATGTTTATGCAGGTGTTCCTGTTGTCATTGGAAAAGATGGTGTAGAAAAAATTGAAGAGATTGATTTAGATGAAAAAGAAAAAAAAGAATTTATGCATTCAATAGATGCTGTAAAAGCTTTATGGGAAGCTGCATATAAAATAGATCCTGATTTATCTAAATAATAATGAATATTCACGAGCATCAAGCTAAACAAATATTAAAAAAATATGGAGCTGTAGTTCCAGAAGGAGTATTTGCGCTTAATGTTGATGAACTTATTCAAAAAGCAAAAGCACTCAAAACTGAGAAATATGTGCTTAAAGCACAAATCCATGCTGGAGGTAGAGGAAAAGCTGGTGGTGTAAAAATTTTAAACTCTATTGAGGAACTAACAGTAGCAGCTAAAGAATTACTTGGAAAAACACTAGTTACTCATCAAACTGGCCCTGAAGGTAGAGCGGTAAAAAGATTATACGTAGAAGAATCATCAAATATAGATAAAGAATTTTACTTATCGTGCCTGGTTGATAGGGCAAGTTCTAAAATTGCATTTATATCAAGTGACCAAGGAGGGATGGACATTGAAGAAGTTGCAAGCAGTTCACCTGAAAAAATTATAACTACAAAAGTTGATATGGGTGATGAAATTTCTGATTCAGATTGTGAAAAAATAATTAATATTTTTAATTTAAATGAAGACGTAAAAAAACAAGCAATAACATTAATTAAATCAATATATAAAATGTTTGTAGGTACTGACGCAAACATGGTTGAAGTAAATCCATTAATTTTGACAAAAGAGGAAAAAATTGTTTGTTTAGATGCAAAAGTTAATTTTGACTCTAACGCTTTATTCAGGCATCCAGAAATTGTTGAATTAAGAGATTTAAACGAGGAAGATCCTACCGAGATAGAAGCTAGTAAGCATGATCTTGCATATATCAAGCTAGATGGAAGTATTGGCTGTATGGTAAATGGAGCAGGATTAGCAATGGCAACTATGGATATAATTAAATTGTATGGTAAAGAGCCAGCAAATTTTTTAGATGTAGGCGGTGGCGCATCCAAAGAAAAAGTATCTGCTGCATTAAAAATAATTCTCTCAGATAGAAATGTTAAAGGTATTTTGATTAATATTTTTGGAGGAATAATGAGATGTGATGTCCTTGCCCAAGGAGTAGTTGATGCAGCTAAAGAAATTAATATTAGTGTACCTTTGGTTGTAAGATTAGCAGGTACAAATTTCAAGGAGGGAAAAGAAATTCTTGATAATTCTGGATTAAAATTAATTTCTGCAGAAAATTTAGATGATGCTGCTAAGAAAATTGTTGAGGCGATAAAATAAAATGTCGGTTTTGGTAAATAAAAATACTAAAGTAATTTGTCAGGGATTTACTGGCTCACACGGAACATTTCATTCAGAGCAGGCTATAAAATATGGAACCAATCTTGTTGGTGGAGTTACGCCAAAGAAAGGTGGACAAAAACATTTAGACAGACCAGTTTTTAATAGCGTTTTAGAGGCAAAAAATGAAGTAGGAGCGGATGCAACTATGATTTATGTACCTGCTAAATTTGCAGCAGCAGCAATCATTGAAGCTATTGATGCATCAGTTGAACTAATTGTTTGTATAACAGAGGGTATTCCAATTCAGGATATGCTTAAGGTCAGACAAAAATTAAGTGGATCTAGTAGCAGATTAATTGGACCTAATTGTCCAGGAATAATCACACCAGATGAATGTAAAATTGGGATTATGCCGGGAAGTATTCACAAAAGAGGAAGTGTTGGAATTGTATCAAGGTCAGGAACATTGACATATGAAGCAGTAGCCCAAACAACTGAAAATGGACTTGGTCAATCAACTTGTATTGGTATTGGTGGTGATCCTATTAATGGAACAAATTTTATAGATTGTTTAGATTTATTTTTAAATGACTCTGAAACAGAATCTATTTTAATGATAGGTGAAATTGGTGGAACAGCTGAAGAAGAAGCGGCTGAATTTATAAAAAATCATAAGATCAAAAAACCAATTGTTGGATTTATTGCTGGAATTACTGCTCCTCCAGGAAGGAGAATGGGGCATGCTGGTGCCATTATATCAGGTGGCAAGGGTGGAGCTGAAGATAAAATAAAAAAAATGGAAGAATGTGGTATTACAGTTGCCAAATCACCATCAATTATTGGAAAAACTTTATTTGATAAACTGTCTAATTGAAAAAAAATATTAGAGGGATATATTTAATAAAAAGATGTCTTCATCAAAAAATCTTGATTTCGAAAAAACTTCATTTTTAAACAAATCTAATAGTGCATTTATAGAAGAAATGTATTTAAAGTTTGTAAATAAAGATGCTGATCTTCCAGAAAGTTGGGCAAATTATTTTGAGGGAATTGGTGAAGAATTAAATGTTATAGCAAAAGAAATTAATGGGCCATCATGGGGACCTACTAAAAAAAAGATTGATATTGATGAATTACAAAAAAAAATAGAAGAACAAGATAAAAATGATTTTGATAATGTCAAATTAGACACTTCAGAAAAATTTAATTTTCAATTACTTGCTGACTCAAACAAAGATTCTATTAGTGCTGTAGCATTAATTAGAGCATATAGACTAAGAGGACATTTATTAGCAGATCTTGATCCTTTAGAAATGAGAGAGTCCGAATATCTAGATGAGCTTCATCCAGATTTTTATGGTTTTAAAAAAGAAAATTATGATAAGAAAATTTTTCTAAACGGGGTAATCAATCGTAAATATGCAAATATAAAAGAAATACTTAAGTTTATGAAGAAAACCTACTGTGGAAAAATAGGTTATGAGTTCATGCATATTTCAAACCCAGATGAAAGAAAGTGGTTTAGGGACAGGATAGAGCAAGATAAAAATGCACTTCAATTTACAAAAAATGGTAAAGAGGCAATTTTAAATAAATTGGTACAGGCAGAAGGATTTGAAAAATTTTTAGCTACAAAGTATGTGGGAACAAAAAGATTTGGTTTAGATGGTGGCGAAAGTTTAATACCTGCTCTTGAACAGATAATAAAAATTGGTGGTCAAAATAATATAAAAGAAGTTAAAATAGGTATGTCTCATAGAGGTAGGCTTAACGTTTTAGCAAACGTTTTGCAAAAATCTTACAAAAAAATTTTTAATGAGTTTGCTGGTGAGTTTAGTGCTGACTCTGAAGATAGTGCTGGAGATGTAAAATATCATCTTGGAGCGTCGTCTGATAGAGAATTTGATGGAAATTCAGTACATGTCAGTTTGACAGATAATCCCTCTCATTTAGAAGCTGTTAACCCAGTTGTTTTAGGTCAAACAAGAGCCAAACAATTTTTTCATAAAGACCGTGAAAGAAATAAAGTTATACCTATTCTCATTCATGGGGATGCAGCCTTTGCTGGTCAAGGAGTTGTAGCAGAATGTTTTGCAATGTCTGGACTACCAGGGCATAACACTGGAGGAACAATTCATATTATTGTTAATAACCAGATAGGATTTACTACTAGTCCAAGATTTGCGAGGTCTTCACCTTATCCATCTGATGTTGCAAAAATGGTAGAGGCTCCAATTCTTCATGTTAATGGTGATGATCCAGAAGCAGTTGTTTATGCAACTAGAATAGCAACAGAATTTCGATTAAAATTTAATAGAGACGTTGTAGTAGATTTAATTTGTTATAGAAGATTTGGACATAATGAGGGTGATGAACCTTCATTTACTCAACCTTTAATGTATAAAAAAATTAGATCTCATCCCAGTGTTTACAAAATTTATGGAAATAAATTAGTAAACGAAAAATCTATAACTGAAGAATTATTGAATCATAACGTTAAATCATTTAAAGATTTACTTGATGAACAATACAAAAGTGCAAAAGATTATAAACCTAAAATAGAATGGTTTGAGGGAACATGGTCAAGATATAAACCTGAAAGAGGCAAAGATAAGAGGGGTATAACAGGTTTTGATGAAAATAAATTAAAAATAATCTCAGGTAAAATAAATAGCATTCCTGAGGAAAAAAATATTCACAAGACTATCTCTAAAATATTTAATGCCAGAAAAGAAAGTGTCGAAAAAGGTACTGGAATCGATTGGTCTTCAGCTGAGTCTTTAGCTTTTGGATCTTTGCTTGAAGAGGGATATCCAGTTAGGCTTGTAGGGCAAGACTCTGGAAGAGGAACATTCAGTCAACGACATTCTGTTTTAAGAAATCAAATAGATAATTCTAGGTATATTCCTCTTAATAATATTTCTAAAAATCAAAAGCAATTTGAAGTAGTAGATAGTTTTTTATCTGAACTTGCAGTTTTAGGTTTTGAATATGGTTATAGTCTAGTAGAGCCAAACACACTTACTCTTTGGGAAGCACAATTCGGTGACTTTGCTAATGGAGCTCAAGTAGTAATTGATCAATTTATTGCATCTGGTGAGAGAAAATGGAATAGAGCATCTGGCATAGTAATGTTGTTACCTCACGGATATGAAGGACAAGGACCAGAACATTCTTCAGCAAGATTAGAAAGATTTTTACAACTATGCTCAAACGATAATATGCAAGTAATGAACTGCACAACCCCAGCAAATTATTTTCATGCTTTAAGAAGACAAATGCATAGGAGTTTCAGAAAGCCACTAATCATAATGACACCAAAATCATTATTAAGAAATAAGTATTGTGTTTCAAATTTAGAAGATTTTAACAAAAAAAATACTTTCCATAGAGTATTGTGGGATCATGCTATAGATCCTAAGTCTAAAGGATTTATTAAACTAAAAGAAAGTTCTAAAATAAGAAAAGTAATCCTTTGTTCTGGAAAAGTATATTTTGATTTGTTAGACGCCAGAGAAAAGCTTAAAAGAGATGATGTAGTGATGTATAGAATTGAACAATTGTATCCATTTCCAGCAAAAGCTTTGGTTAAGGAGTTAAAACCATACTCTAAAAATGCCGAATTCTTTTGGTGTCAAGAAGAACCAAAAAATATGGGTGCTTGGTTTTCAGTTAGAGATTATATCCAATGGACATTAGACACTTTAAAGGCTAATAATAATAAAATTTCTTATATAGGAAGAAGCCCAGACGCAACTCCTGCAACAGGATATGCCAAAAGGCATAATTCTCAACAACAAGAAATAATTAAAAAGGTATTTGATTAATTTTAATGAGTAAAAAAATAGTAGTCCCAGTTCTTGGTGAAAGTATAACGGAAGCGACTGTTGCAAAATGGTTAAAAAACGCAGGTGATACAGTCGAAGCAGATGAGCCTATTGTAGAACTTGAGACAGACAAAGTAAACTTAGAAGTACCATCTCCAATTGCTGGTGTGTTAACAGAGATAAATTCACAAGATGGATCAGTCGTTGAAGTAGGAGCATTATTAGGTTCTGTATCAGCTGAAGGTGGAACAGTGGTTAAATCTGCGCCGAAAATTAGTGAAGAAATTAAGAAAGAGGAAATTGTTCCTGCAGAGAGCAATGTAATAAAATTAGATACAAATAAAAAAGAACCAAAAGTATTTGAAGAAAAACCCAAAGAGAAACCTTTGGTTTTAACTGAGGAAGTTAAACCAGATGTTGCTCCACAAAGAAGTGTTAATACAACCTTGTCTCCAGCAGTGAGAAAAATAGTAACTGAAAATAATATCGATATTAATTCAATTCAAGGTTCAGGAAAAGATGGGAGAGTTTTAAAAGGAGATTTAATAAGTTTGATGGGTGCAAATCCAAAACCATCCGAAAGAAAAATTCAATATGGTGAAGAAGAACGAATTAAGATGACTAGGTTGAGACAAACTATTGCAAAAAGATTAAAGCAAGCTCAAGAGAATGCAGCTCTTTTAACAACATTTAACGAGGTTGATATGAGCAGTGTGATGGAAATGAGGAAAGAAAATCAAGAGGATTTCCAATCTCGTTATGGGATAAAATTAGGATTTATGTCTTTCTTTGTAAAAGCATGTGTAGTTGCTTTAAAAAATTTCCCTGCGGTGAATGCTGAAATAGACGGAGATGAGATTATCTATAAAAACTATTACAATATTAGCTTTGCTGTCGGAACAGATAAGGGTTTGGTTGTTCCAGTTTTGAGAAATGCAGATGAATTATCCTTTGCTGACATTGAAAAAAATATTAAAGAAATTTCAGAAAAAGCGCGCGATGGAAAGCTAACGATTGAAGATCTTCAGGGAGGAACATTTACAATAAGTAATGGAGGTGTGTATGGGTCTATGCTTTCAACCCCAATACTAAACTTACCTCAATCTGGAGTGTTGGGCATGCATAATATAGTGGAAAGACCTGTTGTTGTAGATGGTGAAATCAAAATAAGACCAATTATGTATTTAGCATTATCATATGATCACAGAATTATTGATGGAAAGGAATCTGTATCTTTCCTTAAAATGATTAAAGAAAACTTAGAAGACCCTAGAAGGTTGTTTTTAGATATTTAAATGTCAGAAAAATTTCAAGCTGTAGTTATTGGAGGTGGACCGGGTGGTTATGTGTGCGCAATCAGACTTGCTCAATTAGGATTAAAAACTGCATGTATAGAGTCTAGAGGGTCTTTGGGAGGTACTTGTTTAAATATTGGTTGTATCCCATCAAAAAGCTTACTTAATCTGTCTGAAGAATTTCACAAAGTAAAAAGTTTAGCAAACAAAGGTATTGAAGTTGGTGAAGTAAAATTAAATTTAGACAAAATGATGAAAAGCAAAGATAAAGCTGTAACCGTTCTTACAAAAGGTGTTGAGTTTCTTTTGAAAAAAAACAAAGTTACTTACTTTAAAGGACACGGAAGTTTTAAATCTAAAAATGAAATTTTAATAAAAGATGATAAAAATAAAGAAACCATCATCCAAACAGAAAAAACAGTTATTGCAACAGGATCAGTTCCAGTTTCATTACCGGGAATAGAAATAGATGAGAAAACAATTGTCTCATCAACAGGTGCTTTAAAGTTAGAAAAGGTGCCTAAGAAAATGGTTGTAGTAGGAGGAGGCTATATAGGATTGGAGATGGGATCTGTATGGTCAAGACTTGGAGCAGAGGTGGAAGTTGTTGAATTTCTAGATCATATTACGCCTGGAATGGATAAAGAAATCTCTTCAGAATTTATGAAAATTTTAAAAAAACAGGGTATGAAATTTAATATGCAAAATAAAGTTGAAACAATTAAAAAAAATGCAGCAGGTGTAGTGGTTTCAACAGTAGATAAAGATGGTAATAAAAATAATTTTGAGTGTGATGTTGTTTTAATCTCTGTTGGCAGAAAACCTAATACAGATGGTTTAAATTTAGAGTCTGTAGGAGTAGATCTTGACGAAAGAAATAGAATTAAAACTGATAAAATTTTTAAGACTAACGTTGAAAATATTTATGCAATAGGCGATGTAATTGTTGGTCCAATGCTTGCACATAAAGCGGAGGACGAAGGTATAGCAGTTGCAGAAAACATAGTTGGTCAATCTGGACATGTAAATTACGATACAATTCCAGGAGTAGTTTATACAACACCAGAAGTAGCATCAATCGGAAAAACTGAGGAACAATTAAAAGAATTAAATAAAAAATATAAAGTAGGGAAATTTTCGTTTATGGCTAATTCAAGAGCTAAGGCCATAGATGATGCAGAAGGTTTTGTTAAGATTTTAGCTGATGAGCAAACAGATAAAGTATTAGGTGCACATATAATTGGGCCTCATGCAGGAGAATTAATTGCAGAGATCGGTGTTGCAATGGAATTTGGTGCAAGCGCAGAAGACATAGCCCGAACCTGTCATGCTCATCCAACTTTTTCAGAAGCAGTTAAAGAAGCCGCTTTATCAGTAGATAAAAGAGCAATACACTCTTAAACTATAGGATTTTATAGGAAAATCCTAAATTATCCTTTTCCATCAATAAGAATAATCAAATTTTTCAAATTAAATTAATCATTTTAGATTTGTTGTGATTAATATCTTTTTTAAAATATTAATTCGTATTTCTTGGCATATTCTTGGCACAGCGCTGAAAATTCTCTTGGCACAATCTTGGCACGGGTATGTATTTGACTCTCAGTTAGACTCCTAACTTAAGATTTGTTAGTCTTAATAAATGAACAAAAAAGGCTTCACCTTAATAGAACTTCTAGTCGTAGTAGCAATCATTGGTATCTTAGCTGCAGTAGGTGTAGTTGCTTATAGTGGGTATACAGCTAGTGCAAAAGCTACAGTTGCAAAGACAAATCATAATCGTGTTGTTAAACAAGTTAGACTAATAATTGCAAATTGTGAATTGGAAGGTAGCGTTCAATTAATGAGCACGTTGAATAGCAAAAAGTATTATACACATAAGTGTTTTGGAAATGTTCAGGCATTTTTTCCTGAGCATTTTAAAAACCATATTAATAATCAATTAGAGTGGATTAACAAATCTTCACTCACTGGTTGGAATGGAAAAAATTTGTATGTATTACAAGAAGGTAGTATGTATAATTATCATGCAGGATTTGTATTTTTGAGAGTACCATCAAATTCAAACAAGCAAGTATGGGTAAATCTAGGTACTTGTATTAAACAACCATGTAGCGACACGAAAAATCAATTAGAAACACAAATTTCTTTTGATCAATGGTAAAAATGAAAAATAAAGGCTTCACCCTAATAGAACTCTTAGTCGTAGTAGCAATTATCGGTATTCTAGCTGCTGTAGGAGTTGTTGCTTATAGTGGTTATACAAGTGGGGCTAAGAAAACAAGTTGTAACCAAACACATAAGGCTGTTGTTAAAACTATGAATGAGGGACTTGCAATTTGTAGTACCGGGGTTATGCCATTAAAATTGTATAAAATTTCAGGAAGTAAATGGAGCCAATATACAAATTTTTGTGAATTTGATGGAAACAATAATCCAACAACCGGATGGGAATTTGGGGAAGGAGAACATATAGCTCGACACTTTCAATATCAAAATTACAGAAATGCTTATGATAACACTTTGAATGCTGTTCAGTCTGGAAGAAGATGCAATGGAATGAAGTGCTCTTTAGTTGATGTTGGGGAAACAGCGTATCAAGTACTTAGGGATGGAGGAAAGCTATATTACTTAGTCTATTCAAGATGCTCTGATAATGATGAGACAGCAACAAGAATAGATTTGAAATGCGCATACGGAGACTCAATAAAAACTTGTTATTAAATTATGAATAAAAAAGGCTTCACCCTAATAGAACTCTTAGTCGTAGTAGCAATCATAGGTATTCTAGCTGCAGTAGGAGTAGTTGCTTATAGTGGTTATACTGAGGGTGCAAAAATTTCAGCCACTAAATCTAATCATTCGACTATAACGAAAATGGTAGGAGCAAAGTCAGCATTGTGTAGTGTCGGAGAGCCAATAACATATACAGATATTAATGGAAACGAAAAGTCTGTTAACTGTCCATTAAATATAGACTCATTTATAAATTATATGAACCAAACAGTTTATGGAATGAACTGGACTAGTCCTTTTTATGGAGGTAATCCACCTTATGGATCTTGGTGTAAACTCAACGTTACTAATTGTAGTCCTCCTGGCTATATGACAGCCTGTCCATCTCATGCACAACAAGGAGGTTATTTATCTATTTTTAAGGTAAATGCTAACACAATTAAAATCTGTTCAAATCTTGGAAATAGTTCTGGACAAACAAAATATATTGAAAATACAATTTCATATGAATAAAAAAGGTTTCACATTAATAGAACTTTTAGTCGTTGTAGCTATCATAGGAATATTAGCTGCAGTAGGAGTAGTTGCTTATAGTGGTTATACGAGTGGTGCTAAAGTAAGTGCAACAAAAGCAAAATTTGAAACAATCAAAAAATATATTTCAGCTGAAGTTTTAAAATGTGATTTAGGTGAAACCAATATTATGAAAAGATCAAATGGTAGTAGTATAGCTTGCTCAGGTATGACATATGGAAAAATTATTCCACACTTACAACAATTATTTAATACTGATCAAAACGCAACCAGCGTCTATACTAATTTAACTTATGTTAGAAATACTGGTCCATCAACAAATTCAAGTAGTATTGGATCAATTCATTTAAATGGTATTTCACACGATAGTAAATTTAATCCAGGATTAAGTCCTTCTCTTAAAAATAATGATATAAGGTTAAGTACATGTTTCAAAGAACCATGTAGCTCTTCTGATAATAACTTATATTATGTGGTAGAGATAAATTGATATAATTCTTTTATTAAACAAAAAGACCTCACTCTAATATAACTCTTAGTCTTAGTAGCAAATAAAACATAACTTGTGTCAAGATTCTATTTGGAATAAGATCTTGAAAAAGGTTAAGAATGATAAAAATTATTCGTGAAATATTCGTATTTATTGGCACATTCTTGGCACAGAAAGAAGGAAGTTAAATTGTCTCTAAAAGTATTTTGTATCAACAGTTTTGGCTATATGAAAAAAAGTCAAATACACTCTTAATTTTTTTTCATATTATAAAAATATGAAATTTCCGATTCTTGTACCAAATATTTTTAATCATCCGTTTACTTATGAAAGTAATTTAAATCTTAAAGTTGGTGATTATGTACTTGTACCTTTTGGAAAATCCAAAATTACTGGTGTTGTGTGGGACGAATTTGAAAAAAATAACAATAGAAATTTTAAGACTAAAAATGTAATAAAGAAATTAGACGTTACTCCATTAAAAAAAAATACAATAAACTTTTTAAATTGGTTTGCAGAATATAATCTTATCCCAAAGGGTATGGCATTAAAGTTAGTGCTCTTAAGCAGTAAGGCAATAGAGAATAAAGAAACTCAACTTTATCAAATATTCGATAGCAAAATTAAACAAAACTTAATCAAGCTATCTGGTGATCAAAATAAAACTCTAAAAAAAATGAATATTTCAAATAAAAAATTTAGAGTTCATGTTTTGCAAGGCACCACTGGATCAGGTAAAACTTTAGTTTATTTTGAAGCGTTAAAACCACTGATAGAGAAGGGTTTTCAAGGATTAATTTTATTACCAGAAATTGGTTTAACCAGCCAGTTTGAACAAAAATTTTTAGAATATTTTGGTTTTAAACCTGCAGTTTGGCATTCTGGCATTTCAAAAAAAAAGAAAGAATTAATTTGGAGTGGCGTTTCTAACGGTAAAATAAAAATAATTATTGGAGCAAGGTCTTCACTATTTTTACCATTTAAAAAATTAGGAATGATAATTGTTGATGAAGAACATGATCAATCATTTAAACAAGACGAAGGTATAACCTATAATGCTCGTGATATGGCAATTTCCAGAGCATCTTTTGAAAATATTCCAATCAATTTGATTACCGCTGTCCCGTCTATAGAAACTTTTGAAAATATTAAAAAAGGGAAATACGAAGTTTCTAGATTAAATGAAAGATATCAAAACGCAGCATTACCCAATTATGAAATTATTAATTTGAATAATACAAAACTTGAAAAACAATCATGGTTATCAAATAAAATTGTTGAAAAAGTTAATTTACATTTGAAAAAAAAAGATCAAGTTTTGTTTTTTTTAAACAGAAGAGGTTTTTCTCCAAATGCTTTATGTAATAAGTGTTTTACAAGTTTTACATGTCCAAATTGTAGTATCAATTTAGTTTATCATAAAAATAAAAATAACCTATTGTGCCATTATTGTGGATATAAATCTGATCTTGAAAGGAACTGTACAAAAGAAGGCGATTGTGAATTTATTTTTAGTGGTCCTGGTGTTGAGAGAATTTCAGAAGAAGTAAAAAGAAAATTTCCTGGTAAAAAAATAGAGATCTTTTCAAGTGATACAATGAATAAAAAAGATTCTAAAGAAAAAATAGATAAAATTATTAATAATGAAACGCATATTTTAGTTGGAACTCAATTAATTTCAAAAGGTTTTCATTTTCCAAGCTTAAATTGCATTGTGGTTGTTGATATTGATCTTACATCTCAAGGACATGATTTAAGAGGTGCAGAAAAAAATTTACAGCTTTATCATCAACTTTCAGGACGTGCAGGAAGAACAGGAAAGCCAGCAACTGTATATTTTCAAACCTACGAAAATAATACTAAGATGATTTCAGAAATTACAAGTAAAAATCCAGATATTTTTTTAGAAAGAGAACTGGAGATAAGGAAAAAAAATAAACTACCACCATTTCAAAGATTTATTTCTTTAATATTAACTGGAGACAATGAAATTAAATTAGAAAAAGAAGCTATTAATTTTAAAAATTTTATTGAAAATAAAATAGAAGGAAAAATATTAGGGCCAGTGAATGCTCCATTGTTTAGATTAAAGAGAAAATTTAGAATTAGATTTTTAATTAGAGGCTTAAAATCTATGAAACTACAAAGTTCTCTTGCAAAAATTATTCCAAAATATAAATTTTCTTCTGGAATAAAACTTTCAGTTGATGTTGACCCAATTAACTTCAATTAACCGCAAAAAAGATGCCTTTTTTACGAATCCGCTACTTGAAGACATAAGGGTCATATGCTATTTAGGGCGTGATTTTTAAATAATCTTCAACATTATAGAGGAACCAAGTTGAGTAAAGACACCGGATTTTCAATAACTTCAGCTGAAAGGTACTCTCTTGCGCTTTTTGAACTTTCAGAGGAAAACAATCTTTTAAGTCAGATCGAAGATCATTCTTCATCTATTCTTAATTTAATTGATCAAAGTGAAGATTTTTCTAATTTGATTAAAGATCCAACTACAAGCCGACAAGATTTACTGAAAGTAATCAATACAATCTCTGAAAATAATAAATTTGAGTCTTTATTTAAAAATTTTTTATGTTTTTTAATCCAAAAAAGACGTTTCTTTTTTATCGAGCGTATTCTTAAAAGTTTTATTGAAATTTGTTCAAAAAAAAGAGGTGAACTTAAGGCAGAATTAAAATCAGCAAAAGAATTATCTAATGAAGAAATTGAAAAAATTACAGAGGATTTAACAAAAAATTTTAGCTCAAAAATAAAATTAAACTACAAACATGATAAAAGTTTAATAGGAGGTCTGATAGTACAAGTTGGAAGTACTATGGTCGATACCTCAATTAAAAATAAATTACAACAAATCGAAAATAGAATGATAGAGGCATAAATGGAAATAAATCCTTCAGAAGTTACAAAAATATTAAAAGAACAAATTAAAAATTTTGGTGATAAAGCAGAAGTCACTGAAGTTGGTCAAGTTTTATCAGTTGGAGATGGTATTGCTAGGATTTATGGTTTGGATAATGTTCAAGCTGGTGAAATGGTAGAGTTTGCAGATGGTTCAAAAGGTATGGCTCTAAACTTAGAAAGTGAAAACGTTGGTGTCGTAATTTTTGGTGATGACAGAAACGTTAAAGAAGGGGATGTGGTAAAAAGAACTGGTAATATTGTTGATACTCCAGTTGGAAAAGAATTATTAGGAAGAGTAGTGGATGGTTTAGGAAATCCTATTGATGGAAAAGGACCATTAGACAAAGGAATTAAAAAAAGCAGGGTTGAAGTAAAAGCTCCTGGTATTATTCCACGACAATCAGTAAGTGAACCAATGCAAACTGGTCTTAAATCAATTGATAGTCTAGTTCCGATTGGAAGAGGGCAAAGGGAATTAATTATTGGTGATAGACAAACTGGTAAAACAGCTGTTGCAGTAGATGCAATCATTAATCAAAAAAAAATCAATGAATCTGGAGATGAAAAACAAAAACTCTATTGTATATACGTTGCAGTTGGACAAAAAAGATCAACAGTAAGACAAATTCAAAAAACACTAGAAGAAGCTGGAGCTATGGAGTACACAACAATCGTTGCTGCTACTGCATCTGACTCTGCTCCTTTACAATTCTTAGCACCATACACAGGTTGTGCTATGGGTGAGTATTTTAGAGATAATGGAATGCATGCGTTAATAATTTATGATGATTTGTCTAAACAAGCTGTTGCTTATAGACAAATGTCATTGTTATTAAGAAGGCCCCCAGGACGTGAGGCTTATCCTGGAGATGTATTTTATCTTCATAGTAGATTGCTTGAAAGAGCAGCAAAATTAAGCGATGAACATGGTGGAGGGTCACTTACTGCACTGCCAATTATTGAAACACAAGGTGGAGACGTATCCGCGTTTATTCCAACTAACGTTATTTCAATTACAGATGGACAAATTTTCCTTGAAACAGAACTATTTAACCAAGGTATAAGACCTGCAATTAACGTAGGATTATCAGTATCTAGGGTTGGTTCATCAGCTCAAACAAAAGCGATGAAAAAAGTTTCTGGTTCAATGAAACTAGAGTTAGCACAATACAGAGAAATGGCAGCTTTTGCTCAATTCGGATCTGATTTAGATGCATCCACTCAGCAACTCTTGAATAGAGGCTCTAAACTAACTGAACTTTTAAAACAAAAACAATATTCACCAATGACTGTTGCGGAACAAGTTATTTCAGTATTTTGTGGAGTGAAAGGTTATCTTGATGATATTGATTTAAAAGACGTTGCTGAATTTGAGAGCAAGATTATTGAAAAATGTAAATCAGATAAGCCTGAAATTATCGAGTCAATTTTAACTTCAGGAAAACTTGAGGAAGATAAAGAAAAATTACTTGTTGAGGTAATCACTCAACTAAAAGGAAATTTTAAATCTTAATAATTTATGGCAAGTTTAGACGACCTAAAAAAAAGAATAGCTAGTGTAAAGTCTACACAAAAAATTACTAAAGCTATGAAAATGGTTGCAGCAGCTAAATTAAGAAGAGCTCAAGAAAGCGCTGAGAAGGGAAGACCTTATTCTGAAAAAATGAATAATGTTATTTTAAATTTATCAAATGGTATATCTGATAAAGAAAATGCACCAAAGTTATTGTCAGGGACTGGTCAAGAAAAAACTCATCTCTGTGTGGTGATGACTTCTGATAGAGGTTTATGCGGCGGATTTAATTCTAATATTATTAAAAAAGCTAAAAGTTATTTTGCAAAAATTATAGATGAAGGTAAAGAACTTAAAATTATTACAGTAGGCTCAAAAGGAAACGACCAATTAAAAAGAGTTTATGGTGATAAAATAATTGAAAATATTTCTTTCAAAGAGTCTAAAAATGCAAATTATTTTGATGCTGACAAAGTTGGGAAAATGATAATTGAAAAATTTGAGGCAGGTGAATTTGATGTTTGTACAATTTTTTATAACCAATTTAAAAATGTAATTACTCAAATTCCTCAAGCACAGCAAATTATCCCTTTAAATAATGAGGGAGAAGAAAATAATTCAGAAGAAAGTTACGAATTTGAACCAGATGAAGATGAAATTTTAAGCAATTTATTGCCAAAGAATATTTCTACGCAAATATTTAAAGCAATGTTAGAGAATTCAGCTAGCGAACAAGGGTCTAGAATGAGTGCAATGGATAATGCAACCCGAAACGCAGGTGAAATGGTTGACAAACTTACTATCGAATATAATAGAAGTCGTCAGGCAGCAATTACAAAAGAACTAATAGAAATCATATCAGGAGCAGAAAGTTTATAATTATGAGCAAAGGAATAATCACACAAGTTATTGGAGCGGTAGTAGACGTAAAATTTGATGGTGAACTACCAGAAATTTTAACAGCATTGGAATGTAAAAATGGTGATAACAGACTAGTTTTAGAAGTAGCACAACACTTAGGTGAAACCACTGTTAGAACAATTGCTATGGATGCTACTGAAGGACTAAAAAGAGGTGATGAAGTTACCAACACAAATGCTCCTATTCAAGTTCCGGTTGGGCCTGAAACACTTGGAAGAATTATAAATGTAATTGGGGAACCAATTGACGAAAGAGGTGAAGTTAAAACCAAAGAAAGTTGGCCAATTCATAGAGCTGCACCCGAATTTAATGATCAATCAACAGAAACTGAAATCCTTGTAACAGGTATCAAAGTAATTGATTTGCTTGCACCTTATGCAAAAGGTGGAAAGATTGGATTATTTGGTGGAGCAGGAGTAGGAAAAACAGTTTTAATTATGGAATTAATTAATAACGTTGCAAAAGCTCATGGTGGTTTTTCAGTTTTTGCGGGAGTTGGAGAGAGAACTAGAGAAGGAAACGACCTTTATCATGAAATGATTGAGTCTGGAGTAATTAAAAAAGAAGGAGCTGGTTCAAAAGCTGCTTTAGTTTATGGACAGATGAATGAACCTCCTGGAGCAAGAGCAAGAGTTGCACTTACAGGGTTAACTGTAGCTGAATACTTTAGAGATCAGGAAGGTCAGGACGTACTTTTCTTTGTAGATAACATTTTTAGATTTACTCAGGCAGGATCAGAGGTTTCAGCTTTGTTGGGAAGAATTCCATCTGCTGTTGGATATCAACCGACATTAGCTACTGACATGGGTAACCTACAAGAAAGAATTACGACTACAAACAAAGGGTCAATCACATCTGTACAAGCAATTTATGTACCTGCTGATGATTTAACAGACCCCGCTCCAGCAACATCGTTTGCTCACTTGGATGCAACGACTGTACTTTCAAGACAAATTGCAGAAATTGGTATTTATCCTGCTGTAGATCCACTTGATTCTACATCAAGAATTTTAGATCCAAGAATTGTTGGAGATGAACATTATAGAGTAGCAAGAGATGTTCAACGAATTCTACAATCATATAAATCACTACAAGATATTATAGCTATTCTTGGTATGGATGAGTTATCAGAAGAAGATAAATTAGTTGTAGCAAGAGCAAGAAAAATCCAGAGATTTTTATCTCAACCATTCTTTGTTGCAGAAGTATTCACTGGTTCTCCAGGAAAACTAGTTGATCTTGACTCAACCATCAAAGGTTTTGATGCAATCTGTAAAGGTGAGTATGACCACTTACCTGAAGCTGCTTTTTATATGGTTGGAACAATTGAAGAAGCTATAGAAAAAGCTAAGAAAATGGAACAAGAAGCTGCTGCTTAATGAGCGAAGAGTTTAAAGTTGAAATAGTAAATCCTGAAAAATCTTTTTTAGTAAAAGATGATGTTTCAGAAGTCGTTGTCCCTGCTTTTGAAGGAGAGATGGGAATATTGAAGGATCATATTTCTATTATTTCCTTTTTAAAACCTGGGATAATTAAGATTTTATCAAAATCAGGTGATGAAAATTACTATGTTGAAGATGGTATTGTTGAGTTTAAAAATAATAATCTATCTATTTTGACAAGTACAATTTTTAATCTCACTGATTTGGATAAATCAAAGCAACAAGATTTACTTAAACAGGCAGAAGAAGAGGCTAATAAAACTGATATTAATGATCAATCAAAATATTTAGCAGATCAAAAAGTTCAAGTTTTAAAAACTCTAAATTAATTTTTTTACTTTTTCTTTAAGTTCTTTGTAAACATGATGTTTAAAATCAACAACAACATCAGTAATTAAATCTAAGTCAATCCACTTCCAATCTAAAAATTCTGGATTAGATGTATTAATATTTATTTCATTATCATTTCCAATAAATCGCATTAAAAACCATTTTTGCTTCTGACCTTTGTACTTACCTTTCCAAATAATACCTAGTAATCTATCAGGTAAGTCATAGGTTAATGTACCATCTAATTCTTTTATAAGTTCTACGCTTTTGATACTTGTTTCTTCTTCTAGTTCTCTAAATGCAGCTTTTAAATTATCCTCTCCCTCATCAACACCACCCTGAGGCATTTGCCAAAAATTTTTAGGATTATCAATTCTTTTTGCTACGAATACTTTATTTTCTTTGTTCAATAACACAATTCCGACCCCACTTCTTAGTGGTAAATCTTTAAAATTTTTATTCATATTATCCGTTAAGTAACTTGATAGCGTAGTTTAATTGATTATCAGTATCAGTTTTTATTCTAAAATCATCACCTTCTTCATTTACTTCAATATCTGGTCTAACACCTACTTCAGAAATAGATTTTCCAGAAGGAAGATAATATTTTGCGACAGTTAATCTGATAGCACCACGATTTTTTAAAGGAATAATTGATTGCACAGAACCTTTACCAAAGCTATTTTCGCCAACGATGATTGCTCTTTTGTGATCCTTTAAAGCTCCAGCAACAATTTCAGAAGCAGATGCTGAACCATAGTTGATTAAAACCAATAGTGTTTTTCCATCAGTAATATCTCCTTTTTTTGCAAACCATTTTCTATTTTCAGATTTTTTTCTGCTTTTTGTTGAAACTATCTCTCCATTTTCTAGAAAAAAATCTGATATCTTTATTGCTTGAGATAAAAGACCTCCAGGATTATTTCTTAAATCTAAAATAAATGAATTTAAGTTTTTATCTTTTTTAAGTTTTTTAATTTGTTTTTCTATTTGATCACTACTGTTATCGTTAAATGAAGTAAGTCTGATGTATCCTATACTTTCATCTATTATTTCAGATTTAACAGATTGAACCTGAATAACTTCTCTTATTATATTAAATGTTAATGCTTTTTTTTCACCTCTTCGTCTTACTGTTAACTCTATTCCAGAACCTACAGGTCCTCTCATTAAATCAACAGCTTCACTTAATGATTTTCCTTGAACCTGAACATCATTTATTTTTACTATGTAATCACCAGCTTTTAATCCAGCCCTAGATGCAGGTGTATCATCTATTGGTGAAATTACTTTTACCACACCAGCCTCCATGCTAACTTCAATTCCTAGTCCACCAAATTCACCACTGGTTTCTGTTTGCATTTCATCAAAAATTTTAGGAGACATGTAGGATGAATAAGGATCTAAGGATTGTAAAAGTCCATTGATAGCAGAGTCCATACTCTCAGATTGATTGAACTCATCAACATATTCTTTATTAATTTTTTCTAGAACCTCACCGAATAGATCAATTTTTTTATAGATATCAATTTCAGCTGAAATAACTGTTTTATTTAAATAAAAAACGGAAAAAAAAAATAATAATAAAAATTTAATTTTTTTCATATCATCACTTTTTCTTTTGGAATTAGCTCTGACCAAATTTTTTCTAATTCATAAAATTTTCTTTTTTCTGGATGAAAAATATGAACAATCAAATCAATCCCATCAACAAGTTTCCATTCTCCACTTTCTTTACCCTCAATTTTTGAGTCTTTTACACCGTTATTCTTAAGTTTTTCTAAAACTTGTTCTGATAAAGATTGAATATGTCTAGATGAGGTTCCACTTGCTATGATCATGTAATCAGCCATAGAACTTTTGTCTTTAAGATCAATAGTTACAATGTCTTGAGCTTTATTGAGATCTAGAGTGTTGATTACAATTTCTTTTAAGTCTGAAATTTTGTCCATTAATTGAATTTAGATTATCAAATTTTTCTTAATTGAGAAGATGAAATGTTGACTTTATTAAACTCAATAAATTCTAGATTGGTCTTTCTAAGTTGCTTAAATGTCTTTGATTTTAAAGAATTTTTTTTATACCCATGTCTATCAAAAACTAGGATGTTACATTTTTTTGAAATTAATTTAGATTTATGCCATTTATGAAAATTAATAAGGTTGTCGGCACCCATTAAAAAATAAATTTCAATGCTTTTATCTTTTTTTAAATAATTGATTAAATTAATAGTTTTATTTGATTTAATAATTTTTTCATAAAATTTAACCTTAATAAATGAATTTGTACTAATAATTTTTTTACAATATTTAATTCTGTTAGCAACAGATGTCTTGCTCTCTATTTTATACGGATTTTTTTTTGTAATTGCCCAAATAACTTTTTTGAGTTTAAATCTTTTTTTTGCCTCCTTTGAAATTGCTAAGTGTCCTTTGTGAGCAGGATCAAACGATCCACCTAATACACCAATTTTTATTTTTGTGTTATTCAATTTAATTTCTTATTTTACCATTACTAGTTATTTCATATTTATATGAAATCAATTGATTTAAACCCACAGGACCTCTTGGTGGCAGTGTATTAGTAGAAATTCCAACTTCTCCACCAAATCCAAATTCACCACCATCAGCAAATTGAGTCGAAGTATTATGCATTGCAATTGAGCTTTTAACATTTTTTAGGAAATATTTTGCTGTCTTTTTATTTTTTGTAATGATGGAGTCAGTGTGCATAGTTCCGTATTTGTTAATATGCTTAATTGCCTCTTCAGAATTTTTGACAACTTTAACAGATACAATTGATGATAAATATTCAGTTGACCAATCTTTTTCTTTTGCAGGATATATTTGACCATTGTAATAACTTTTCAAAACCTTTTCGCCAATTATTTTACAACCACTATTTTCAAGTTCCTGTAAAATAGGATTGCTAAATTTTTTAACTATATTTTTATGAATAAGAATAGTTTCAGTCGCGCCACAAATACTTGTATTTCTTAATTTAGCGTTATAGACAACTTCTTTAGCCATTTTTAATTCTGCATCTTTATCTATATAAGTATGACAAATTCCCTCTAAATGCCCAATTATAGGTACTTTGGATAATTCCAAAACTTTTTTAACTAAATTTTTTCCACCACGAGGTATGACGACATCGATATATTTTTTCATTTTAGAAAGCATTATATCTACTAGTTTTCTTTGTTTTGAGTCGATAAATTGAATAAAGTTTTCATCAACTTTATTTTTTTTAAGTGCTTTTCTAAACAACTTAGCTAAGGCTTTATTAGAATTTATAGCCTCAGAGCCTCCTTTCAAAATCACTACGTTTCCAGATTTAAAACAAAGACTAGCAACATCTGAAGTTACATTTGGTCTACTTTCATAAATAACACCAATAACTCCAATTGGTATTGATACTCTTTTTATGTTCAAACCATTTGGTCTTTTCCATTTTTCTAAAGTGTTGTCTATAGGGTCCCTTAATTTAGATATTTTTAAAATAGAATTTATAATTCCATTCAATTTATTTTCATTTAAATGAAGTCTTTTGATTAAGTTCTCTTTTAAACCTCTTTTTCTTGCGTAATTAATATCTTTTGAATTTTGATTAATAATAAATTTTTTTTCATTCTTAATTAATTTTGCGTAATCATTTAAGACTTTATTTTTTATTTCAGTTTTAACTTTATACTCACTAGCTTTTCGAGCTTTTATTCCAATTAAATTCATATATTTAATCATTTAAATTTCCACCATATCATCTTTATGAATAACTTCTGATTTTGCAACATAGCCTAATAATTTTTCAATTTCATTCGAGTGATGACCCATAATTTTAGTCACCTCATCAGAGGTAAAGGAACTTAAACCTCTAGCACATTCGTTATTTTTTTTATCTAATACTTTAATATGATCACCTTTGTTAAATCTTCCCGAAACTTTTTTAATGCCTGCTGCTAACAAACTTTTTCCAGATTTTAATGCTTTTTTAGCACCATCATCAATTATTAAAGCCCCTTTAGGTGCTATAGAACTTATTATCCATTTTTTTCTGGCATCTAACTTTGAAACTTTTGGACTAAACCAGGTGCAGTTATTTTTTTCAATTATTTTTGAGATAGGATTTGAATATAGTCCATTTGCAATAACCATACTAGTACCAGCAAGCTGACATATTTTTGCTGCTTCAATTTTTGTATGCATACCACCACTTCCATATTCATTTACGCCTTTAATATAAATTTTTTTTAGATTTTTTTTTAGGTCATCAATTTTCTTTATTAGTTTAGCATCCTTAAAAATTTTAGGATTTTTTGTATACAAACCATCAACATCAGATAATAAAATTAAGGTATCTGCGTTTGTAATTTGTGCAACTCTAGATGCCAATCTATCATTATCTCCATATTTTATTTCACTCGTTGCAATAGTGTCATTTTCATTTACTACAGGAATAAAACCAAGTTCAAAAAGATTATCAAAAGTTCGTTTTGCATTGAGAGATCTTCTTCTTTCCTCGGTATCTTCTAATGTAAGCAAAATCTGAGAAATATTTAATTTATATTTTGCAAAAGTTTGTGAAAATAAATTCATCAGCTCTATTTGACCAATAGAAGCGATAGCTTGACTTTTATCTAATTTAATATTTTTTTTATTATAATTCATTTTCTTGCAACCTAAGGCTATAGCACCAGAACTAACGATAACTACTTTTTGATTTGTATCTCTTAATTTTTTAATATCTTTTGCAAAACTAGATAACCATTTTCTCCTAATTTTTTTATTTTGATCAACTAGAAGAGATGATCCAATTTTGACAACAATTATTTTGGAGTTTTTAAGATACATAAGACAAAAGTTTTGCTTTAATTTTTGATACAGATTTTTTTTCCAGAGTTGTCATTGTCATAATCTCACAATTTTTACCTTTTGAAAAATGATCTATAACTTCATTTGCTGTTTCTTCATCAATCAAATCAATTTTATTAAGCACAATTAGTTCTTTTTTTTCTAATAACTTTGCACTGTAGCTTTTTAATTCATTTTTCACCTGATTATAAGACACATTCAGATCTAAGTTGGTGACATCTATTAAGTGCAGTAAAGACTTACATCTCTCTATATGTTTTAAAAACTGTATACCTAAACCTATACCTTCGTGAGCTCCTTCAACTAATCCTGGAATATCTGCAATGGTAATTTCTTTATCATCGTAAGAAGCAACACCAAGGTTTGGATTAATAGTTGTAAATTTGTAATTTGCAATTTTTGGATTTGCGTTTGTTAAAGCTGCTAACAAACTTGATTTTCCTGCATTAGGCAATCCAATAATACCGATATCAGCAATTGTTTTTAATTGAAGCCATATTGTAAATTCTTCTCCGATAGTGCCTTTAGTAAATTTTCTTGGAGCTTTAAAGGATCACAAAAGAGCAATCATCGTTGGCGAAAATAGCTTTGGTAAAGGTTC
>NZ_CVSU01000044.1 GCF_001180205.1 Candidatus Pelagibacter communis | reverse complement strand
CCAACTACACCTAAAGAAGCAGCCTCAGTTGCTGTTGCAACTCCAGTGTATATTGATCCGATTACAGCTGATATTAAAATAATTACTGGTAATAGTTGTTTTGATTTTCTTATTTTTTCTAGAAAGGAAAAATTTTCTACATACTTTGGCATGCTTTTTTTATTTATTAATGACCAAATCATCACGTAAGACATAAATATAAGTGCAATCATTATCCCTGGAATAATTCCTGCAATAAATAGCTTTGCTATAGACTCTTGAACAGTTACTCCATAAATTATTAATATTATTGAAGGGGGGATAAGAAGCCCTAAAGTTCCTGAGCCAGCTAGACTACCTAACAAAATTTTTTCTGGATATTTTCTTTTTCTTAGTTCTGGGATAGACATCTTACCTACTGTTGCAACAGTTGCAGCAGAAGAGCCAGAAATTGCAGCAAAAAGTGCACAACCAACAACATTTACATGAATTAATCCACCAGGTAATTTTTGCATCCAAGGTGATAGTCCAGCAAATAAATTTTCTGATAACTTGGTCCTAAATAATATTTCACCCATCCAAACAAACAATGGTAAAGCTGTTAATGTCCATGATGATGAGGTTCCCCATATCGTAGTTGCCATGGCATCTCCAACTGGTCTTGAAGTAAATAGCATCATCCCAATTGTTGAAACACCTATCATGCTTATTGCTACCCAAATGCCAGATCCAAGAAAGAATAAAAGTACACTTATAAAAAATATTATGAGAAATATTTCAGTCATTCTTATTTAAAATTGTTAAAATAAATTTATGTAAAACAGCTATAAAAAGAATTAAAGATCCAATAGCTACACTAGTTTGAGGTATCCAAATTAAGATCTCATCTGCACCTTCGCTTCTCTCTTGAAAATCATAAGAGATTAATAACATTTTCCATAAGTAGAAAGACAAATAACCTGAAAAAATTGTTGCTACAATCAGACACCATATTTCTAAAAATCTTTTATAAGATGAAGAGGCTTTTTCTAAGAAAAGAGTAATTCGAATATGTCCACCCTCAACAAAAGTAAAAGCCAAGGCATAAAAAGAGGCTGCAGCCATACAGTAGCCTGAGTACTCAGCTAAACCCCTTATGTAAAAACCAAAAATCCTTGAGGAAATTCCAATTAAAATAAAAACTGCAACAAGTATTAAAAAAAAGGCAGCTAAATATCCTGAAAATTTATAAAGTTTATTTAAATTATTATTTATTGATTGAAACATTTAGTAAAAAGGCCAACTTACTACAAGTTGGCCTTTTTTTTAAGACTATTTATTTGTAAGCAGATAAAACTGCAGCACCTCTGTCTCCAGCTTTTGCTTTCCATTCTTCAGACATTGTTGCTCCAACTTTTTCAAAATGTTTTTTCAAAGCTGAATTAACTTCGCCTACTTCCATTCCAGCATCTGCTAAAGCTTTCTTGTCTCCAGTATTACCTTGTTTAGATAATTCCCAACCCTTTTCTTCAGCAATTGCTGCTTGGTTCATGACAAGATCTTGAGTTGCTTTATCAAGTTTATTCCAAGCGGCTTTATTAGCTATGATCATGTTTTTTGGAAACCATGCTGCTATATCATAAAAATATTTAACACCATTTTCCCAAATCTTGCTATTTTTACCAGTTGTTGGTGAAGTAATCATACTTTCAACAGCACCTGTAGAAAATGCTTGGCTAATTTCAGCTGCTTCAATTTTAGTTGGTGCCATTCCTGTTAACTCTGCAATTCTAATTGTTGCTGAATTGTATGCTCTAAATTTTAATCCATTTAGATCACCAACTTTTTTAATTTGCTTTTTACTGTAAAGTCCTTGTGCAGGCCATGGCACTGCATAAAGAAATACCAATCCTTTTTCATCAAGACTCTTAACAATATATGGCTTTGAAGCTTCATATAATTTCATAGCATCGTCATAAGTAGTTGCTAAGAAAGGTAATGAGTCAATTTCATATAAAGGATCTTCTTTTCCAAGAGCAGACATGAATCTTTCACCAATAGGTGCTTGACCTGTTCTTACAGCTCTGAAAATTTCACCACCTTTAAATAATGAACCACCTGGATGAGTTACAATTGTAAGTTTTCCACCACTTTTTTCAGTTACATTCTTTGCAAATTCTGTTGCATTAGCAGAATGAAAGTTTCCAGCACCATAAGCAAGTGCCATATCCCATTTTTCAGCTAAAGAAACGTTTGCAAATAAAAATACTGAAGTAATTATAGATATAAATAGTTTAAATAATTTCATCTATCCTCCTTTTTAAAATTAACATTTAATTATCTCTTAGAGGTTAAATCAATAAAATTATCATTATGGTCTCATTGAAAAATTATCAGATTATACTATTATAATGTTATCTTGATTGAAGAGCTCATAATTTTAACCAATATAATTTTTATCACAATTATATTAACAGCTGATAACGCAGTGATAGTTGGATCTATAGCTTCAAATTTTGTTCCAAAAAATAGAAAACAAATAATTCTTTGGGGTGTAATTGGAGCCTTTGTTTTTAAAATTTTTTTTGCAATTTTTGCTACTTTTTTATTTGAGTTTTATTTTATAAAAATTTTGGGTGGTTTATTATTAATTTGGATTGTAAATGATTTAAGGAAAGATTTACTAGACATTAAAAAAGTAAAGCCCACTACTAAAAAAGGTAAAGAGCCTTCATTCATTAGTAGCATTGGAAAAGTTTTATTTGCAGATATCATGATTAGTTTTGATAATGTCATTGGTGTAGTTGCGGCAGCAAAAGGATATTTTGGATTTATGATATTTGGTCTTATGCTATCAGTTGTTTTGACTGGTGCTTTAGCTACATATATGGCTAATTATATTCAAAGACATATTTGGATAGCTTATATCGGCTTAGTATTTATCTTAATCGTTGGTCTACAATTAGTAATTGGTGGATTGGTTGATCTTGAAATATTAAATATTAATGAAGAATTTAAAAAATACTTTTAATTAAAAAGAATTTTTTTTATTAGGAAATTTAACTTTTCTGACTTCTTTTGAATAATTAGAAACAGCTTTAGAAATATCATTTCTAATATTTGCATATTTTTTTACGAATTTATAATTCATAGGATTTAATCCAATTAAATCATCCAAAACTAATATTTGACCATCGCAATATTTAGAAGCTCCAATCCCTATTGTTGGAACTGTAATATTTTGACTTACAAGTTTTGCTAAAGAAGTCTCAACACATTCTAAAACAATAGAAAACACTCCAGCTTTTTCTAACAATTGCGAGTCTCTTAGGATGTGATCTCTCTCTAGCTTTTTTTTGCCTTTAAATTTAAAAGTTTTATCTGACTGAGGAAGTAGCCCTAAATGCCCCATAACTGGAATTTTATTTTTAACTAAAGTTTTAATTGTTTCGTAAATTTTTTTTCCACCTTCCAATTTTACACCATCACATTTAGTTTTTTTCATTATTAGTTTTGCATTTTTTAAAGCTTCTTTAGGAGTTCGATAGGTGTTATGTGGCATATCTACAATCATTAAACTTTTTTTAATACCCATTCTGACACTTTTAGAATGTTCAATCATAGTATTCAAAGTAACTTCTCTCGTAGATTTATAATTGTATAAAACCGAACCAAGAGAATCTCCTACTAAAATTAAATCACAATAATTATCCAATATAGAAGCAATATTTTTTGAATAGGCAGTTAGACTAACTATTTTTGACTTATTTTTTTTTTTAATAAATTTTTTAATTTTACTCATTTATAAATTCTTGGCTCTTATAAGCTTTCAAAAGCTTTTTAGATATAGATAGTTTCTTTGCAATAGGAGATTTTTCGTCAATAATTCTCCAAAAAGGAAGTTTTGGTTTTTTGGTTTTTTTTTTAATTTGTTCCTCTAATGATGCCTCTATAGCAATTCTTAAAAAAATCCCTGTAGATACTGGGCACGTTTTGTTAGCTTTGGCTTTTTTAGCTAAAGCTTCTCTCATTTCAATAACTGTCTTTTTTTTACCTTTAGGAATTTTATGAATATATTTTGCTATTGAACTTGGAGATGAAACTAGCATCTTTTCACCTTTCTTAATATCTGCAAAATTAAAAGTTAATTTTTTAATTTTTTCCTTGTATGGTTTGTTAAACTTAGCAATCCACATTAGAAAAATATTACCAGGTACCAGTATTCTCCATTGAGGCCCAAGGCTCTTTGGGTTCTAAATTTCCTTCTTGAAGTATTTCAATTGAAATTTTGTCTGGCGATCTAACAAAAGCCATATGACCATCTCTTGGTGGTCTATTAATAGTATAACCCATATCCATTAATCTTTGGCAGGTTTCATAAATATTATCTACTCTATAGGCAAGATGACCAAAATTTCTTGAACCTTCTCCAAGCTCATCACCATCCCAATTATATGTTAATTCTATTTCTGCTTTTTCATCATTTGGTGCTGCAAGAAAAATTAATGTGAATCTTCCTTTTTCATTTTCCATTCTTCTTGTTTCTTTTAAACCAAGCCCTTCACAGAAAAATCTTAGAGACTCATCTACATCTTTAATTCTAATCATTGTATGTAAATATTTCATGAAATAAGTTTATAATTAAAAAAATAGTGTAATACAATAAAGTTTACTCGCTAGTTTAGTTTTATTGAATATTGATAATTACAAGAAAAGTCAAACTTACAATCAATGAAATGATTGTCCGAATTTTGTTAAAAAAGTTCCATTTTGTTTCGAATTCTAAACGCTCCAGTCGTAAATTTTGATTATCCATTTCATCAATTTTCATTTTTTTTATATTATTATTTAAGGGAATATGAATTAATATAGTTATGCCTTGAACACCCAATAAATATGTAAAACCTGTTAATACCAACACCCAATTATTAAAAAAACCTTCACTAACTATAGAAACGATAATTAAACATATAACTGAGATGATAGAGCCTATCCAAACAAAAATAAAAATAGGCTGGTTATTTTGAATTATTCCATCTGTTACTTGGAATGCTCTTAAAAACTCTTTATCATTGAGCTTTGATAAACCAGGCATTACAACAATTGCGTATAATAGGACAAATCCAGCAACTAGAGTACAAAATAGAGTGGAAGAAATTAATGAAATATTTAAAAAATCCATTTAAAGTCTAACTCAAATTATTTTGTTTATTCAAGTTCAATAGTACTTGGTGGTTTTGAAGTAACGTCATACACTACCCTATTTATACCTCTTATACTGTTAACTATTTTATTTGAAATAGTTTGCATAAAGGATTTTTTAAATTCATAATAATCAGCTGTCATACCATCTTCAGATGTAATTGCTCTTAATAAACATAAATATTCATAGGTTCGATTATCTCCCATAACACCTACAGTTTTAACTGGCAGCAATGCTGCATATGCTTGCCAAATCTTATGATAAAGACCGTGATCTTTTAAAGCTTGAATAAAATAATAATCAGCTTCTTTTAAAATTTTAATTTTTTCATTAGTTATAATACCTGGCATTCGAATTGCTAAGCCTGGTCCAGGAAAAGGATGTCTTGAAATAATTTCTTTACTTAAATCTAACTCTAAACCTAATTTTCTTACCTCATCCTTAAATAAGAATTTTAGTGGTTCTACTAATTTTAAATTCATTTTTTTCGGTATGCCACCAACATTATGATGTGATTTAATTTTAGAAGTTTGACTACCAGTAACTGATTTACTTTCAATCAAGTCTGGATAAAGAGTGCCCTGAGCTAAAAATTTAACATTTTTAATTTTCTTAGCATACCGTTCAAATATTTTGATAAATAAATTGCCAATTATTTTTCTTTTTTTCTCTGGATCAGAAACATTTTTTAATTTTTTTAAGAATTCTTTTTCAGCATTTACATAAATTAAATTCATTTTTAAACGCTTCTTAAAAGTTTGAACTACTTGCACTTCCTCATTTTTTCTTAAAAGGCCAGTGTTTACAAAAATACAATAAAGTTTTTTACCAATAGCTTTATTCAGTAATTGAGCAACTACACTGCTATCTACGCCTCCTGATAATGCACAAATAACCTTGTTATTTGCAACTTGTTTTCTAACATCTTTAATAAGCTGATTTTTTTGATCCTTAGAGGACCAATTTTTTTTAATTTTACAAACTAAAAAAATAAAATTACTTATTAATTTCTTTCCATTCTCTGTATGAGTTACTTCAGGATGAAATTGCACTCCATAATATTTTTTAATTTTATTTTCAACAATTGCAAATTTTGAATTAGTGCTTGATGCAACAACTTTAAAATTCTTAGGCAGTTTTGAAACTTGATCAGCATGGCTCATCCAAACTTGTTTGGATTTTTTATTTCCAAAAAAATTAGTTGTTAAAAGACTGTTATTTTTTTTATAAACATTAGCTAAACCAAATTCTCTATGTTTTGATTGTTTTACCCTTCCACCATTAAGTTTTGATAAAATTTGATGTCCAAAACATATTCCAAGAACAGGTATATCAAGTTGTAAAATTTTTTTATCAAATGAGTATTTATTTATTTGATAAACGTTTAATGGACCGCCAGATAATACTATTCCTTTAATACTGTTATTTATGTCTTTTAATTTTATTTTTTTGTGACTAACTATCTCTGAAAAAACACCTAATTCTCTTACTCTTCTTGCAATTAATTGAGTAAATTGAGAACCAAAATCTATTATTAAGATTTTGTTAAGATTTTGATCAAGACTCATTATTTTCAGGTTCTATATTTTTTAATGACTCTTGAATATCTTTGTTTTCATCACATAAATTTTTGCAAACTTTTACAAACTTATCTGAAAGATCTTTGACTTTTTCATAATTAGATTTTTCTAAAGCAATTTTCATTAACATCAATAAAGCTTCTTCGTTATCAGGCTCAATTAAAAGTGTCGTTTCTAAATTGTATTCTTCTTTTCTTTGATTTTCTTCTTGGTTATAAATTTTTGCTAAATATAAATATGAGTTTGCATCTTTTGGATTAAAAACAATATTTCTCTCAAATAGAAAACGCGCATCTTCATATTTTTCTTTTTTATACAATTCTAAAGCTTCATTAAAAAAATTTTCTTTACTAAAAGACGTACTGTTAAAAAAAGCTGTTAAAAATATTATTCCTGTTAATTTTAAAAAGTTGCTCATTAATATTTACTATCGTTTTTTACCACATCTACATTATGAACCATACTTTCATAAAATCCAGCTTTTGTAATTTTCACAAATTGTGGTTTATTTCTTAATTTAATGATTGTTTTTGATCCAAGATAGCCCATGGAAGATTTCAATCCACCAATTAATTTATAAATAATACTCCCAACATCTCCTTTATATTTTACGAAACCTTCAACACCTTCAGGCACATATTTTGAGGAGTCTTTTTGTTTTTTTTGAAAGTATCTATCAGCTGACCCTTTATTCATAGCTCCAACAGACCCCATTCCTCTAAAACTTTTGAAAAACTGTCCATTTTTTTTTATTAATTTTCCTGGGGTTTCGTTTGTACCTGCGAATAACGAACCTATCATTACAGCATCTGCTCCTGCAGCAAAAGCTTTTGCTAAATCACCAGAATATTTTATTCCCCCATCTGAAATTATTTTAACATTTTTATTTTTTAAACCACTTCTTACAGCTAAAATTGCGCTTAGTTGCGGAACTCCTATTCCAGCAACCAGTCTTGTTGTACAAATTGAACCTGGCCCTATACCAATTTTAATTATATCTACT
>NZ_CVSU01000043.1 GCF_001180205.1 Candidatus Pelagibacter communis | reverse complement strand
GATAGGTAAATTAGGAGTAATCTCAGAAATTTTATTTGATATAAATTTGTTAACTTCCAAATCTTTAATAATATTTTCTAAATTGTTTTTTCTTATTCCATATTTTTTTGTAGATTTTATTAGGTTCTCTAAATGCGGTTTTAAAAGTATAAACTTAGGAGGTTTTCCAACCATTCGCATTGTGGTAAATACACCTCTAGACCCCCAAAGATCATTAAAATGAACTTCTTTAAGATTACTAAGCTGATAAGATTTTTTTAATAAGAGTGTTGCCATTTTCTGTTAAAAAAGATTCTGGATGAAATTGAAACCCATATATTTTGTTTTTATTATCCTCAAGGCCCATTGGTATTTTTGTTTTACTACATCTCATAGTTATTTTAATTGAATTCGATTTGAATGGCTCCATTAATTTTAATGAATGATATCTACCAACTTTAAATTGTTGATTATTTTTAAAAATTTTACTTTGATTATTTGTTTTTATTTTTGATTGAAATCCATGATATATTCTTTTTTGCTGTATGATTTTACCTCCTTCATTATACAAAATCATTTGATAACCAAGACAAATACCAATAATTTTTTTCTTTCCTTTATATTTTTTATAAATTTTTGATGTTGTTGGATAATCTTTTGGTGAACCAGGTCCTGGAGATAAAACGATCGCATCACTTTTATCAAGCGATTTATCATTTACTTCATAATAGTTTGCGCAAATTACTTTATCAAATTTTGCAAATTGATGAACAACATTCCAAGTAAAAGAATCTTGATGATCAATTATGTAAATCATTTAAATAACTCCAGTAAAGATTTTGCTTTAATATAATTTTCATTGAACTCTTTCTTTGGTGAGCTGTCTAATACTACACCAGATGCAGCAGAGATCTCTGATTGATTTTTATAATTTAATATAGATCTAATAATAATATTAAACTTCATATCTTGATTAAATTTAATAAATCCAAAACTACCTGTAAAAATATTTCTGCTTTCTTTTTCTTGATTATTTAAAAGTTCTAATGTTCTTATTTTAGGGCAACCAATTACGGATCCTCCAGGCATCATCGCTCTAATAATATCAATCAATTTTGTATTTTTATTTAATATTCCACCTATTGAAGTCACATAGTGAAAAAGATGCTTGTATTCCTCAACATATTTTTTTTTGAGTATTTTAACACTTCCTGGTTTACAAATTTTAGATAAATCACTTCTTTCCATATCAACTATCATGTTGTGTTCTTTGGTTTCTTTCTCATTATTTTTAAAATATTTAAGAGCTGTATTTTTATTAGAAGAGTATTTTTTCTTAAAAGTACCAGCAATTGGTTTTGTAATTATTTTGTTTTTTTTCTTATCTATCAATGTTTCTGGAGAGCAACTTACTATCGAATAATCCTTGTCTTTTATCATAAATGACTCTGGGGAAGCATTAACACGCATTAATTTCCAAAAAAAATTAATAGGATTAATTAAAGATTTATTTTTATATTTTGTACAAATTTTAATTTGATAAGTTTCACCTTGTCTTATTTTTTTTGAAAATAATTCAAATATTTTTTTATATTTTTCATAAGAAATATTGATCTTAAAGGGACTTAGTATTTGAGTTTTGCTGAATTGATAATTGAATGTATGTTTTTTTATACTAGATATAACTTTAATATCTTTTCTGATTTTAATTATTGTCTCAGGTTTATAAAAAACCCCTTTATAAAAATTTATCCTTTTTTTATTTTTTAAATTAATACCAATTAAATTACATAAAATTTCGTAACCAAAAAAACCAAGATATAAATCTGTCTCTTTTTTGTATTTTTTTTTCTCTAACGATTTAAGAAAATTATGTATATTTTTTTTTGTTAAAACAATTTTTTTGGAAAAATCAGTGTAAATATTATACCCATCATCTACTTTATAAATAATTAAAGGTTTATCTGATTGATACAGATCCTCTAAATATGGGTTAAATTTAAACTTATGCTGGCTGAGTTCTTTCAATTGCTTTTTCTACTATAGGTAAATGTATCAGACCTGCAAAAATTGATAATGCGATAGATCCGTACCATGCATAATCAAAATTTCCATTTAACTCATAAAATACACCACCAAGATATGCTCCTAGGAAAGAACCAATTTGATGGCTTACAAAAACTATTCCATATAACAATCCAACATATTTTGTACCAAAAATGTGTGCAACAATTCCATTTGTTGGAGGAACTGTGGATAACCATAAAAAACCAAAAGTAACTCCAAAAACTATCGAGTTAAATATACTTGGTGGTAAGAAAATAAAATAAATTATAGAAATTCCTCTTAATAGATAAATGGCACTTAAAATTTTTTTCTTACTATACCTTGTTGCTAAATAACCGCTGGTAATCGTACCAGCCATATTAAATATACCAATCAAAGCTAAAACCATTGCAGGCGTCCAGTCAGGCAAACCTTTGTCTGCCATATAAGTAGGAATGTGTGTTGCTACTAAAGCAATATGCCAACCACAAACAAAAAAACCTAAAGTGAGATAAATAAAACTTTTGTTTGCAAATGCCTCTTTTAGAGCATCTATTGCTGTTTGATTGTTATCTTGATTAACTCCTACAGGTATTTTTGGAGTACTAACAAACAAAGCTACCACTAATCCTAAACCTAAAAGAAGGGAAAAATATAAAAGTGTATTTTCCCAGCCTGTTTCAACTAAGGAATATCTTACAAGTAAAGGTGATACAAAATATCCGAATGAACCTGCACATGTAACAATTCCTGTTGCAATAGTTCTATTAGATGCTGGAAAATGTTTAGCTACCACTGATACCGGAATACCTATTGCAGTGGAGCCTAAGCCTATTCCAATCATCACTCCTATAGTTAAAGTAAAATAACCTCCAGTATTATAGCCAGAATAAAAAAGCAAAACCCCAACTAAATAAAAAACAAAACCAATAAAAATTGCAACAGCTCCTCCGTATTTATCAGTAATTACACCAAACAATGGACTGAATACTCCCCAAAGTAATAACTGCAATCCCATAACAAAACCAAAATGGGATATTGAAATATCTAAGTCAGTATTAAAATCAAAATAAAACAATCCAAAGGTCTGTCTTATTCCTAAAGAAATAATTACAACTATAGAAGCAGCAATTAAAGTGATTAGTGCTTTTTTGCTAATAGTAAAACTTTCTGAATTCATTTAATAAATTTTAATGCTTGTTTTATATCATCTATAATATCTTTAGGATCTTCAAGTCCAATATGCATTCTTATTATATGTTCATCTTTATTTATATGTGTAAATTGTCTCTTACCTAGTGCTTGGTGTGTTTGATAAAGTGCTAAGCTTTCGAAACCTCCCCAACTAAATCCATACCCAAAAAGTTTTAAAGAATTAATAAATTTTAACACTGAGTTTTTATTTTTTGATTTTATTTTAAATCCTAATAAACCCGATGCTCCAGAATAATATTTTTTCCATAATTTATAATTTTGACTGCCTTTTTTATATGGATAAAAAACTTTAATTATTTTTTTCTGTTTTGATAAAAACTTGGAGACTTTAAGTGCATTTTCCTGATGTTTTTCCAATCTTACATCTAAAGTTCTAATACCTCTTAAAATTAAATACGCATCATCAGGACCTAATCTTAATCCTGAAACTTTATATGTTGCTTCTACTAATTTAAAAACTCTTTTACTTATAGCTAAACTGCCACCCATTACATCTGAGTGACCAGAATAATATTTTGTTGCAGAGACAATCGACATATCGAAACCTAGCTTTATTGGTTTCAGGTAATAAGGTGTCCCCCAAGTGTTATCTATGGCTGTATAAATTTTATTTTTTTTTGCCAATGCAACTATTTTAGATAAATCTTGAAATTCAAAAGTGTTGCTTCCAGGATTTTCAACAAAAATAAGCTTTGTTTTTTTTGTAATCTTACTTTTTAGATCATTAAAGTCATTTGGATTATAAAATATTGCTCTGATATTAAATTTTTTAAGGTATGTATCTGTTAAAAGTCTTGATGGCGAGTAAACTGAGTCTGTAACAAGTATTTCATCATCTGGTTTCAAAACGCTTAACACACCAAGAAATATTGCACCAAAACCAGTAGGGGTTAGATAAACCTTATAACATTCTTCAATTTTTCTTAAAATTTGTTGTAAAGCATATGTTGTGGATGTTCCTTGTCTACCATAATCAAAATTTCCACTTACTGGATCTTTCAAATATTTACTCTGAGTTTTTTTAATATCCTGCATAGATTTAAAAATAATAGTAGAAGCTCTAACCACAGGAGGATTTACTGACTGATTACGAAAATCTTTAGCTGTATGTTTCAGGAAAGTCTTAAAGGAATTACCCATAATAAATTTGATATGTTATTAAGACAATGCTATATCCCATGAAAAACGTCAATAAAATTAAAATAGGACTAAATGAGTTACCCAAAGAAACATAGAGGCCGAAGAAAACAAGGTTCTAAAAAAAGAAGAGCTAAAAGAAAAAATAAAAAGAAATAATTCTTCTGCTATTCTTTAATCCAACCACCACCAAGCACTTTGTGGCCAAACTGGTCTTTACGATAAAAAACACATGCCTGACCAGGTGAAATGCCATCTTCAGGAATTACTAAATTAACACTAGCATTATTGTTATCTATAAGATCAACTTTTGCTTCTATAAGACTTCCAGTAGATCTAACTTTAACAAATAAATTTTGGTCTAAATCCTCTTTTTTAGTTAATAAATTTATTTCCTTCAAAGAAATTGTTTTTTTTCCAAGTTTTTCTTTAGGTCCAACTATTATTTCATTTTTATCTGAATTTATCTTTAACACATAAAGGGCTTCTTTGTCTGAAACTTTAATTCCTTTTCTTTGTCCAATTGTAAAATTAATAATTCCATCATGAACACCAATAACATCACCATCTAAATTTTTTATATTTCCTTTCTGAAAGGAGTCTGGTCTAAACTTTCGTATTACAGAAGCGTAATTACCATTTGGAACAAAACATATGTCCTGACTATCAGGTTTATCAGCAACATTTAAATCTAAATTTTTTGCAATTTCTCTAGTTTTATCTTTTAACATTCCACCTAATGGAAATCTTAAATAATCTAATTGTTCTCTCGTAGTATTGAATAAAAAATAACTTTGGTCCCTATTTTCATCTATAGCTCTATACATGTTTGTGATTTTATTTTCTGTAATACTTTTTACATAATGACCAGTAACTAATGCATCAGCATTGAGCTCTTTTGAAACTTCAAATAAATCTTTAAATTTAACAGTTTGATTACATTGAACACATGGAATTGGAGTTTCACCCTTTAGATAACTTTCAACAAAATTATCTATAACACCTTGTTTAAACTTATCTTGATAATATAAAATTTTATGCTCTATGCCTAACTTATGCGCAACACGTTTAGCATCCATTATATCTTGACCTGAACAACATTGCTTTGATGCAGCTACTTCTTTGCCATCGTCATAAAGTTTTAGTGTTATACCAATCACATTATAACCTTCTTTTTTCATAATCCCTGCTACAGTAGAAGAATCTACTCCGCCCGACATTGCGACAACTACGGTAGTATCTGAAGGTTTTTTATCTAATCCAATAGAATTTAAATCTTTATTCATAAGGTGGTATTTATACTTATTTACAATATAAGTTAAATTAAATGATTTTAGATTATGAACCAGGTGACAAAGTCACTAATCCTCAAAAAAAAGAATGGGGAATTGGGCAAGTGCAATCTATAATTAACGATAAAGTGACAGTTAATTTTGAAAATGCTGGAAAAAAAGTAATTAATGCAAAAAACGTTGAATTAAAAAAACTAGGAAAATGAAGTTAAACTTAAAAGAGATTGTTGAAAATTTAATTGATAATTTTTTAGAGGCTGGAGATTTGGCTCTCCAATTAAGAGAAAAGGGTTTAGAAAAAAAAATAAAATCAGACAATACTCCAGTTAGTAATGGTGATTTGGAAGTTAACAAATTTATATCAAATAAAATTTCTGAGATTACTCCTAATTTACCTATCATTTCAGAAGAAACTTCTGAAAATAAAGATAACCTAAATTTAAAGGATTTCTGGCTTGTTGATCCTATTGATGGAACTTATGATTATATTAATAATTTAGAAGAGTTTACCATTAACGCTGGTTTAATTATTAACAACAAGCCTGTTGCAGGATTGATAAATGCACCTGCAAAAAAAAGAATGTTTTACTCATTTGAAAAAAATAATGCTTTTGAGCTTAGCAACAGTAAAAAAATTAACTTAAGTAATTTACCTGCTAAGAAAACAGAAAAGTTAAAATTTATTTCATACTCGACTAAAATAAAGCCTGAAATTCAAAAAATTTATGATGATTTAGGAGTAAAAGAAAATATTAGAATGAAAAGTTCTTTAAAATTCTGTGTCGTTGCTGCTGGTGAATATGATGGTTATGTTGCTGAACCAAGGGCGTATGAATGGGATATAGCTGCTGGTCATGCAATTCTAGAACATTCGGGTGGAACTGTAACTGATTTTGAAGGAAATGAAATTTTGTATGGTAAAAAAGATTTAAAAAATCCAAGTATAATTTTGAAAAATAAAAATATTTTATAATGGATGAACAATTAAGAATAATACTAATAATAATTGTTTCTGTTTCAATTTTTGGGTTGTTAGTATTTGTTTTCGTAAAAAATTATATAAGAAATAAAATAAATCAGCTTGTTAAAGAAGAAAAAGATAAAAATTCAAAGTAGATTAATTATTTTAAGATATTCACCTTTTTCTATATCCATTACCTTTTTTGATGTATCAAAATCAAATCCATTTCTTGCAAGTAGAGATATATCTTTTTTATAAAATAAAGTTCTATTATCCTCTGCTCTAGCTGGGCCAATTCTTTTCTTTTTACATAATTTTATTGCTGAAAAAAAATCTTGATCAGAATTATTTTCCTTTATTTTCTCGACTGTACCCTTAATAAATGTCTCGTTAATTCCTTTTCCAATTAAATAATTTCTAATCTTGTTAATTGAATTTCCTCTTTGGATCATGCTTTTAGCTTTACTTTCAGAATAAAATTGATCATTTATAAATCTGTTTTTTTCTAAGTCGGACAAAACAATATCAATCAATTTATTTACATCTTTTTTTCTTACATCAGACGCTGATAGTTTCATATATTTTTTTAATAAATAAGTTTTAAGTTGTTGTTTTGAAGGAGCATACTTTTCAACATAAGCAAAGGCAAAATTACGCATCTCATCAACGGTTACTTGAAGTGTTTTTTTTCTATTTCTTATAGGAATCATTGTTAGAATTAATATAATATATCTAAATGATTGAACAAATTTATACTTATTTCACAATTGAGACACTTTACATGTGGATCAACCTTGGAGTTCTGCCTTTTTGGTTTATCTTGATAGTGTTTCCTCAATCACATTTAAGTAGAATTTTTGTAACATCAATTTTTCCTTTTTTCATATTAAGTGGTGTATATATCTTCATTCTATACAAATCTTATTTAATTGGTTATGATTTTGATGGCAATTTCTCTCTTTACTTGGGTCTAAGCGAGTTATCTAGATTATTTGAAGACCATTTGTACATAATGATTTTTTGGACCCATTTCATAGCAATAAACTTATTTATTGGTGGTTGGATTGTCAAAGATTCTCAAAAGTTTTCTATAAACAAAGTTTTGATGGCTGTACCATTAATTGTTACTTATTTAATTGGTCCAATAGGTTTATTTTTATACTGGATAATTAGAATTTTTTACGCAAAAAGAATTAGTTTATATGAGTAGTCATATAGATTTTTATTTCGACATAATTAGCCCTTATGCATATATCGCACACAAAAAAATACTTAAAATTAAAAGTATCTTATTTAATTACAAACCAATTTACTTGGGAGGTCTTCATAAACTAGCCGGAATCAAGTCTCCAGCATTTAATAAATATAAATTAAAAAATAATATAAATGATTGCAATTTGGTATCTGAAAAAAATAACATTGAATTTAAATGGAATTCTAATTTTCCTATAAATTCATTAAATATAATGAGAGGATATATTAGTGTTAGTAAGGATAAGCAAAACGATTACCTAAATTGTTTTTTTGATGCATATTGGAAAGATAATCATGACTTATCAAATAGTGAAAATATTTCTAAATTATTAAAGAATTTAAATATTGATAGTGAAGAATTTTTTCAAAATATAAAGGAACAATCAGTTAAAGATAAATTGATTAAATTAACTGCTGATGCTTTTCAAAAAGAAGTTTTTGGAACTCCGACCTTTATAGTCAATAATAAAATTTTTTGGGGACAAGATAGACTTGAATATGCTTTAGAAGAATTTAATGCTGATTAAATTATTTTAAATTTGCTGCTAGCTATAGATCCAAACCCACCGTCAATATGTGATACTTTTTGATATCCCATATCTTTTAATGATTTTACAGCTAAAGCTGATCTTACACCTCCTGCACAAAATAAAACAAATTCTTTCTTTTGGTCTATTTGTCCATTTTGAAATACAGGACTATTAGGATCTAAATATACTTCAAGCATTCCTCTTGGAATATGACTTGCTCCTTCAACGCTTCCTGTATTTTCTAGTTCATTACTTTCTCTTATGTCGATTAGATTACAATTTTTATCTTGGACCATTTTATAAGCTTGATCTGCATTAATTGTTTTAATCTCTTTTAAAGTTTCATTAACTAGCGATTGTAATGATTTAATGACCATAATATTGTAAAACCTATAACACATTATGAAAAAATTTTTTATAAAAATCTCTAAATTTTTAGGATACGAAATTTTAGATCAAAATAATTTTTCGTCTCCAACATTAGGAAAGGAATTAAATGAAGAATTATCAATTTTGAATGAAAAATCTATAGTTTTACCTTTAGGAGAGGTCAAAATTACAAAAAAAGTAAATTCAATACTCATTGTACTAAGAATGAATACAGATATTGAGATTTGGGATCAAAATAGAAGAAGGTTATTTGAGCATCCAAAAATTGAATATACTAAAAGATCATTAAATTCGCTTATTAGATCAATTGATTTTTTAAAAAATAAATATCCAACCATAAATGTTAAAACAATAATTGTTGATGATAATTCAAGTATTGAAAAACTTAATATAATTAAAAAAGTAATTGATAGAAATAATATACAGATAATTAATTTAGATTACTCAAAATATAAAAAAAAAATATCAGAACAAAAAAATAAAGAAACTTTTGCAAACCTTGCGAGTTTACTTCAAAGTTTTGAGATTGGAAAAAATTCTGGCGAAGATTTAATTTACTTTGTCGAGGATGATTATTTGCATTTTGAACCAATGTTGGAGGAAATGG
>NZ_CVSU01000042.1 GCF_001180205.1 Candidatus Pelagibacter communis | reverse complement strand
AGCGGGATATATAAGTAATGATCATCAAGTAGGGCAAACAGGAAAAGTAGTGGTACCAGATCTATATATTGCTGTTGGAATTTCAGGTGCTATTCAGCATTTAGCAGGAATGAAGGAAAGTAAAGTTATAGTTGCAATTAATAAAGATGGTGAAGCTCCAATTTTTAGTGTTGCAGATTATGGACTTGAAGCTGACTTATTTGAGGCACTCCCTCAGTTCATGGAAGAGCTGAACAAATTAAACACTATACAAAAATAATCCTTACAGTTAAAAACTAGAGTATGTCTAGAGAATCAATGGAATATGATGTTGTAATTATAGGTGGAGGACCATCAGGATTATCAACCGCAATAAAGTTAAAACAACTAGATGCAAATTTAAATGTTTGTTTATTAGAAAAAGCATCAGAAATTGGAGCTCATATTTTAAGTGGAAATGTATTTGAAACACGTGCTCTAGATGAATTATTACCAAATTGGAGAGAGTTAAATTCTCCAATTAAAACAAAAGTAACTAAAGAAAAATTTTTATTTTTAGGAAAAACCAAATCTTTAAGTTGGCCAACTTGGCTACTACCTGCAGTACAACAAAATCATAAAAATTATATTATCAGTTTAGCAAATTTATGTAGATGGCTTGCTGAACAAGCTGAGAATTTAGGTGTAGAAATCTTTCCAGGATTTCCAGCAAGTGAAATTTTATATAACGAAGATGGATCTGTTAAAGGTGTTGCAACTCAAGATATGGGTATAGA
>NZ_CVSU01000041.1 GCF_001180205.1 Candidatus Pelagibacter communis | reverse complement strand
TGTATCAAGTGCACTTGTAGGTTCATCCAATACTAGTATTTCTGAATTTTTATATAAAGCTCTAGCAATACCAATTCTTTGTTTTTGGCCACCAGAGACAAGAGAGCCATATTCTCCTAGATTAGTATTTTCTTTATTTGTCATTTCTTCGATAGTTTGGGTAAGATTAGATAGCTTTATTACTTTAGAAAATTTATCAGGGTCAAAGGTTTGATCACCAAGTACAATATTTTTTTTCAAGGTATCTTCTATTAAAAATATATTTTGAGAAACATAACCCACTAGATCATAGTAAGACTCTTTATCATATTTAATATTTTTAGAATTATATGTTATTTCTCCAATTGTAGGATCTAGAAGTCCACAAATTAAATTTAAAAATGTTGATTTACCACTTCCACTTTCTCCATAAATACCAATTAATTTTCCAGAGTTAAGTTCTAAATTCACTCTACTTAAAATATTTTTTTCTTGTCTGTAGCCAAATGAGACATTGTTTAATTTTATAGAACCTTTTTCATAAATAATTTTTTTAGTTTCTGTTTTTTTATTTATTTTATTATTTGATATTTCAGAGTGAATAATATCTATAGAAGAGTAATGATATTTAATTGAATTTAATGAATGATAAATTCTATTTGCTGAGGGCAAAAGTCTAAATAAAGCTATAACAAATATACCACTCATTGATAAAATTTCTTTTTTTTCATAATTAAGAAAAAAAAATGAATAATACAAAAGCAAAAAAATGAACAACAAAGATATTAACTCAATTATCGCTTTAGGCAGATCAGTAAAAAATGTCAAAATAAACATGCTTTGAGAAGATTTTTCTGTATTTGAATAAAAATTTTTTTTAAAAAAATTTTCAAGTTTTCCAATTTTAATTTCATTAATTATGTAAAAACTTTTTTGTAAATCATCTATTTTTCTTGAGTCTGAATCTGTTTTTTTTTTACCCAAACTTTGAATTCTAATTATATAAGTTTTATAAAATATAAAATAAAATATAAAAATTAACAAAGTCATTAGAAGAGTTTCTTGAAAATAACTAAAGGATAAAAAAAGGAAGATTCCCAAAATAATAAATACCTCTGCTAAAAAATATATTAAAGGATCAATTGTTCGATAAGCAAATTTTTCTACTTCAAGTATAATATTTGATATTAATTTTGAAGAATTCGTGTTTATAAAAAAATTAAAATCCCTCTTTAAATAATTAGAAAAAACTTTTTTTGAAATATCATTATTTACACTTTGAACTAATTTATTTCGCACATAAGACAAGCAAACATATACAAAACTTCTAAGTGTAAAAATTATAAAAAAAGTTATCAATAAAAATTTAAAACTACTTCCATCTAAAAAAGTAAATATATTTGATATTTTATTATTTACATTTGTATCATTAAAATAATTCAGAATTTCTTGTAAAAGAGAAAAAATTAACAATTCAAAAAAAGTTAAGGATAATAAAAATCCAAGAGAAAAAAATAACAGATATTTGTGTTTTCTAGAAAATAAAGTAAAAATTTTGAACATATTAATTTTTAGTAAAATATTTTATATACATAACAAAATTTTTCATTAAAAAACTATAAATTATGAATAAAGTATTATGCATAGGTTTGGGGAAACTAGGATTAATTTTTTCTTTTATTTTGGCAAGTAAAAATAATTTTGTGTATGGCTATGATATTGATAAAAAAATAAAAAGAAATATAGACAAAAACATAAAAAATGCTGAACCAAAATTAAATAGTTTAATTAAAAAAAATTATAATAAATTTAAATTTGAAGAAGATTTTAAAACATCTGTTTCGAATACTACATGTAGTTTTGTTATTGTACCAACACCATCAAAAAAAAATAAAGAATTTGATAATAAATATATTTACAATTCATTAAATGAAATAGGAAAATATCTAAAAAATAAAAAGAAATATATCATCAATATCACATCTACAGTAAATCCAGGCTCATGTGATAAATTTATAAAGCATTTAGAAAATAAATTTAATTTAGTTCACGGAAAAGAGTTTATAATTACATATAATCCTCATCTGATTGCTTTAGGATCAATCTATAATGATGTTTTAAATAGTGATGTTGTCTTAATTGGAAGTAAATTAAAATATGGACACAATTTTTTAAGAAAAATTTATGCACCTCTTTATAAAAAAAAAATTTCGAAACTAAAATTTTTAAACCTTGAAGAGGCTGAAATTTCTAAAATAGCAATCAATACCTTTATCACTATGAAAATATCTTTCACGAATACAATTTCGCAAATTTCTGATAAAATAAAAAATATTAATTCATCTAATATTTTAGATGCAGTTGGACACGATACAAGAATAGGAAAAAAATATCTTTCACTAGGAGCTTTATTTTCGGGACCATGTTTTCCACGTGATAATTTGAACTTTTCAAAATATCTTAGCGATAAAAAGCTTAATAGTAGTTTGCCTAAAGCAATTGATAACGTAAATGATGTTCAATTAAAAAGATATATAAAAGCTTTTAACAAATTTAATAAGTTAAAAAAACCAACGGTTGGAATTTGTGGTTTGTCCTATAAACAAAATACTAATATTACGACTCGTTCACCAGGAATTCTTCTTTATAATTATTTTAAAAAAAAATATAAGACAGTTGCTTATGATGAATATAAGCCTGATATAAAAATTACTAATTTAGAAAAAAATTTAAATAATTTTGGAAAAAAATGTGATGTTATATTTGTATGCTATCAAAATAGTAAATTTAAAAAATTAGAAAAAATAAAATATTCGAAAAAAGTTTTGATTATAGATTTATGGAAATTTTTAAATTTTAAAAATAAAAAAGTAATTTTAAAAACTATTGGTATAAGTTAATTTTAAATAATATTCATATTTAAAAAAAATTTTATAAGGAATTTATTATTTTTTGAACAAATTCAATTTCTTTTTTTAAATCAGGTTTTTTAAGAATTAAAGGTTCTTTTACAAATTTTTTTAAAAAATTATCATCTTTTAAATAATTAATAATTTCAGAAAAATTTTCATTCTGATAATCTATCAAATTAATAAATGCGTTCTTATTAAATTCATAATCAATATTTTTATCTGCCCAAGTTACAGGTAAACTTCCTGACAAAAATGCATCACTAACATCGCTACTATATAAACCAGGTGTTGAAAATGTATGAGGGCATAAATTAAACATATAATTTTTTAAAATATCCTTTTTCTTAATAATTCCGGAATTGTGACTAACACTTTTTTTATCAAAGTAAGGCCCATAACCGTCAACTGTAAAATTATTTTTGAAAACTTCATATATTTGTTTTCTTGGATACATCATGTGTGAAGTGAAAATACAAAATTTTCTATTCTTAGTTAAAAAAGAGTTACCAAACTCTTGCATCATTCTTTTTGTATCGTAAGCTTCTCCATAACGATGTATCACATTGTCAGAATTATCATTAAAGTAAATATCGTACTCTGGCCAATTTGCACAATTTTTCCAATAAGGTATTCTAAAATGATTATTGTCATTAATGCCTAATAAATTTGTAAAATAAAAATCTGCTTTAATATCTTTAAATCTAATTGAATTTTCAAATGATAAGAAAATTTCTAAAGAGTTTTTTTTTTTATTTTTTGAAAAATTCAGTATCCTTGGATCAAAATATTGAGATGGATATATTTTTTTTTTTAATTTATTAGCGATTTTTTCATAAAAATTGTAATAAGGTCCATAGAAAATTAAATCTGCACTTGAAAAATTTGAAAATTTAATTGAATTTTTTGATAATTTTTCAAAAAGTTTGTAAAGAAGAGTTCCTTTTAAATTTTCCTCATTAATGCCTCCTCCAACTGCAACTTTTAATATTCTCATACTCATTTGATAACATACATTATAATTTTTCTGTTATAAAGATTTATGAAGAAAATAGACCTTGTAATACTAGCTGGTGGTTTAGGATCCAGGTTAGGTTCTTTTACTCAAAAAAAACCCAAACCCTTAATTAAAATTAATAATAAAACTTTTCTTGAAATACTAATAAGAAGTTTTGCAAAATATAATTTTGAAAATATTTATATTTTAGCTGGATACAAAGGTAATTTAATTTACAAATTTTTTCATAACCAGACTTATAACTTTATCAAAGTTAAATGTTTTATTGAAAAGAAAAAATTGGGAACTTGGGGTGCAGTAAAAAATATAAAAAAATTCATTAAAAATGATTTTATACTAAGTAATGGGGATTCAATTATTGATACAAATTTTCATGATCTAATATTTAAGAAAACAAATAAAAATACTGATATAGACATGATTTTAATTAAAAACTTAAATTATAAGTCTAATTTAACTTTAAATGGATTAAAATTAATAAAGTCTAAAATTTATCTCTCACAAAAATCAAAATTAATGAATGGTGGTGTTTATTTTATTAAGAGAAAACTTCTAAATAATATAAATTTTAAATTTTCAAATTCTATTGAAAATGATGTTCTACCCAATTTAATTAAAAATAAAAAAGTAGGTGGAATTATAACTAACAATTTTTTTTTAGATATAGGTACACCTAAAAATTTAATATTCGCAAAAGAAAAACTTTCAAAACTTTTAAAGAAACCAGCAATTTTCTTAGATAGAGACGGTGTAATAAATTATGATAGCGGTTACACATATAAATGGAAAAATTTTAAATTTAAACAATTTGTTTTAAAAGGTCTTTCGTATTTAAATAAAAAAAATTATTTAATTTTTTTTATTACTAACCAAGCTGGCATAGCCAAAGGTTACTTTAAAGAAGATGATTTTTTTTTATTACATAAAAAAATAAAAGAGTACCTGTCGAAAAAAAAAATATACATCAATGACGTCAAATATTGTCCATTTCACCCTAATGCAATTATTAAAAAATATAAAAAAAAATCACTTTTTAGAAAACCAGGAAATCTTATGATCAAACAGGTAATAAAAGAGTGGGACATTGATCTTAAAAAAAGTTTAATGATAGGTGATAAAATGAGTGACAAAATTGCTGCTGAAAAAAGTAAGTTAAATTATAAATTTGATGAAAATAACTTGTATAAACAGATAAAAGATTTTACAAATAAAAATTAATTTATTCTCCAATCATACAACAACTTCGTTCCTTCTTTGTCAATTTTGAATTGTAAATATTTTTTTTTAGAAAAAATTTTTTTAAATTTTGTTATTTTTTCATCTGGAACAACAAACAATAAAAAACCTCCGCCACCAGCACCTAATAACTTTGCTCCATATGAACCACTTGAAATTCCTAAATCATATAATTCTTCAATTGATTTATTAGTTATTCCTTCAGCTAATTTTTTTTTTCTATCCCACTGAGAAGACATAAGTTCACCAAATAACTTTAAATCTAAATTTTTGGATTGAAATAATTTTGATGCCTCTAGCGTGGATTTATAGATTTCACCTAAATGTATGTCATTTTTAGAAGAGATTGTTTTTTTTGATAAATTATTTGTTATATTTTTTGAAAATCTTTGCAATCCTGTATAAACGATAAAAAAATTATTTTCGATTTGATGAGTAATTTGATTATTTATATTTAAAACTTTTGATTTAAATTCCTTATTTTTTAAAAATTCAGTTAATCTTAACCCTCCGTAAGAGCAAATAATTTGATCTTGATAACCAACTTTTTCTTTAATTAAATTTCTTTCTAAATGAATAGCCTGCTTTGCAAGAGATTTTTTATCAAATTTTTTTAATTTCAAATTATTTAAAGCATTTAAAAGACCAACTGCAAACGCAGAACTTCCCCCCAAGCCTGACATGCCAGGAAGATCTGCGTGGTGAACTAATTCAATCTTATCATTTTGAAACTTAAGATAATTAAGAGACTCCCTTACAACCGGATTTCTAATGCTCTTAATTATTTTTACTTTTTGTTCATCAAAGAATCTGATTCTATAATTATATTTAAAATATGGTGGCAAATACCTAGCGGTGACATGACAATATTTATTAATTGCTAGAGAAATAACTTGACCTTTATTTTTACTAAACCATTCAGGATAATCTGTTCCTCCGCCAAATAAAGATATTCTGAAAGGTGTTCTTGTAATTATCATAAATTATTATTTTTTTTATACCAATTCACAGTATTCTTGAGACCTTGTCTAATTGGTGTGGTAACACTAAATTTATACTTCTTTTTAATTTTTGATATATCTATCAATCTTTTTGGTATCATTGATGGTTTTGATTTATCATAAAAAATTTTTCTGTCTTTCTTGTTTTCAATATTTAGTAACAAATGAATAATTTCTTTAATTGTAATTGATTTTCCACTTGCAATATTAAGAATTTCTGATTTTTTTGAATTTTTTATAATTTTCACAAGTGCATCACAAAAATCTTGAATATATAAAAAATCTTTAAGATCTTTTCCATCACCCCATACCTCAATTAATTTTTTTTTAGAGGTTAATTTTCTAATCAATGAAGGAATTACTTTAGATTTTTGAGGATCAAATTTATCATGTGGCCCGTATAAATTACCAGGTCTCACAATAATTGTTGTCATCTTTTTTTTAATTTTGTTTGAGTAAATATCGCAAACAATTTCGGAAAACCTCTTCATCCATCCTACAATGTGATATTTCTCAAAAAAATCGAATTTAGCATCTTTTTCCCTCATCGCGCGATTACTCAAAGGATAAACTGTGTTACTGCTTATAAATATAAATTTTTTTACAAGTCTTTGATGTGCTGCTTCAAGCATATTTAAATTCATCCTTATATTTGGTGTTAAATGAACTAGCGGGGTTTTTTCCATTATTGCAGCTCCCGAAGAGTTTGCTGCACACATTACAACAATATCAATTCCTTTTGTTATTTTAATACATTGTTTTGGGTTTTCTAAATTAACTTTAAAATACTTTACTCCTTTTACTTTAAAAAAATTTTTTGATTTATAATATGTAGATATTATTTCGTATTTTTTAGTTTTATCTAATGTTTTAATTAAATTAATTCCTATAAAGCCTGATCCTCCAGTAATAAGTATTTTTTTTTTCATTTAAGTTGTTCTATTTGTCTCTTAATGATAAAATTGGATTTTTATTTTTCCATTTAAACCCATATGACGGATCATTCCATTTAATTGTGAATTGAGATTCTCTGTCATATTGAGTATTTTGTTTGTAATGAAAGATAGCAAAATCACTTAAAACCAAATGACCATTTCCAAATTTTGGAGGAATTAATATTTGATTTCTGTTTTCAGAGGATAAATCAAAACTTTCCCATTTTTTAAATTGATCAGAAGCTGGATCATTATTTACAACAATTAATTGAAAACTACCGTATAAACAGCTTACGAATTTAGATGTTTTTTTATCTCCATGAAGACCTCTGAGCACATTTTTGTGAGATATTGAAATATCGTCTTGTAAAAAATCGATTTCTATTTTGTTTTCAGTCATAAACTCTTTATTGTAAGTCTCTGTGTAAGACCCTCTATGATCTTGAAAAGTTGAGGGAATTATTTTTTTAACTCCTTTTAGAGAGGTCTCTTCTATTTTCCAATCAGAATATGATTTCATTTATTTAAAATAATTATGTCTTTTTTTAGTTTGTGAGCTATTGTTAATGTACCATGACCATGTCTCTTCTAGACCTTTTTTTAAGGAATATTTTGGGTTGAAGCCTAAAATTTTTTTAGCATTATCTATATTCATAATACGTCTTGGAAAACCAGAGTCTTTACTTGTATCAAATTTATAATTAAATTTGTGAATTTCGCAAAGTGTTTCCACAAGCTTTTTTATAGAGTAACCATTTCCACTACCAAGGTTTAAAAAATCAAATTTTCCAGTTCCTTTTATAAGAGTCAAAATAATACCATCAGCTACGTCCTCTGCGTAAGCAAAATCTCTTATAGCCGAACCGTCTCCCCAAATAACAACAGGATCTTCTTTTTTAAAAATCCTGTTCATAAGAGTAGGTATAACCATTGCGTTTTCTGGGTCAAAATTGTCTCCGGGTCCATATACATTACAGGGTCTTACTGCAAAAAAATTATTTAAATTATATTGTTTTTTGTAAGCGAGGATTTGCATTTCCGCCATTCTTTTGGCCCAACCCGGGTACATATCCATCGGAGGTTTACTATTATCCTCTTCATCTTCTATAAAAATTTCTCTACTAGAATAAGCGCCTATAGAACTAGTATAAACTAATCTTTTGACCTTATTTAATCTACATGCCTCTAAAAAGTTTGTATTCATCATGATTAAGGGCACAAAAAAACTTGATGGTTTTTCAATTGTAACTTTTACTGATCCTTTAACACCTGAAATGTGAAATGCAAAATCTATATTTTTTGAAATTTTTTTACAAAATTCAAAATCGGTAAGATCACCTTTGATATATATTGCCTTATTGTTTAATTTTAATTCATCTAACGAAACAACTGTAACATCAGCATTGAGTTCGCATAATTTATTTACAACAAATCTTCCAATTAATCCTGTTCCACCTGTAACTAAAACTTTTTTGTTTTCAAAAAAATTTACATGGTCTTTTAAATTCATATATTTTTAATATTATTTATCATTATAAAAATCACCGTGCTCAATAAAAAGATAAGAATAGCAATTTTTATCATCATAAGCTTTTTTAAATGAGGTAAATATATTTTCTGATTTATTTAAAAATATCACTTTTACTTCATTTAACATCTGTTTAATTTCTTTTGTATAATCTTGCGTGTGCTGTGGTCCACCATCAAGAGGATTTTTTGATCCTATAGAAGTTCTAATTATTACCTTTGGCCTCATTTCACCTCTAGACATCTGTCTAATTTTATCCAAATGATTTACAAGCTGATTCATAGCACAAATTAAAAAATCAAATCTAGGAAAACAAGTGATCACAACATGGCCATTTAATGCCATTCCAATTGACATCCCCATTTGAACATCTTCAAAAACTGGTAATTCAACTTTTTTTTTAGCAGGTACACCAACCAAGGTATTATAAATGGCATTGCCAGAATAGGAAACTGATTGTCCTAAAAAAATGGTATCCTTTTTTTTTCCCAAATAAGACATCGATTTAACTAGTTCACTTTTATATTTCATTAGAATAAAACCCATCCTCCAGTACCATGGTGTGGATACTTTCTTTTGTACTTATAATAAAATACATTTTTTGGTGTCTTACTTTTTTTTCCCCAAACCTTATCGGTAGGACTATTTGTGCTCATATTATTATCTTCAACAACAAATTTAATTGGTAATTTCATATTTTTAGAAAATTTATAACACTCGTGAAAAACTCCTGTTTCAAAAGTCATATCGCCAATAAAAACCCAAACTTTAGTTTTTTGTTTTTTCAACTTAATTGATTTGGCTACACCTAATGCTATAGGAAGAATTCCTCCCACAATTGCGGAAGAATAAAATTTATGTTTTATACTATTTATACCCATGCTCCTTCCTTTTATTATTTCCTTTTTAAGCCACTCCTTTGGTATACCTTTGAGAAGTGCATGGTAGTGGTTTCTCCATGTTGAAAAAACCCAGTCATTTTTTTTTATTTTTTTAAATATTTTGATTAAATGTTCTTCATTGTTTCCAGACAGATGAATAGGTGCCCGTATTTTTCCAGACTCATAAATCTTTTTTATTTCTTCTTCAAAATTTATTAATTGATTTTTATTAAACATAAAAAATTATCTATCTAAAAAATTTTTTGACTTAACTCTTTTTCTCCAATAATTAAGCAAATCTTGCATTGTCTGTTTAAATGTTATTTTTGGCCTCCAACCAGTTGCTTTATAAAACTTAGTTGTATCTGGTATTTGTAAATCAGCATCAATTGGTCTTAATCTAGCCCGATCAGTAATAATTTTAATTTTTTTTGATGTAGATAAAGAGATTAAATACTTCAACATTTCGCCAACTGTGCATGAATAATTTCCTCCAATATTATATACTTCTCCTGGTTTAGGATTTTTTGTTAAAAGTAAGTAATAGGCGTTTACTGCATCTCTTACATCAGCAAAAGTTCTCAAAGATTTTAAATTTCCAACTTTTACAACTGGTTTGATTTTTTTTGCTTCAATCATTGCAATTTGTTTTGCAAATGAAGATTCAGCAAAAACATCTCCCCTTCTTGGTCCTGTATGTGTAAACATTCTTGTGGTTAATACTTTTAAATTGAAAGCTTCAAAAAAATATTTTCCAACCATATCTGTACCAACTTTTGAAATTGCGTAAGGAGATGCTGGATGATAATTGCAATTTTCATTAATTGGCAAATTTTCTTTTTTTACTTTACCAAAAACTTCTGATGAAGAACATACATGTATAAAAGGGTTTAGTTTTAAAAATTTTATTGCGTTAAGTAAATTATATGTTCCTATAAAATTAGTATTAAATGTAGAGTTAGCTTCTTCAAAACTTGATTTGGGAAAACTTTGTGCAGCTAAGTGAAAAACATAATTAGGTTTTGATTTTTTTAAAGCATATATCAAAGAACTATAATCATTTAAATCTGCACTAATAAATTTTATCCTTGAATTTTTTTTATTAGCCCAATGCAAAAGATGCTCTATATTATCTAGAGGGCTTCTCCACCTACATAATCCATAAATTTCCCAGTTAGTTTTCCTTAAAATTAAATCAGTCAAGTGAGATCCTACCATTCCAGTTATTCCTGTAATAAGAACCCTTTTTTTCATAATTGGCAGAATTTATTAATAGTTGTATTAAATATATTGTATATGATCTTTTTAAAATTAATCAAACTTATTAAAACTTATTTTTAATGAATATAAATAGTAGCATTTTAGCAAAACTATTCAAAACAAATATAACTGAAGTTAATAAATATTGTAAAACAAAAATAAAGAAACAATTAAAATTTAACTACCTTAATGAAAAAGAAAATAACGATCTTATTATAAAAGTTTTAAGTAAAATATTTGAAGATAAACAAATTATTGCTTCCCGGGGCAGAAAGAATAAATGGTTTCAAGGTTGGAATGAAACACTAAATATTTATAGAAAAGATAAAAATGTAAACTCGTTATTTCCTAAATTTTATACTGCAAGAGAAAATAGGTATTTTAGATTGGGTGGGAAATTTATAAAAGTAAAAAATTCAAATTTTGAAATTAAAATGTTGGATATTTACAGAAACTGGTATTTTAAAAAATATTTTTCAAAAGTTGACAATATTTATGAATTTGGTGCTGGTACTGGACATAATTTGGTTGAGCTTTCAAAAATTTATCCAAAAAAAAAATTATTTGGATCAGATTTTGTTTTATCCTCTATTAAAATTTTAAAATTAATATCAAAGAGAAAAAGAATTAATTTACAATCATTTCGTTTTGATATGATGAACCCAAATAAAAAAATTAAGCTCTTAAATAATTCTGCTATTTATACTTCAGGGGCTATTGAACAATTATCTGGAAAAATAGATAAATTTATTAAATATGTTATTTCTCAAAAACCTAAAATAATTGTACATGTAGAGCCTTGTGCAGATTTTTATGATAATAAAAATCTAGCAGATTATTTAGGTAAAATTTTTCAGTCAAAAAGAAAATATACTTCCAATCTTCTTTTTAAATTAAAAAAGTTAGAGAAAAAAAACGTTATTAAAATAATAAAAACGTGTAAAAGTCCATTTGGAAGTTTAATGATGGAAGGATATAACCTTATAGTTTGGAAAATTAATAAATAAATATGAATTTATCTTTTAAAAAAAAAAACGTTTTCATATCAGGTGCAACACATGGAATTGGATTGGACTGTCTACTAAATTTTGCAAAATTAGGTGCTAACGTAATAACTTTTTCCAGAGATCAAAAAAAAATAAATAATCTTAAAAAAAAATTAAACAAAACAACGAGTAAATATTTGATTAAGCAAGGTGATATTCTCGATGATGATTTTATTCATAATTTTTCAAAGGAAGTATTAAATAAATATAAAAAAATTGATATCTTAATTCACAACGTTGGTGGAGGTGGTAGATGGGGGAAAGATAACTTTTTAAAAACTAAATTAAATGTTTGGGATGAAGTTTATAAAAAAAATAATAGTGGTTTAATTATTTTTACAAAATATTTTTTACCTACTATGATAAAAAATAATTGGGGAAGAGTAATAGCTATAGGTTCAGTGTGTGGGATAGAAAGTAGAGTTGAGGATAGGTCTTGGTTTACAGCGGCAAAAAGTGCACAGCATGGAATCATTAAATCTTTTTCAAAAAAACATCAATTTACAAAAAAAAATATAACATTTAATTCTATATCGCCTGGGCCCATCTTTATAAAAAATACTGGGTGGGAATTTGAGAAAAGAAAAAATCCAAAAAAATTTAAGAAGAAAATTGAAAATCTGATTCCAACAAAACATATTGGTAAACCTGAAGATATTTCGCCTCTATGCTTATTTTTAAGTTCTGATCATGCCAAATACATAAATGGAAGTAATTTTATAATCGACGGCGGAACAAGTAATGCTATTTGACCAAAAAAAAAATAAGAAACATTAAAATGGCAGATATAAATGATAATAAAAACTCTATCTCAATAATAATTCCATCTAATCAACCAGAAACTTGGGAACGAGTAATAAACTCTTATAGATCCAAAAAAGTTGATATTGAAATTTTATTTATTGGTCCAAAAAATTGTAAATCTAAATTGCCTGAGAATGTAAGATTTATAAACTCAAATTTTAAAGTGTCTCAATGTTTGGAAATTGGACTAAAGTATTCAAAAAATTACTATATTTTTCAAAGTGCTGACGATGCTTTTCTTGAGGGTTCAGAAGATCCATTGCTGGATATGATTATTTTTGCAAATTCCAATCCTCAAAACCTTACCTGTTTAAATTATTCAATTAATGGAGAAAAAGTATCATCAAATGAGATGAATTTAATCTCTAATAATCCAAAAACGAAAGTCCCTGTAGCAGGATTAATCTCAAGAGAAATGATAAAAAAGGTAGGCAGCTACAATAAAAAGTATATTGGGTCTTATGCTGATGTTGATTTATATTTAAGAATCAATAATGCTGGTTATAAATTTTTGTGGAGCAATATTACCTTGAATGAGTTTAGAGAAAAAGTATCAAATAAAATGCTTAGTTTTAGATTTTTAGGGCACGATATAAAGTATTTAAAACACAATTGGGTCAAATTTGATAGTATTAATAATGAATACTCAATAAGAGATGAAAGTTTAGAAAAATTTGAGGCTTTTGATTTATCGTCGATTGAAAAATTAGAGCAAGGTAGTGGGACATCATTTATATTTAAATTAAAATTATTTGTTTACTTGATGAATTTTGGTGTATTTAGATATAGTGTTTTAATTTTTTATAAACTCTACAGAAAATTCATATTAAGATCAAAATTTTATTAATTGAATGTATAATTTAAATTATAATATATAATAAATTGAAATGATTGTTTCAGACGTAATTGCCAAAAGTTTAAAAAAAGAGGGTATAAAAGATATATTTATGCTCACAGGATATGGGGCAATGTATCTAAACGACTCAATAGAAAAAGAAGGTATTAAATATATTGCCGCAAGAAATGAAGCTGCTGCACCCATGATGGCTGAGGCCTATGCAAAAGCTAAGAATTCAGTTGGCGCGGTATGTGTTACTGCAGGTCCGGGTGCTACAAACGCATTGCCAGGTTTAGCTGAAGCATATGTTGATAGTACTCCAATTGTAGTAATTTCTGGACAAGTAGAAAACATCAATACGGCTGATTATTATAAAAAATTAAATATTAGAACATTGGGAACAGCTGAGTTTAGTATTACTAGAATACTTAAAAATATAACGAAATACTCAGTAAAATTGACTGACCCAAATAAATCTCAATATGAAATTGAAAAAGCAATACATATTTCTAAAACTGGAAGACCGGGACCTGTATGGATTGAAATACCTTTAGATATTCAGTCCAAAAAAGTAATTAAAAATAAACTCAAGAAATTTAAGCCCAAATATAAACAAAAAAATTATATAAAATTATATAAAAAAATATATTTTAAATTATTAAATTCAAAAAAACCATTATTTGCAATAGGAAATGGACTAAAACAATCTGGGTCTAAAGACATTTTTAATAAAATACAAAAAAAATTAAATATACCATATATAACAACTAGGTTTGCTAACGATATTTTTCCTCATAAAAATAAACTAAATTTAGGTCTATGTGGCATTAAAGGTCTTCCACACACAAAAAAAATTACTGAAAAATGTGACTTATTAATTGGATTAGGCTGCAGATTTGCTCCTACTTTTTGTATGGGAAACCCAAAAAATTTTGCAAAAAAAGCTTACACCATTTCAATCAATAACGATCAGAATGAACTCAATCTAAATTTAAAGAAAATTGATTTAAAAATTAATGGATCTTTATTTGAATTTTTAAGTGGTTTTTACAATTATATTAAAAAAACAAAAAAAATAAATTTTAAAAAATGGGAAAATGAATGTCTTTTTGAAAAAAAAAACAATTATATTCCAAATATTTACTCAAAAAAAGAACCAATAGATCTATATAAATTCATGTATGAACTGGATGATTTGTCTCCTTCAAATAGTATTCTAATTACAGATGCAGGTTCAAATTATTACATTGGAGGACAGGCTTGGAATTTTAATAAAGGTCAAATCGAAATTTCATCCTCAGCTAATGCTGCAATGGGTCTTTCTTTGCCTTTATCTATAGGTGCCTCAGTTGCTAAAAAAAATAATGTAGTATTATCTGTTACTGGAGATGGCTCAATAGAATTAAACATCCAGGAATTAAAAACTATTTCTCACTACAAATTGAATATTAAAACCTTTGTAATAAATAATGGAGGTTATGTTTCAATGAAAAAATGGCAGGGTAACTTTTTTGATGGAAATATTTTGGACTCAGAGGACCAAACAGGCGTTGGAACTTTAAATTTTAAGAAAATTGCAAATGCTTTTGATTTAAATTATCTTAGTATAAAAAAAATCTCTGATATTAAAAAAATAATTAAAAAAATTCTTAAAAATAAAAAACCATATTTAATTGAAGTATTTACTGATCCTAATCAAAAAATTTATGGTAAAGAATTTTAAGAAAATATCTAATAAAATTAAATGGGAATTTCTTGATTTAGTCGAAAAAGGCTTCAAGTATCACTTAGGTGGGACTGCATCTTGTCTCGATCTAATGACAGTATTATTTTATGGTGGATACATAAATCTTTCAAAAAAGAATAGATCTATATTTCTTTTAAGCAAAGGTCATGCTCTAGGCGCCTTTTATTCAATATTAATAAATCAAAAACTTGTTTCAAAACAAAAATTAATTAATTTAAAAAAAAGAGCAGAAATTGGAGGTCAGCTTGATATTTTTAAATTACCAAAATTTATTGATACAAACACTGGCTCGTTAGGTCATGCTATTGGAGTAGGAATAGGGCATGCTTTAGCAAATACAAAAAGGAAAGTTTGGATAATTATTGGTGATGCTGAAATTGATGAAGGGTCAGTTTGGGAAGCTCTTTTTTATATTTCAGAAAAAAAAATAAATAATTTAATAATAATAATAGATAGAAATAAGATTTCCGCATCAGTTAAAATAGACAAAAAAGAAGTTTTTGATTCAAAATTTTTAGAAAATCTCAATTTGAATGTATTTTATATTAATGGTCACAAGTACAAAGAAATTAAAAATTGTTATGATAAAGCAATAAAACTAAAAAAATCATCGATTATAATTGCAGATACAATAAAAGGTAAGGGCTTGGGTATTGCAGAAAATAATCTTCGATATAGTCATCAAAATTTGCCTAAAAATGAAGTCAAAAGAGTAAAACAAATATATGAATAAATTATCAGATATAAGAGATATTTTTTTCGAAAATATTAAAAAAAAATTTTTAACAAATAAAAATTATTTTATTCTAACAAATGATGCAGACGTTTTTTCTTTAAAATCATTAAGAAAAAACAGAAGATTTATTGATGCTGGGGTAGCTGAGCAAAATCTTATTAATATTGCATCAGGTTTAGCAAAAAATAACAAGAAACCAATTGTTTATGGGTTTTGTACATTTTTAACTTTTAGATGCTACGAACAGTTGAGATTTAGTATTGCTAGTAATTCTCTAGATGTGAAAATTATTGGTGTTGGTCCTGGATTTTCTTTTTCCTACGATGGTCCAACACATCACGGAACACAAGATTTATATCTAATGTATTTAATTCCAGAATTCGAAATCATTAATATCAGTGATAATAATCTCGCTCATTTAATCTCAAAAAATATCAATAAAATTAAGGGACCCACATATATTAGAATAGATAAAGGGATAATGAATTTTAATGAAAATATAAAATATAATATCAAGCAAGGTTTTGCGTTAACCTTCAAAGCAAAAATTAAAAAAAATATTATAATATCGACTGGTTATTTTTGCAAAATAGCTAATGAAGTTGCAATTAAAAGAAAAGATGTTTCTGTAATAAATTTATTCAGACTTAAAAAATTTGATAAAATAAGTTTTATTAAAGAATTAAAAAAATATAAAAAAATAATTCTATTTGATGAAAGTTCAAAATTTGGAGGTATAACTCCAATTATTTTAAATATGATAAATGATTTTAGTCTAAAAATTAAAATTGACATAATGGCATCCAAAGATGAACAAATTTTTAGATATTCGAATACTAGAGATGAATTTTTAAAAATGTTAAAATTAAATGAGAAAAATCTACAAAAACTTTTACTTTAAGTTTTAAAAATATCTATAATTTAAAAAAATTTTTTTCAGTGCATAAATCAAGCCAATTGAGCTATTAGTACTGGTCAGCTGCACGCATTACTGCGCTTCCACATCCAGCCTATCA